>JAATGT010000213.1 GCA_015654525.1 Bacteroidales bacterium
GATCGGAGCTGGTAGTTTGTGCTGAAAGGTTCAGACTTGCTAGCAAAAGAATAAAAGAATAAATAATATTTCGGGATGAAAACATGTTTTCAATCGTAAATGAATAAATCGTAAATTATAGAAGTCCTTTTGTGCTGGGTAGTTCGTATTGATAAATGTCGCGTTTCACTGCCATTTTGATGGATTTGGCCAATGCTTTGAAAATACCTTCCAGTTTGTGATGCTCATTGGCACCTTCAGCTTTGATGTTCAAATTTATTTTTGCAGCATCACTCAAGGATTTGAAAAAGTGATAAATCATCTCGGTTGGTAAATCGCCAATGAATTCGCGTTTGAATTCTGCGTCGAAAACTAACCACGCACGACCGCCAAAGTCAAGTGCCACCGAACATAAACAGTCGTCCATGGGCAGATAGAATCCATAACGCTCAATGCCGCGTTTGTTTCCTAATGCTTTTCCCAGTGCTTCACCCAGTGCAATAGCTGTATCTTCGATGGTGTGATGTTCGTCCACTTCCAGATCACCTTTTACTTTAATGGTGAGGTCCGATCCGGAATGTTTTCCGATTTGCTCCAGCATATGATCGAAGAATTTCAAGCCTGTATCAATGCTGCATTTGCCCGAACCGTCTAAATTCAATTCGATTAAAATATCAGTCTCTTTGGTGGTTCGTTTAATGGTGGCGGTACGTTCGCCGGCAAATAAAAATTCGGTTATTTTGTCCCAGCTGGTTGTCTGTAAGGCACAGAATTCAGTCAGTTCTTTTTCTTTCAGAATACTACTATCGTCGCTAATGAAAATAGCCTTACAACCGAGGTTCTTAGCCAGTTCAACATCTGTATAACGATCGCCGATAACAAATGAACCCTCCAAATCATATTTTTCAGAGAAATATTCGGTAAGCATGGCTGTTCCCGGTTTGCGGGTGGGCAGATTTTCTTCGGGGAAGGACTTGTCAATGAATATCTTGTCGAAAGTAACATCTTCGTTTGCCAGCGTTTGAAGAAATTTAGCCTGAATGGTATCAAAATTTTCCTGCGGATAAACTTCGGTTCCCAAACCATCCTGATTGGTAACCAAAGCCCATTCAAAATCTAGTTTTTGCCGGATAAAATGCAGATTGCGCAACGCTGCGGGCAAAAACTCCATTTGTTCCAGTGTGTCTACCTGATACGTTACAGGTGGTTCAATTATAATAGTTCCATCACGATCGATGAAAAGTACTTTCTTTTTGGTTGTTTCGGACATTTTGTTCTAAATTGACCCCTAAGCCCTGAAGGAAGATTAAGAGTATGCGTTTTTAAAGTGTTTTTATTTGAAAGTCAGCATGTAAAAATAATATATTTTCCTGAAACATTAGAATAGGAGCAAATTTAATTTCCTTTTAGGAGTTTAGTTCCATCTTCAAAAACCGTCCGGTTTCGCTTGTCGGATGTTTCGCAACTTGCTGTGGCGTTCCCGTACAAATCACTGTTCCACCGGCTGCTCCGCCTTCCGGACCGATGTCAATAATATGATCGGCCACTTTGATAACGTCCATATTGTGCTCGATAATGATAACCGTGTTGCCTTTGTTCACCAGTCGGTTTAATACACCAAGTAAGACGCGGATGTCTTCAAAATGTAACCCTGTTGTCGGTTCATCAAGTATGTACAGTGTTTGTCCGGTATCGCGCTTCGAGAGTTCCGTAGCCAGTTTTACGCGCTGACTTTCTCCTCCCGAAAGCGTGGTGCTTGATTGTCCGAGCTTGATGTAACCCAATCCCACATCCTGCAATGTTTTTATTTTGTTGAGAATGGAGGGTTGATTCTCGAAAAATTCTACTGCCTGATTGATGGTCATTCCCAGTACATCGGCAATGGATTTCCCTTTAAACCGAACTTCCAGTGTCTCTTTGTTGTAGCGTTTCCCATCGCAACTTTCGCAAGGAACGTATACGTCCGGTAAAAAATTCATTTCAATGGTTTTATAACCATTTCCACCACAGACTTCGCATCGTCCACCGGCTGTGTTGAACGAGAAACGTCCGGGTTTGTAACCTCGTATTTTTGCTTCGGGCAAGGTGACAAATACATTTCTGATATCCGAAAAAACGCCGGTGTACGTAGCCGGATTAGAGCGTGGAGTACGTCCGATGGGCGACTGATCTACTTGCACTACTTTGTCAATATATTCCAGTCCTTTTATACTATCGTATGGCAACGGATCTTGCAATGAATGATAAAAGCTCTGACTTAGGATTGGTTGCAGCGTTTCGTTTATCAGGGTCGATTTACCGCTCCCCGAAACTCATGTGATGCAAATCATTTTTCCCAACGGGAAAGTAACATTTACATTTTTCAGATTATTACCCCGTGCTCCTTTAATCGTAATGGCATGTCCGTTTCCGGGACGAATTTCAGTTGGTATCTCTATCTGTTTTTTACCGTTCAGATAAGCTGACGTCAAGGTGTCGGCTTTCAACATTTCCTGAGGAGTTCCCGAGAATACTACTTCACCACCCAGTCGTCCGGCATGGGGACCCATGTCAACAACGTAATCAGCAGCCATCATCATATCTTTGTCATGTTCTACCACGATGACCGAGTTTCCTGTGTCGCGCAATTGTTTCAACGACCGGATCAGGCGTTCGTTATCCCGTTGATGTAAACCGATGCTCGGCTCATCGAGAATGTAAAGCACGTTTACCAACTGTGATCCGATCTGTGTAGCCAACCGGATACGTTGACTCTCACCGCCCGATAAGGATTGAGAGCTGCGGTTCAACGAAAGATAATTGAGTCCCACATCCAGCAAAAACTGGAGTCGGGTGCGGATTTCTTTCAGAATTTCTACAGCAATAGCTTTTTGTTTGTCCGACAAAAACGGTTCTACTTTTGCCAACCATTCCGACAATTGAGCTATATCCATAGCTGCCAGTTGCGCAATGTTTTTATCGTGAATCCGGAAATATAAGGATTCTTTACGCAGTTTGGCTCCGTCACATTCGGGGCAAACTACCGATTTGGAATATTGGTTGGCCCATTTTTGTTCGGTAGCTGAAGCACCGGTTTCGGCCTGCATTTCGATGTATTTCAAAATACCGTCGTAACTCAGAAAGTAATTGGTTCCGATAGCCTGATTTTTGATGTGCAGTCGCTCGTCGGTACCATTCATTATTTCGTCCATGGCTTCGTCGGGAATACCCGATACCGGAGTTTTGAGTGTGCAATCGTATTTTTCGAGTATAGCTTCTATCTGCCAGAAGATCGTGGAGTTTTTATGTTTCCCGAGTGGAGCAATGGCACCATTGTAGATGCTGAGCTTTTTGTCGGGTACAATTTTATCCATGTCAATTTCGTTCACAAAGCCAAGACCTTTGCAGCGTGGACAAGCTCCGTGTGGTGAATTGAATGAGAAGTTGTGCGGTGCGGGTTCGTCGTACGAAATACCACTGGTGGGGCACATCAGCATCTTACTGAAGTAACGAATGTTCTCTTCGTCTTTTTCCAGTAACATCACGATGCCGTTGCCCTGTTGCATGGCTTTTTGCATCGATTGTTTCAGGCGTTGACGGTCTTTTTCGCTTACCAATAGTTTGTCGATCACCACTTCGATGTCGTGGTTCTTATAACGGTCCAGTTTCAGGCCGTGAGTGGCTTCGCGTATTTCACCGTCAATCCGGACATGCAGATATCCTATTTTGCGGATTTGTTCGAACAGTTCTTTGTAATGCCCTTTACGACCACGAACCAGTGGAGCAAGCAGGAATGTTTTTTTTCCTTCGTAATCTTTCAGAATTAGATCTACAATCTGATCTTCGGAATATTTTACCATTTTTTCGCCGGTAACATACGAAAAGGCTTCGCCGGCACGTGCAAACAGCAAACGCAGAAAGTCGTAAATCTCGGTGGTAGTCCCGACTGTTGACCGTGGGTTTTTGTTGGTTGTTTTTTGCTCAATGGAAATGACGGGACTCAATCCTGTGATTTTATCTACGTCGGGGCGTTCCATATTACCTAGAAAACTACGTGCGTAAGCCGAGAACGTTTCTATATAACGACGTTGGCCTTCGGCGAAGATCGTATCGAAAGCCAGTGATGATTTTCCGCTGCCGCTTAGTCCGGTAATCACCGTCAAAGCATCACGCGGAATGGAAACATCGATATTTTTTAAGTTGTGAACCCTAGCACCGATCACTTCTACTCTTTCTGAAGCTTCGATGGGTTGTATGTCGGAATTTTTAGCCAAAACAGTTTTGTTTAAAGTAAGGATTGCAAATTATACAAATGCTATGAACCCAACATAAATCAGACTTTAAAAACCTATTATACAGGAAAAAAGTTTTTATTGCTCAATGGGATTTGCTGGTGTTTGTATGATTTGCGCTCAATTGAAAATTGAACCCGCAAAGATACGAATTACAAAACGAGTTGACAAGGGAATTAGTTCGGATGTTTTGTGAAATGTAGGGACAGCTGAGCACCGTCCCTATATGAAATTTATCTTCCGGTCGGTTGTCTGTCATAAACAGATGTGCCGCAGAATTGATTCTTTATTTCCATTTGGGGTTGAATGGAAGTCTTTCTCCATCGGCTGTGGTATGCTCTTCTAACGAGTTTTCTTTGGATTGAATGACCATATAAATCATCGTTTCATCCGATGAATTGCAGATGCCGCGGTTTCCTTGTGGTGCAACCCGTATAACACTGCCTTCTTTTATGTTGAAGCAATCTTCGTCTACCTGAAAGAATCCGAAACCTTTTAATATGATATAAGTTTCTTCGTTTTTTCGGTGGATATGAAAATAAGGCTGTTCCGAGTGTGGCGGAAGCGAATTAAATGAGATTTCCGTCCCTGTTGCTTGTGTGGCATCTTTTAAAAAGACTTTACCTTCCAGCACTTTTTTATTTACCGGATGAATCAGCGAGTAATCCATTATGTCGGCTAAATTACCCATGTTTATCGCAGTGAAAGACGTGTTTTCTGCCAGTTTCTCAAGTTGTTTCATGATTCAAAATCTTTTGTTGTTATGTGAATTAAATGACTCTGTAGCTCTTGGTCTGATATTTCTCATTGATTGTAATTGGTTTGATTAAGCAATAATATCTACTAGTCTATCCTTGTAACTCTGTCCTCTGTCCTCGTAACTATTTACTCATAACAACTTTTCATCCTTCCAGTTCCACCATTTTAGTTTTTCGGATTCGTGCTCATCAGCCGGAGTATTGGCATAATATACTGCGCATTTAAAAGCATACAACACACATCGATCCTGGACAGTTCAGGCGAATGCATTAGAAAGATCATATAGTATATCGGGATCTTTTCCTTTTAAGTCAGCGATAGAAGTTATGCCAATATTCCAAAGATCGGTAGCTAACGACTTGCCGATCCCCGGAATGATTGTGAGTTCTTTAATGGTTTGCTGTTTTGTCATTTGTCTTTTTGAAAATTCTTTTCATCTTCAATCAGATCTTCGTCCCATTTTTCTTTAGGTAACTCCGAATACAGTTCTATCAGATTGCTTTCGGGATCTCTGAAGTGTGCAACTCGTATTCCCCATGCAGTCATGTCTTTCGGCTCGGTCAGAAAATTCACTCCTTTGCTTTGCAACGAGTTGTAAGTCTCGTTTAGGTTGTCAACCTGCACAATGATTGCCATTTTATCCTGCACAAATTCATTTTCTCTTGTGCCTGTGTTCTGAATAGCAATGTCCATGAGTTCTGCTTTAAAAAGATTAAGCCCTGACGGAATGCCGATGTTGAAGCTGGCAAAATTGTCGCCGGATTTGCCCCAGGTACATTCTAAACCAAGAATGTCGTTGTAAAAAGTGAAACACTTGTCGAAGTCGTTCACTAAAAGTCTGATGTTACTAAATTTCATTTTGCTGTTTTTTTTATGATTAATACTGCAAAACTACTTTTTCTTCATAGTTGCCAATTGTAAAAATCGGTCGTTTTTATTCTCGAATAATTCCGTCGGGTTATTTCCGGTGTGTTTTTTCAGATCTTTGATGAAATGCGACTGATCAAAATAATTAAGTTCGGGATACAGTTTTCCGTCTTTAATGTGTTTGTAGGAAGCACGACACCGTAAAATCTTACAATAGGCTTTTAGCGGAAGCCCAAATCGCTCTTTAAAATACCGGTTTATTTGCCTACTTGTCCAACACACCTGTTGTGAATATTGTTCAACGGTTTGTTCGCCATTTGTTTGGTACAGCAAATTGAAAAGTTTCTGTTTCCGACCGTCAATTCCCTGTTTACTGCCTAAAGCGGATAGTATTATTTTATTCAGTTCTTCGGTCGCCTTATTTAAATCGTCGAATGGGATAGTGTCTATTTGCCAGAAGTCATTTGATTTCACTTGTTCACTGTCGCAAAAGTAAGCAATGTTTTGTTGCAAAATATAATCAACCGCCAGCAGTTTAAAGCGGATCCCAAAGAGTTGCGTGTTAGGTTCGATAGACACTTCCACCTGTTTGGTCCAAAGTCCTGTTAGTGATATTTCATTTTGTTTGTAATTATTGAACGAAATGATAAGATCAAAACAGCCGTCGGGCAGAATTGTAAAGTCAAGCTGTCCGGTGGTGGAGTTATCGAACCACCAATAACTTTTTACAAAATCGTCTAATAATAAGTCGGGTTGAAACTCTTGGTAGATCATACTGAATTTATTATTAGTTGGTTTATCTATCTGCTCAGATCATTGTTATAGCTGGTTCATTAAACGATGTCGCCCACAATGGCTTTTTCTGTTTTTTCAAACAGGGTGTTGAAATCGCATTCGTTTACAGCCATGGCTGGATGAATCGTAAACTTTAGCCGGTTACCAATGCCCATTGGGAACTTACCATAACGAAATACTTTCCATGAATTGTTGATGGTAACGGGGACTACCAGTGCATTCGGAGCAAATTTGCACAAGATTTTTAATCCGTTGGAAGCAAAGTTTCCGGGTTCTCCGGTTCTGGAGCGCGTTCCTTCGGGGAAGATTACAGCCGACCGGTTTGTAGCTTCAATATATTCTCCCATTTGCTTTAAAGCGGGTAGTGCCTGTCTGGGATCTTTCCGGTTGATCAATACCGACCCGCCATGATTTAAATTGTACGACACACTGGGAATACCTTTCCCCAATTCTATTTTACTTACAAACTTAGGGTGATACTTGCGCAGAAACCAACCGATGCCGATAATGTCGAACAAGCCCTGATGATTCGCTACAAATATGAGTGGTTTGCCTTCCGGCAGATCGGTTTTGTTTTCTACTTCTGCCGTTGATAAAAGGGCAAGTAACACACGCAGTAAAACAAGGTTTAGTAGGTCTACACTTCTTTTGTGCGCCTGATATCCGAATACATTTAAGCAAATGTACTGAATAGGATGAAACACACAGATGGCACAAAAGAACAGAAAACAAGCTACTAATGAGAGTGGATAAGAGATTATCTTTTTCATTCGTAAAATTTTTCTTTATAATTCGGATGTCACTCACACCGTGCTTTGCGGATGAGTGGCATCAACCGGAAATCAGCGGCAAAAATACTAAAATTTATATTTTGACGGGCAAGAAATAACTTTAAATCTTTGTTGTTATTAGTGGAAAAGCTAAGATAAGAGAGACGTTTCAGTTTTGGGATTTTATAATTTAGTTATTTCATAGGAGCTTACTTACTTACGTTTCTATAATGTGATGGTGTTGTACCAGTGTGTTTCTTAAAGTATTTGCATAAAAATGCCTCACAAGGATAGTTTAGTTGGGCGGCAATTTTTTTGAGTGGCATAGTGGTTGATTTTAACTGCAACTTAAGTTCTGTTATGGCAAATTTATCAATGAGTTCTTTGGCTGAAGTTCCTGTACTGTCTTTTGTTATAATAGACAAATATTTGGGTGTTATGCACAGTTTTTCGGCATAAAAGCCTACTTCACGATTTTCCGGATGAATTTTTACTAAACGGAAAAATTCTTCCTGTAATTCCTTTTTACGTTTACGCTGACGGGTATGTATCTCATTGCGAGCAATTACTTTGCTGTATAAGTCTAAATAAAAATTATGTAGCAGATTCAATATTATTTCACTACGACATACATTTTCAGTGTCGTGAAATTTGCTATGTAAAGCAGCAAAGTATTCTGTAATCATTCTGTCTTTTTCCGTTTCGGGCAAATGATATTTTACATTTTCTTTTAAAAAACCGATAAACGCTGTTGGGAATCTATATAGAATATCATCAATTAGCAGGTTGAAAAAGGAGAAATAAGTAAGGGAAAAATCGCTTGACTTTTCATTACAGGCTAATATCTGCCCTGGAAAAACCAAAATAATATCATTTGGGACAAAGTGAAACGAGCGTAAGTCCACCTCTATCTCTGCGTTGCCGGCTAAACACACACATACCTGGCAATAGTTTATTCGGCAAGGAGAAAAAATTATTGGCAAGTCGTTGCATTGCAACGAAATTTGGAAATCGTTTTCAACGTTCTTTTTGTTACTAAAGAATAAGTCCGGAGATGATAGATGCATTTCGTGTTGTTCTTATTTTGTACACAAATGTACTCATTTTATCGATTTGATTTATTTTTTATGGAAAAAAGGATAAGTTTCATGGAAATCGAGACAACCTTTTATCTACTAATTACCCCGACCTTTGTCCCCTAAAATAAATAGAATCTCAATGAATAAAAAGAAAACAAGATCTTCTATTGTGGTACTTTGTGCCTTGCTATTAGCTATGCAAAGCCTTGTTGCCCAAACGGAGAAAACCTTCACTTTATCCGAGGTGTTTGAATTGGCTATTGCCAACAGTAAACAATTAAAACTGGCACGAACAGGCGTTGAAACGGCACGGACAGCTACTAAATTTATAAAAACCACCTCGTTGCCTTCACTTGATGTTTCATTTTCGGCTTCGTATCTTGGTAATGTTGTATTAATGGATAGAGATTTTTCGAATGTCCAGCATTTCGAAATGCCACATCTTGGTAATAATTTCAGTTTAGAGGCTTCACAAGTGATTTTTGCTGGTGGAGCCATAACTACAAACATAGAAAAATCCAAGCTGGAGGAACAAATGGCACAACTTAACTACGACCGTAATGAGTTGGATATTTGTTTCTTAGTAACAGGGTATTATTTAGATCTGTACAAGTTGAGAAATCAACGTGAAGTATTTCTAAAAAATATTGAGCAGACCGAGATGCTGATTCAGCAGATAAAATCGAAAGAGTTGCAGGGAATGGCTTTAGGCAGCGATGTTACTCGTCATGAGCTGATGCTGCAAAACCTGAAGTTGGGACTAATTGAAATTGATAATAATAGTAAGATAATCAATAACCAACTGGTAGCTACGCTCGGATTACCTGTTGAGGTGAAAATAATACCCGATTCTTCTGTCCTTGATATGGATTTGAGTTCGGCAAACAAAGAGAATCTGCTTAAAGCTGCTACCGAGAATCTGCCTGAGTTGAAATCGGCGGCTTTGGGCAAAGAAATTGCAGCCAAAGAGACACGCATTGCAAAAGCCGAATATTATCCGAATATTGCGTTGGTGGCAGCAAATCATTTCGACGGACCTATTTTAATCGAAGTACCTACTATAAATAGTAATTATAATTATTGGTATGTGGGTGTAGGAGTAAAATACAACTTGGCATCACTTTACAAAACCAACCGAAAAGTACAACTAGCTAACAAAAAACAATTAATTGCCGAAGACCAGGAAGCACTTACGCTGGAACATGCACAAGTGGCGGTGCATAGTGCTTACATCAAATTTATGGAATCGTTTGATAAATTAAAGGTATACGAAACAAGTAATCGCTTAGCTGATGAAAACTATCGTATTATCAATAATCGATATTTGAGTGAGTTGGTATTAATTACCGAAATGCTCGATGCCAGCAACACGAAGCTTAACGCCGAATTGCAGGTCGTAAATGCCCGGCTTAATGTTATCTACAACTATTATAAATTGCAACGGGAAATTGGAAATAGAATCAGAAAATAACTAATCGGAATTATAAAATAAATATAAAGCCATGGGAAAGAAAAGAATGAAATTAGTATATAATATCGTAGTTAGTCTATTACTAATAGGTGGTATTGTTTGGGTAAGTGCCAAATTTGTACATTTAGGAAATATTGAATTTACAGATAATGCACAGGTAAAGCAGCAAATTGTACCTGTAAACTCGCGCGTACAAGGGTTTATCCGAAAAATATATTTTAAGGAATACCAACAAGTGAAAAAAGGGGATACGTTGGTCGTAATTGAAGACATGGAGTTTCGCTATCGTTTAGCACAAGCTGAAGCCGACTACCAAAATGCTATTGTCGGCAAAAAAGCAATGGGAACCAGCATTCTTACCACTCAGAGCAATATCAGTGCTACGGAATCTGGGATTGAAGAGAGCCGTGTGAGGTTAGAAAATGCAGAAAAGGAATACATTCGTTACAAAAACCTGTTGGCACAGAAAGCCGTAACACAACAACAGTTTGATGTTGTAAGTGCCAACTATCAGGCAACCAAAGCGCACTGCGAGCAAATGCAACGACAGCGGAACTCAACTTCTTTAGTGAAAAATGAACAAACTATGCGTCTCAATCAAAATGATGGAGGAATTAAATTAGCAAAAGCTGCTTTGGATCTTGCCAGGCTAAATCTTTCATATACCGTGATTCTGGCACCCTGCGATGGAGTTACCGGTCGAAAAAACATTGAAGAAGGGCAACTTATTCAACCCGGTCAGACTTTGCTCGATTTTGTAAACGAAACTGAAAAATGGGTAATCGCAAATTACAAAGAAACGCAGACTGCAAACATACATGAGGGGCAAAAAGTGGATATTAAGATTGATGCTATTTCAAATGTAACTTTCAAAGGCAAAGTAAAATCAATTTCACGGGCTACCGGTGCCAGCTTTTCACTCTTTCCGCAGGATAATTCTGCAGGAAACTTTGTAAAGGTGGAACAACGAATCCCAGTGCGCGTTGAGTTTTCGTCGGAAAACAAGAAATCGAATTTGGAAAAACTGCGTACTGGTATGAATGTGGAATGTGAAGTAAAATATTAAGTTATGGATCATCATTCAGGACCATTTACAATACCTGACATTCGAAATTTTGTACCCGAGAAAGTAAAGCCATGGATACTATTCAATTTTTTTATTATCTATCAGTTCTCGGGTGGCGTTTATATGGCTGCGGTTGCAGAGATGTCGGGCTCGCTGGCGTTGATGCATGAAGACATACTGATGGCAGGCTATGCCTCATTAGTTGGTTTAGGGCTTACGTTTACTATTATGTTACGTCTGAAGTTTCGTTTTTCCACCAAAACATCATTGTTGGGATCCGGTGTTGGACTTATAGCATGTAATTTAATTTGCATGAATACAAGTAGTGTACCTGTTCTCGTAGCGACTTGTTTTGTTGCTGGCATCTTCCGCATGTGGGGTACTTTTACCTGCAATAGTAGTATTCAGCTATGGGTAACTCCAAAGCGTGATATGGCGGTGTGGTTTTGCTATATTCAGGTATGTGTTCAAGGTTTTATATACCTTTCTGGATTAACCACCATTTATATTGCATTTCTTACTAAATGGGAATACATGTATTGGTTCATTATCGGAGCACAGTTGTGTCTGATATTGATTACATTCGTTACTTTTCGTCATTACCGTCATATGCCGAAACTTCCACTTTTTGGAATAGACTGGTTGGGGGCTTTGCTTTGGGGAATAACCATATTGTGTGTCATTTTTGTTCTTAATTATGGTGAACATTACGATTGGTATCAATCTACCGAAATTTGGATGGGAACGATATTTGGCCTAACTGCTCTCGCTCTCAATTTATGGCGTGCATCATTTGTTCGACACCCATATATTGCTAACAACACCTGGCTTTTTCGCCCGGTGTGGCTAACATTTCTTCTTTTCATTGTGGTCGAAATTCTGATTAGTCCATCCGGGCTTTTTGAACGTATTTATACCGAAGTAATTCTGGGTTATGACTCTCTCAACCTTGTTTCGCTTAATTGGGTAATTGTGCTTGGCACTGTGCTTGGTGCAGTTTTCGCCTATCAAACTTTTGCCTTGCGTAAGTGGACTTTTAAAACAATGACGCTAATTGGATTTCTGCTAATAATAGGCTATTTATTAGTGATGTATTTCATTATTGACTATAATTTGCCTAAAGAAATGCTCATTTTCCCTATAATGCTGCGAGGGGCGGGGTATATACTTATTGCTATAACTTTTATCACAGCACTTATGGAAGTTCCATTTTCTAACTTTTGGCAGTCACTTACCGTTCAGTCGTTTATTAGTGCCTGCTGTGGAGCACTTGTAGGTGAAGCATTTTTGACGCAAGTGTTTAAAATAGTGATGAAGAAAAATGAAATGCTACTTGAAGCGAATCTGGATAACGTTAATTTAATTGTACGTCATATTCCTGTGGATACTCTCTACGGTAAACTGCAACAACAGGCTGTGTTGGTTAGCATGAAGGAAATATACGGGTGGTTGTGTATTGCCGGACTTTTTTGCCTTATGATGTTTCTTTTAAAAGAAAGTTCCTTACGTTCTCATCGTTTTCAACCCAAATTCAGTACTCTTCGTAGAAATATTAAACATCAACTAAAAATGGATAAAATAGTGACTGAGGATTGAATTTTATATGGTATTTATTCTATTCTCAATGGCTTGGTTATTTGCTTTTAACTAAATAGACATTGCAATTCTCGATATGTAATGCGCTGTTTGGTTTGGACTTTGGATGTTTAATTTAATGACTAATAAGTAATAAAATGAGAGTTGCAACGATAAATTCTTTTCGAAATAATCTTGTATTAGGTTTATAGATCCAAAGTGATGATATCGCCAAGAATAACAATAACACTCTAAAAAAGGGTATTAAACCAATGTACTTTAGATCTGTTTTGAGGCTTTGTGTAAGTTATTATTTTGCAAAACATATTCATTTAGATTCAATCAAACAAAAAACGGGTGCTGTCTTTATCGCAGCACCCGTATAGTTTGTTGGTTTTTATTTTGCCTCGTTGGTCGTCGAAGTTTTTTTTTTTCGCTTGTAAATAACTATTGAGGCGGCTTTATATTTCTGGTAAAACTCCGGAGCTTTGCGCTGGAACTGAGTGGCAAGGCGGTCGAGTACATTCTTTTTTAAGTCGGCAGCTTCGGCAAACAGGTCGGCTATTTGTTGCGTGTAACCAGAGCGATCTATCTCAGCAGTGCGTTTGTCTGAATTTGTGGTGTTTAGCTCGGCATAACCGGCTTTAAATTCAGTTATTTCGGCAATTGTTATTCCTTGCTCTGTCAACTGTTCCGGCGTAAGCTTGTCGGCTTCTTCAATCACAATGGCAACTGCTTTAAGGAGGTCGGGTATCGACATTCGGTCTACTGCTGTTACTTTGTAGTTAACTTTGCCCTGTAGTGTTTTGTCATTCTGCGAAACGGCAAACGAGTGCACTGCTCCCGATATATCCAACAGATAATCGATGACCGTGTTTGCTACTGCGTTTTTGTTTTTTGTGATACCGGTCAGATTTTTGGCTTGCTGAATTCCAAGTTCTTCAGTCAGCTTGTTGATTGTCTCCAGTCGAGCCATGCCTGTGGCAAATGCAGGTATCATAGCTACTTCTTTTGGATACTTTTTTGCTTCTATGACCATCAATTTGTAAGAAGCATGTTTGGCATTTTGGTAATCATTCATAAAGTATTTTTTTTAGTTTGATAAAAGTTAATGCAAATCTATAAAATATTTTCCGAATCAAAAATGAGTAAAAGAGTGCTTTTAAATATTTTTATCTGAAAATAATTATGTGACAGTTTGCCGTGAATTTTTTTTATAATATTTTAGCAAGATTCGTAGCGCAAAATGCATTAGTCTATATAGATATGCTGTGTGATAATTATTATTGATATATTTTTTTACCACATAGTTCACAATAGTTTTGAATAGAAGATATAAGACTAAGAGCACATAGTATTATCCCGAATATCGGGATAATTTCTGGCTGCGCAAAAGTATCGTCAGATACTTTTACTATGTGAACTAAGTTTTTTAGCCCCTTAATTTTGTCGCTTATAGGGATATTTTCTATGTGTTCTATTGTGGAAAAACAAATCAATAAATAACGAAATCTACCTATGTAGTTGTCTCACGGTATTGAGTAACATTCGCAGCAAGCATTGTTTCGGTTTATTTTCGTTGTTGGTCCGGTTTATTATCCATTTCATTTTGTCAATACAGTTCCTTAGTCTGTTCTGCGCGCTGTGTAATTTGTGTAATTTATAATGTAATTTGTCGAGCAAATAATGTAACTTGCAAAGTTGGCTTTGTAATCTACAAATTTCATGATGTAATTTGCAGAGATGGCTTTGTAATTTGTCGAGTTTATAATGTAACTTGTCGAGCAGGTTATGTAAGATGTGAGGTTAACAATATAGTTTGTTGAGCCGACTATGTAGGTCATCCATTTAATTATGTAATCTGTAAAGTTAACTTTGTAATTTGTCTAATTAGTTTTGTAACTTGTCGAGTTAGCTTTGTAACTTGTGTAGCCGGTTATGTATATTCTGTAGTTGGTACTGTCCAAAAAACTGTGTAAATAAAAAGAAATTATTATGGCATGGGTTCTGTCGATTTTTAAGTTCAGTTCTGCCTGCATTATCGGCATATAATCATTTATAATTTTTATCTTTGCATTTGCAAAAAAAACGTATAATAATAAACGATATATAAAATGGAACAAATAAAAAAACGCCTCGAATTGCTTCGCGAAGCAATGAAAAATGCCGGCGTTTCGGCTTGTATAATTCCCGGTACCGATCCGCATGCCAGTGAGTATATAGCCGACTATTGGAAAGAACGTGTGTGGATTTCGGGTTTTACAGGCTCAGCAGGAACTGCTGTAGTGGGGCTTGAAAAAGCCGGATTGTGGACCGACTCGCGTTATTTTTTGCAAGGTGCAGAGCAACTCGCCGACACCGGAATCGATTTGATGAAACTGGCTCAGCCCGAAACGCCTGATATTATTAGCTGGCTGTGTGCCGAACTTAAAGCCGGCGAACGGGTGGGAGTGAACGCTCAGATGTTTTCGGTAAATGCTTATGCAGCCATGAAAGCCGAGCTGAAAGCTGCCGGGGTGGAATTGGTTTCCGTCGACCTGCTTTCGCAGGTGTGGACCGACCGTCCGGCATTGCCATCCGATCCGTTTTTTGTTTTCGACTCCCAATATGCCGGAAAATCTGTTGCCGAAAAACTTCAGTCGCTTCGCGGGCAAATGAAAAAAGAACATGCCGGAGTGTTTGTGCTCTCGGCTCTCGACGAAATTGTGTGGCTGTTCAACATTCGTGGCAACGATGTAAGCTACAATCCGGTGGTTATCTCTTATGCACTTGTCACCGAAGACAAAGCCACTCTGTTTGTTGCGCCCGAAAAGGTGACTCCCGAGGCTACGGCTTTTCTACAGTCCGAAGGTGTTTCCGTTGCTCTGTATACCGATATTTACAAGGCCTTGAAAGCTATTCCGTTTTCCGAACTGGTCTTGTTGGATGGTGCCAAGCTGAACCAGTCTTTGTTCGAAGCCATTCCTTCCGGTTGCGGAATATGCAACCGTTTGTCGCCGGTAAACAAAATGAAAAGCATTAAAAACGCTGTGGAAATAGAAGGCTATCGTCGTGCCATGGTGGAAGACGGTGTGGCACTTACACGTTTCTACATGTGGCTCGAAGAAAATGTAAAGACCGGCAAGCATACCGAATTGTCTATCGACAAACAGTTGTGCAAATTTCGGAGCACGGGTAAAAACTTTATGGGCGAAAGCTTCGGATCTATCGTTGGGTATGGCCCTCACGGTGCAGTAGTCCATTACAGCGCCACGCCTGAATCGGCTTCTACCCTAAAAGCTGAAAATATCCTGCTCATTGATTCCGGCGGTCAGTACCTCGACGGAACGACCGATATCACCCGTACCATTGCGCTGGGAACACCTACTGTGCAACAAAAAATGGATTTTACCCTGGTGCTAAAAGGAAATATTGCACTGGATACAGCCATTTTTCCGGTTAATACACGCGGTTCGCAGATTGACATTCTGGCGCGTAAAGCCATGTGGGACTTAGGGCTTAATTACGGACACGGAACCGGCCATGGTGTAGGTCATTTCCTCAATGTGCACGAAGGACCGCAAAGCATTCGTGCCGAAGAAAACTCTGTGGTATTGGAGCCGGGCATGGTGATGTCCAACGAACCGGGGCTGTATCGTACCGATCAATACGGGGTACGTACCGAAAATATGATGGTGATTGTGCCTGCTCAGACAACTGAATTTGGGCAATTTCTCAAATTCGAAACACTCACGCTTTGTCCGATCGATCAGGAACTCATCGATTTGGAAATTATGACTCAGACTGAGATTGACTGGATAAATAAGTATCATCAGAAAGTGTATGATAAAATTTCGCCGCTGCTCAACGAAGATGAGCGCGACTGGTTGAGTCGTAAATGTGCTAAACTGAGATAGTAAGTCATTTCAATAAGCCAATAATTTCGTCACCTGATCAATTATGGATTTTAATATAAAGGACTCTTTACTCGGAAAAAAAACAGAAACACCCGATCAATACGGCTCTGAAATTCTGTTTCGCATTCCGCGTTCCGAAAACAGGCTGCATTACGGACTCGATGACGCACAGCTACCTTTTGTGGGCTACGATGTGTGGAATTGTTATGAGCTTTCGTTTCTCACCGACAACGGCTTGCCTGTGTCGCGCGTGCTCAAGCTGATTTATGCAGCCGATAGTCGGTTTTTAGTCGAATCCAAATCGTTGAAATTATATCTCAATGCCTTCAACATGGATCGGTTCGGACCAACGGTTGCCGAAGCCGAAAAGCGGGTTGCAGGTATTATTCAATCCGATTTAAGTACGCTGCTGGAAACGCGGGTGTCGGTCGTTCTGTTCGACAGTCGAAGTGAAGAGAAACAGGCTTTTTCTTCATTGCAACAACTTAATCTGAACGTGCTGGTGCCGGTTCAGAAGCAAGAATCCATTGTGTTTTCGCGCTTTGTGGAGTCACCGGAATTGCTCCGTAGCATTTCTGTAGATTCCGATCGCCAATATGCTTTTCATTCCGATTTGTTGCGGTCCAATTGTCGTGTCACTAATCAACCTGACTGGGGCGATTTATTTGTCCGCATCACTTCGCGTCACGATATCGATCTGGCATCGGTGATGGAATATCTTGTTTCGTTCCGAAAAGAAAATCATTTTCACGAAGAAGTAGTGGAGATGATTTACAAGCGTTTTTGGGATGCTTTTCAACCTTCGGAGCTTATGGTGGCGGCTATGTACACACGTCGTGGTGGCATTGACATCAACCCGATTCGGGCGTCTCGTGCCGATTTGATTGATGAAATATTGGTGAGTACCCACTTTCGGGTGGCTAAAACGATGAGGCAATAACAGCTTCTTCGAAAAAAAATGATTGTAAAGCTCTTGAAGCTTTGTTGTTTGTAAAGCTCGGATACAATTTAGTCTCAAAAAATTCGGTCAAAGTTTGTCAAAACCAAAAAAGGATGTATCTTTGCACCCGCATTACACACTTGCGGTTGTGGCGTAATTGGTAGCCGCGCCAGACTTAGGATCTGGTGCCGAGAGGCGTGGGGGTTCGAGTCCCTTCAGCCGCACGAACGAGTCCCGATAATCTTACGATTGTCGGGATTTTTTCTTTCATCATATAGTCATTCGGTTTTAATCGGGTTGTAAAATGCTTGTTGTTAGTTTGCATAGATTCTAAATGCAAACTATTATGAACAAAAAACTGAGTTTCTTTTTTCTATTGATGATGTTTGTTATTCCCTGTGCTGTGAGTCAACCATCGCAATTAACGCAAAAATCAAGTATGGACGCAAAGTCACTCAAAATTCTGAGTTGGAATATTTATATGTTGCCTTATCTGAGCTTGTTTAATCACAATGCAAGACGGGCTAAAGCAATTGCCGGTGAGTTGTCTCACTCCGATTATCAGATAATTGTTTTTCAGGAAGCGTTTAGTATCAAATGCCGGCATGTTTTGGCTAAACGATTGGCAAAAGAATATCCGTATCAGTACGGACCGGCCAACAGTGGTTTCTGGCCGTTTCGAACCAGTAGCGGATTGTGGATTGTCAGTAAAATGCCCCTTACCCAGCTGGCTAAAATTAAATTTAGTCTCAGCGAAGGTTTTGATATTATAGCGCGTAAAGGAGCTGTGCTTTTTCAGGGTAGTTTTGATGGTGCAAAGTTTCAATTGCTTGCCACACACCTGCAGGCGGATAATTCGCAGCCCGTACGCGATAAGCAGTGCCGTGAGATTAAAGAACATTTGTTGAATCCGTATTTCAATCCCGCAATACCTCAGCTTATTTGTGGCGATTTCAATATTGATATGGATGATGATGTCAATTATAAATCAATGCTTCATACACTCGAAGCAAATAATGGTGTCATAAGCGGAGATCTCAAATTTACATACGACGAAATAGACAACACTTTGATCCGGAATACATCGGGCAAAAAACGGGTGATTGATTATATTTTGGTTCGCAACGATCAGTGGATTGGTCATATCGAACGCAAAGTACAACCCTTTTACGCCAGGGTAGGAACAAAGCCTTCAAATCTTTCCGATCATTATGCCATGGAAGCTGATATCAATTTTAATACAGCTGTATCCGATAATTCTACTTTGCTCTCTGTGCGAAAATAGCTCTTCTTGCAAAATTGCATTGGATTGGCAGTCTCTTTTTTTTGATTCCTGATTATCTCTTTGGTAATAGGGATTTTCTTTTTTGCTACCCTGATAGTGCTGAAATAATGTCCGGATTTTTCTGCAAAAAACAATTGTTGAATAAGAGTAAATCATTTTCATTCAACAAAAAATCTTATCTTTGCAATTCTCTTTGGCAAATATAATTCACCAAATAAATAATGACAAACAGCGTATTGTCATGGCAAACAAGAAAAAACAACATGGAAAACCAGGAAAATCAACTCAACATTGAACTTTCGGCAGAAATAGCTGAAGGAATTTATTCAAATCTCGCCATTATTTCGCACTCTACATCCGAGTTTGTAGTCGACTTTATTCGCATCATGCCCGGAACTCCTAAAGCGAATGTAAAGTCACGCATCATTCTTACGCCCGAACATACTAAACGTTTGCTGTTTGCCCTTCAGGAAAATATTACGAAGTTTGAACAACAAAATGGAAAGATAAAGGTTACCGATAATGGTTTTGTTCCGCCGGTTCCTATGGCTTTTGGTGGCGGAGAAGCCTAACTAAGTCAGATCTCAATTTAACCGCTAATTTCTAATACATCTATAACAATGAAAGAATCGGAAAACTCTGCCGACATAAAAGAGATCAATCTTCAGGATTATCTGGCATTGGAGCGTACTAAGCTGGCTAATGAGAGAACCTTTTTTTCGTTCCTTCGGACATCACTTTATATGTTGTTGGGTGGAATTGCATTTTTACAGCTACAAGGTTTTGATAATATAAAATGGATGGCCTTTGTAACTATTTCGCTGAGCGTTATTATTCTTGTGGTAGGTATTTACCGCTATGTGCGGCTTGGTAAAAAGCTGAGATATTATTACAGACACAAACCGATAGCCCGAATTGAAGATTTATATAAAACAAAAACAGATAGTTCCAACTGAAACTATCTGTTTTTGTTTTTATGCGATAGAGTTAATGTCGAATAAAATGTTCTTGAGTTCGGAATTAAAAAAAGAAGACCGACCACTAAGGCACTAAGTGCACAAAGAATCACTAAAAGTGTCATGAAAACAGAGGACACTAAGATTAAGAATGCTTATTTTTTTGTTGTTTAAATCAATGATTTTCAAAATGGCTGATAAATAAAATATGGATGTTTTTATTCTTCGTGTTCTTTATACTTTTTAACCCCAGAGAATCTTGAAAATTTTAAACTTAGTGTAGTTCTGTGTTCTTTGTGTCTTAGTGTTCGTCTTTTTGTATTTAGTTTCGTAACAAATTAGTCCGAATAGAGTCTAAAATGAGTTTATGACTTTCTGGCTTTATTGTAATTCGAGAATAAGCACTGTTTGTTTCGGTACCAGTAGGGCAGTGCTCAGATCGTATTTATTTCCGGTCATAACATCCACTCCTACTGTTTTATCTTTCAGGCTTTCTGCAAAACGCGCAGTTTTCAAAGTTTGATCGGTCTCGTTGTTATTTACGATCACCATAATGTTGTCTTTCTTATTGTAGCGGAAATAAACGTAGATGTCGTTTTCCGGTACGTAATGGGTTAGTTGTCCCGTGTGAATAACCGGTTTATTTTTGCGCCAGTTGAGTAGCTTCGACAGATAATCGAATCGCTCGTTTTGAGCCGCAGTGCGTCCTTTTGCTGTAAAAGCATTGATCGAATCACCTGCCCATCCACCAGGGAAGTCACGCCGGATGTCACCATCACCTTTGTCTTTGTTGCCCGTCATACCTATTTCAGAGCCATAATAAATCTGCGGTATGCCGCGTGTAGTCATTAAAAATGACATAGCCATTTTGAACTTAGCTAGATCTCCATTCAGCAAATAGTTGTACCGTTGTGTATCGTGGTTTTCTGCAAATATCAACAAATTATTTGTGTTGGCATATAAATAATCATTGGCAATGGCATTGTAGAGTCGATTCATACCCTTATCTTCCCACGATTTTCCATGTTCATTAAAGCAGGTTTCCAAGGATCTTTCAGTCATGAAGTCCATTACAGTAGGTAGTTGCGAATTGTAGTTCAAAGAATTTACCGCATCTTTTTGCCAGAATGCTATATCTTGCGAACTGGAAAGCCATGTTTCTCCCATGATATTTAAGTGCGGATATTCGTCTGTAATTGCTTTTGCCCATTTTGCCATTGCATCGCGGTCGTTGTAAGGGTAAGTGTCCATGCGGATGCCGTCGAGGTTGGTGTATTCAACCCACCAAATGGAGTTTTGAATATAATACGTCCAGAAATAGGGATTCTGCTGGTTCATATCCGGCATTGTGGTGTCAAACCAACCGTCAACCATTTGTTTCTTATCCACATCGGCTGCATGAATATCTTTAATAGTAGCTGCTTTGTGATTGCTTTGAGTATAGGTCGGCCATTGATGAATCCAGTCTTCCATTGGTAAGTCTTTCATCCACCATGCATCAATTCCACTGTGGTTTGATACCATATCCATAACCACTTTCAGTCCTTTGTCGTGCGAAGCGGCTACAAAGTTTTTATATTCATCGTTTGAACCAAAACGGGGATCGATTTTGTATAAATCGCTGATGGCATAGCCGTGATAGCTGTATTTTATGTAGTTATTTTCTTGTACAGGTGTGCACCAAATAGTGGTAGCTCCCAGTTCTTTTATATAATCCAAATGGTCCTGAATGCCTTTGATATCTCCACCATGTCGGTCGTAGTCAATGTTTCTGTTGACCTTGTCGGGTAGAGAAGCGATGTTGTCATTCTTTGGATTTCCGTTTGCAAACCGATCGGGCATAAGCAGGTACATGACGTCGGCGCTTGAAAAACCTTCACGTTCCGCTGATCCGCTTCTGCGGTTTTTGAGTTCGTACTGAAACGAAAAGTTTGCCTTTTTCGGTTGCTTCAGTAGTACTTCGAATTTTCCGGCTTTTGCTATCGTCGGATCTATTTCGAGTGTTACAAACAAATAGTTTGGACTGCAAACCCGGTTTACTTTTAGTATTTTTACTCCCGGATACGAGAACGTAACTTGGCGATTGCAGATTTCAGAGCCGTGAATCAGTAATTGAAGCTGTGTATTCTTCATACCCACCCACCAAAAAGCAGGTTCAACGCGTTCGATCTGTGCAGAAATGCTGATAGAGATAAAAGTGAGCAGAATTAAAAATAATTTCTTTGTCATATTCCCCTTGTGATTTTGATATACTAATTGAATTAATGATTAGCAAATGTAAAACTTATTTATGTAATCAGAAGCTGGTATTGAGCTCGGAAGATATATAAATATTGCAATCGTTTGCAATGTGTGCGTTCTATTCTTTCTGTTGTAGATTTGCCTGCTTATAGTTTATGGCAGACAGCCGGTCCAATTCCTTTGAAATCTCAATTGCTTCCTGAATAAGTTCTTCCGGATAGTCGTTTATCTGAAGTATGCGAATTGCATTCCGGTCTTTCAGCTTCCCTTCTTTTAGTTTATAATCAAAATAAACGGATTTATGATCAACAATCTCGCTGAAATGATACAGTTCGTATTCGTTCTTTAATAGATCGGCCAGTTCAATGTCGTGTGTTGATACAAAAACAATATTATTTTCTTTCGAAAGTGCAGATAATACCGCTTTTCCTGCTGATATCCTTTCTATAGTGTTCGTTCCTTTGAATATCTCGTCAAGTAAAAATAAGTTGGTCTTTCCGTTTGTGCTGTTGTCTATCATAGACTTGATAGACAAAACTTCTTCGAAATAATAGCTTTTGTCGTTCATTAAGTCATCGCTGATCCGTATTGCCGAAAAAATATTCATTTGAGAAAGACTAAATTCATCAGCAAAACAAGTGTTTATTGTCTGTCCGGTTATAACGTTGATTCCAATAGTTCTTATAAACGATGTTTTGCCAGACATGTTTGAGCCGGTTAGAAGAATGGATTTCGTTCCAATCCGAATGCTGTTTTCAACGCAGTTTGGTATCAGTGGGTGGAAAGCATTCTTTGCAGTTAAGGTTTTCTCTTTTGAAATGGAGGGTAGGCAGTAATGATCTAATCCTTTTCTTAGAGAGGCGATGGAAATCAAAGTGTCTATTTCTCCAACGAAAGTAAATACATCTTCTATTTCTGTTCTTTTGGTATCAAGCTCTTTTAGGATGTGAAACAGAAACAAAGGCTCAATGAGAAACAGAGTTTTGAGTAATTCTGCTATAAACCAAATGGCTTGTTGCAGATCTCCCTGAAGTTTTGTTTCCAATGTAAACAAAGATAAGTGATGTTTTATCTTGTCGATGATTCCGGTTGATTGGCAGATGTCGGGATTTATTTCCTTTCCAGTGTCGGTTCTGATTAAACTTTTTGCAACATCATTCATTTTCAGAAGTTGAGGCAAAGAGCTCAGGTATTCGTACAGGTTCTTTTTATTCCATATATGTATCCATGTGTTTATTGCAAATAGGACTACTAAAAGCGGAAGTGTCTTCAGCGAAACGATTGTCATCAATAATGTGGCAAAAGCAATAAGTGATAGTAGACGAACTACGAAAAACCACTTAGGAGGCTTTGGATGTTCGTCCTGAAACAGGGTGGTTATATAATAAGCTTCCGTATTATTTAGTTTTGATAGCTGAATTTGTAGTACGATGCGCAATTCGGAGTCCTTTGATAGCCGATCTATGATCTCTTCGTCTCTTAAAGTTTTGCTTGAGTCATTCGGGATTGTTCGGAGCTTATTATATAGGTATTGTTGTCCGATTTTTGAATTAGTCCGATCCAGAAACGTAAACACTTCGTCTAAATCTAAATCGTTCGATGTTTTATCCGATATGATTTGAAATGCAGTTGAGTTGTTTTTCTTTCGAAAATGCTTTTCAATTCTTCCAAAATCGAAGGATTCATCTTTAGTCTCTCCGAATGAGTTGGATAGTTTTTCCTTTAGTTCTTTTTTTCGTTTGCCGATCATAGCTGAAATATTTGTATTTTCAGATAAATAATTGCAAATGTACGATTTTATTTTGGATGCATTTAACTAAAAGGTTATTTGGCTTGGTTTTGTTCTTGTTTTAAAATAAATCTCCAGGCTTTGTCGCGCCATTCTTCGCCGGCATAGTCAATTCCGATGCGTAGAGCAGTGCTGAAGTCTGATTCATCGGGTGCATCTTCAATCCAGATACGGTCTGAGCTTAGCAAATCTTCGCCGTAAAAGCTTTTATCTATTTTTAATTCGCGACCTACTTTGCCGGAACCAATAATCCGGCTTATACCGCGAATTAAAACAGCCTGAGGGTGATTTTCGGTGCCGGTCACCACATTCAGCATCCAGTACATTCCATATATAAGGTATACATAGATCTTTCCGCCGTCGGAATACATAATGTCTGTTCGTGCAGTTCGCCCTTTACTGGCATGACAGGCTTTGTCTTCTTCGCCGAGGTAAGCTTCGGTTTCGGTGATGCGATAGCGTTTCGTTGTGCCGTCATCGAAAACCCGTATAAGGATCTTGCCGAGCAGTTTTTCTGCTACAGTCACAGCATCTTGTTGGTAAAAGTGTGCGTTTAATCTGTTCATGCTGCAAAATTAATGAATTTTGTCTGATCAATGCTTTTGTGTTTTTTTTTTGAAGGATATTTTAGTCTGATGAGGTGTGGTTTTTAGTTGTTAAAAAGGAGTTTGAAGATGACAGTTTTCGAGCCGAAAAATGCAGTATAAAAAAAAGATGTTCAATTGTTTGGTAATCCAAAGAAAAGCTGTATTTTTGCAGTCCGTTTATTATCACAGTGTAATAGTCCGTTTTGTTGTGTGTAAATATCGTGTTTTGTGCCGATTAGCCTCTCTCAAAATAAGGTTGAAACAAATGAAACGACTGAATTATTAATTAAAAAACATTTTTATAAAGTGGATACGTTAAGTTATAAAACCATTTCTGCCAATAAAGCAACGGTGCAGAAAGAATGGGTAGTAGTGGATGCTACCGATATGGTGTTGGGACGTATGGGCTCAAAAGTTGCTAAACTTTTGCGCGGAAAATACAAACCCAGTTTCACTCCTCACGTTGATTGCGGTGATAATGTAATTCTTATCAATGCAGAAAAAGTTCAATTAACCGGCAACAAATGGAATGACCGCATTTATCTTAGCCATACAGGCTATCCGGGCGGACAACGTGAAATTACACCTGCCAAATTAATGGCAAAGAGTTCTGAAAAGCTTATCAAAAAAGTGGTAAAAGGTATGTTGCCTAAAAACCGTTTGGGAGACAAACTTTTGGGTAATTTGTATGTATTCCCAGGTGCGGAACACAACATGCAAGCTCAACAACCAAAACAAATCGATTTAAACTCAATTAAATAATCAGTATGGAAGTAATAAATGCCTTAGGAAGAAGAAAAGCGGCTGTTGCTCGTGTTTTCGTAAGCGAAGGAACCGGACAAATTACAATTAATAAACGCGATATTTCCGTATATTTTCCATCACCAATTTTACAATATGTTGTAAAACAACCTTTGAATAAATTAGGAGTAGTTGAAAAATATGACATCAAAGTAAACCTAGATGGTGGTGGTTTCAATGGGCAAGCCGGAGCTTTGCGTTTAGCAATTGCTCGTGCGTTGGTGAAAATCAACCCGGAAGATAAATCAGCATTGAAAGTTGACGGATTTATGACTCGTGATCCACGCGAAGTGGAACGTAAAAAACCGGGTCAACCAAAAGCCCGCAAGAGATTCCAGTTCTCAAAACGTTAATATTACAGTTACGATTTACGACTTTCGATTTACGATTGGATTTATGCTTCGGCATATTCCAGTCCGGGATCTAAAATCGACGATCTAAAATAAATTTGGTTTAGTATCTAAATTGCCGAGACTCATAGACACTGGTGGCTGCTCGACGATTGATTTAAACAGAAAGTAAACAATTTTAAACAACAAAAATGTCAAGAACAAATTTCGACGAATTATTAGAAGCAGGTTGCCACTTTGGTCACTTAAAGCGTAAATGGAATCCTGCCATGGCTCCTTATATCTTTATGGAGCGTAATGACATCCACATTATCGATTTGCACAAAACGGTAGTGAAAATTGATGAAGCTGCTGCAGCTTTGAAACAAATTGCAAAATCAGGACGTAAGATTCTTTTCGTTGCAACTAAAAAACAAGCCAAAGATGTAGTTTCTGAAAAGGCTGCTGCTGTTGGAATGCCATATATTACTGAACGTTGGGCTGGTGGTATGTTGACTAACTTCCCTACTATCCGTAAAGCGGTTAAAAAAATGACCACTATTGATAAAATGGCTACTGATGGTACTTTTGAGAACATCTCAAAACGCGAAAAATTACAAATCACACGTCAACGCGAAAAACTGGAAAAGAATTTAGGTTCTATTGCTGATTTGACTCGTTTGCCTTCAGCGCTTTTTATTGTTGACGTAATGAAAGAACACATTGCCGTGTTGGAAGCTCAACGTTTGGGTATTCCTGTTTTCGGTATTGTGGATACAAACTCGAATCCTAACGATATTGATTTCGTGATTCCTGCTAACGATGATGCAACAAAATCAGTAGACGTAATTCTTACTGCTATGGTTGCTGCCATTCAAGAAGGTTTGGAAGAACGTAAAGTGGAAAAAATCGATACAGAAGCTGCTGAAGCTCCTGTTGCGAAAGATAAAAAATCGAGAATTACCAAGAGACCAAGAACTCAGAAAGAAGATGAAGACGCGTTGAATGCTAACGTGGTAAAAAAATTCATCAAAGAAGAAGAATAAGATTAATTGACGGTTGTCAGTTGACAATTGACAGTTAAATATTTTTAAGCGAGTTACCTGTTATGAATTTTTGTAGCTTGTAACTCGTTTTTTTCTATTCAGCCTATTAAAAGGTTATAGGAAAAGACAAGAAACATACATAAACTAACAATATACTGCTCTTTTTTATCTCGTTGGGGAAAATGAAGAGTAGTTTTAAAACTTACAATTATGGCAGTAACAATGGCAGAAATTTCAAAATTGCGCACCATGACTGGTGCCGGTATGATGGATTGCAAAAACGCACTCACAGAAGCCGCTAATGATTTTGAAAAAGCAATTGAAATTATTCGTAAAAAAGGTCAGGCAACAGCTGCAAAACGTAGCGATCGTGAAGCTTCAGAAGGTTGCGTTTTAGCAGCGGCAGAAGGTGGTTTTGCTGTTGTATTGGCATTGAAGTGCGAAACAGACTTCGTAGCTAAGAATGCTGATTTTATCGCTTTGACACAATCTGTACTGGATGTGGCTATGGCTTCAAAACCAACTTCATTGGCTGAACTTGCAGCGTTGACTATCGATGGTCGCGTTATCTCAGAAGTTATTATTGATCGCTCGGGTATTACCGGCGAAAAAATGGAACTGGACTACTATGAATTCGTACAAGGTGGTACAGCTGCAGCTTATATTCACCCGGGAAACAAGTTGGCTACTATTGTAGCGGTAGCTCAAGAAAACGCCGAATACGAAACCTTACGTGGCATGGCGATGCATATTGCAGCAATGGCGCCTGTGGCTATTGATGAATCCGGAGTGCCTCAAAAAGTAAAAGATAACGAGCTTGCAGTGGCTATCGAAAAAACCAAAACCGAACTTGTTGCAAAGGAAGTGGAAGTGGCATTAAAAAAAGCGGGTATCAATCCTGCTCACGTTGATAGCGAAAACCACATTGAATCAAATATGGCTAAGGGCTGGATTACTGCAGAGGAAGCTGTAAAAGCACGTGAAATTAAAACAACAGTTACTGCTGAGAAATCTGCAACTTTACCCGAACAGAAAGTAAACAGTATTGCAGCCGGACGTATGGCTAAATTCTACAAAGAATATACCCTTTTAGAACAAAAGTACGAAGGTGGCGGTGAAGAAGCTGGAAAAATGACAGTAAAAGAACTGCTTGTAAAAAAACAGTTAACTTGCGTTGCTTTCAAACGTGTAACCTTGAACCAGGAATAATTTTAATTGGCAGGCCTAAGGTCCAATAATTATATTTAAAAAGCTCCCGAAGATTTCGGGAGCTTTTTTATTTGAATAATGAAGCACTTAAAGCCTTAGAATGTACGCAAATTTTGCTATTTTTGCATTTCGTTTTCAACTACAGCTTTTCGGGGACGAAAAGAACGATTTCAACTAAAAAACATTCTCATGAGAAAAGTAAGAGTGCGCTTTGCACCCAGCCCTACCGGAGCATTACATATTGGCGGAGTTCGTACCGCTTTGTACAATTATCTTTTTGCAAAAAAACACGGTGGAGACATGCTGCTCCGCATCGAAGATACCGATTCGGCTCGTTTTGTGCCCGGAGCGGAAGATTATATTGTGGAGTCACTCAAATGGCTTGGCATTGGTATAGACGAAGGTATTGGCGTGAGCACCGATGGACCACATGCACCTTACAGACAAAGTGAGCGTAAGGCCATTTACCGGAAGTATGTAGATCAGTTGCTTCAGGCCGGTTTGGCTTATGTGGCTTTTGATACGCCTGCCGAACTGGATGCTAAACGGGCTGAGATAGCCAACTTTCAGTACGATGCCAAAACGCGCGATTTGATGACCAACTCGCTAACCTTGCCTGCCGATGAAGTGCAGGCACGCATGGATAAGGGCGAACAATATGTGGTTCGGATAAAAATAGAACCCAACGAAGAAATTAAAGTGCAGGATTTGATTCGCGGCGAAGTGATTATCAACTCGTCGGTACTGGATGATAAAGTGTTGTTTAAATCGGCTGACCAACTACCTACTTACCATATGGCCAATGTGGTGGACGATTATCTGATGGAGATTTCGCACGTTATCCGTGGCGAAGAATGGTTGCCATCGGCTCCGTTACACGTATTGTTGTATCGTTACTTGGGTTGGACGGACGTTATGCCACAGTTTGCGCACCTGCCGCTATTACTAAAACCTGATGGAAATGGAAAACTGAGCAAACGCGACGGTGACCGACTTGGATTTCCTGTTTTTCCGCTCAACTGGACCGATCCGAAAACGGGGGAGAGCTCTTCGGGTTATCGCGAAGCTGGTTACTTCCCCGAGGCAGTGGTCAACTTCTTGGCACTGTTGGGCTGGAATCCGGGAACAGAGCAGGAACTATTTTCCATGCAGGAACTTATTGAGCAATTCTCGCTCGACCGCGTGAGCAAGAGTGGTGCCAAGTTTGATTACGAAAAGGGAAAATGGTTTAACCATAAATATTTGCAATTAAAACCGGTTGAAGAGATTGCCGGACATTTTCAAAAGATATTGACAGCCAAAGGAATTGTAGCAGAACCCGAAAAAGTGATTAAAATAGTGTCGTTGGTTAAAGAGCGCGCTCATTTTGTACACGAAATCTGGGATCAGTCGGGCTTTTTCTTTCTGGCTCCAACCGAATATGATGCTAAAACAGTGCAAAAACGCTGGAAGGCTGAAACGCCTGCGTTGATGACAGAACTGATTGATGTGCTCGAAGGCATTGATGATTTTTCAGTCGAAAATTCTGAAAAAATTGTCATTGGCTGGATTACTGACAAAGGATATAATATGGGTGGTGTGATGAACGCCTTTCGTCTGGCAGTGGTCGGCGAAGGAAAAGGTCCGCACATGTTTGATATTACCAACGTCATTGGTAAGACCGAAACGATTTCCCGTTTGAAAAAAGCGATTGAAACTATCAGTAAATAACAGATGCCGAAAAAAGTCCTGATAATAACATATTATTGGTTTCCCAGTGGGGGAGCCGGCGTGCAACGTTGGTTGAAGTTTACTAAATATCTGCGCGATTTTGGGTGGGAACCGATCATTTATACACCCGAAAATCCGGAATTTCCATCAATCGATCCATCGTTTGAAAAGGATTTACCTGAGGGACTGACTGTGTTGAAAACACCCATTTGGGAACCGTATAACGTTTACCGTACGCTGACACGCAAGAAGAAAAGTGAACCGATCAATGCTGCTTTTATTTCTGAAAATAAGAAACAGGGATGGAAAGAAAAGCTTTCTATCTGGATTCGGGGTAATTTTTTGATTCCTGATCCTCGTCGGTTCTGGATTGCTCCTTCGGTGCGTTATCTGACCGACTACTTGTCGGAAAATCCTGTTGATGCGGTGATAACTACCGGTCCGCCGCATTCTATGCACTTAATAGGCCTGGGACTGAAGAAAAATCTGCCGGACTTACCCTGGCTGGCCGATTTTCGTGATCCCTGGACTAACATTGACTTTTATAAAGAATTAAATCTGACAGGTCTGGCCGATAAAATACATCATCGTCTGGAAAAGCAGGTTATTCGTACAGCCGATGCCATGGTAACAGTATCGGACGGTTGGAAAAACGACTTTTTACCGATGAACCCCAAGCGGATTCAGGTAATTACAAATGGTTACGACGAATCGGATGTACAGCAGGTGGAAGTACCGCTGGATGAAAAATTTTCTATTTCGCATATCGGGACACTCAATGCAGCCCGCAATCCGCAAACGGTATGGAAAGTGTTGAGTCGGATTTGTGCTGAAAATGCAGAATTCAAGCAGGACTTACAAATTCAGTTGGTGGGTAAAGTTGACTTTTCGGTACTGGAATCAATACGCGTATGCGGATTGCAGGACAGCTTGACTAAAATAGATTATTTATCGCACAGCGAAGCCATTGCCAAGCAGCAATCTTCGCAGTTGCTGTTGTTGTTGATAAACCAATCGCCCAATGCTAATGGAATTCTGACCGGAAAATTCTACGAATACCTTGCATCTAAGCGTCCTATACTGGCTGTTGGCCCAACGGATGGTGATGCAGCTAAAGTACTTCGTGATACGGGAGCAGGAGCTATGGCGGGTTTCTCTGACGAGGGATCTACCTATCAGGTTGTGCTGGAATACTACGCGAAATATAAACAACAGACATTGACAATCCAAACCGAATCGGTAGTCCGTTTCTCGCGTCGTTCGCTCACCGGTGAGTTAGCCACTTTATTAAACTCTTTATGCGAAAAGTAGTAAGTATTGTAGGTGCCCGTCCGCAGTTTATCAAAGCCGCTACACTAAGCCGTCAGTTCAGATTGCTTGGCGTGCAGGAGTCCATTATCCATACAGGGCAGCACTTTGAAGCCAATATGTCGGATATTTTCTTTCGGGAGATGGAAATACCCAAACCGGCTTATCAACTGGATATTCATACGCTGTCGCATGGAGCTATGACGGGCAGAATGCTCGAAGGTATTGAAAAAGCACTGCAAGTAGAAAAGCCCGATGGCGTGGTGCTCTATGGTGACACAAATTCCACGCTTGCCGGTGCGTTGGCAGCTTCTAAACTTCGTATTCCGATTGTTCATGTAGAAGCCGGTCTGCGATCTTTCGACATGACTATGCCCGAAGAAGTAAACAGAGTGCTTACCGACCGCGTTTCCAGCATTCTTTTTTGTCCTACGGAAACAGCCGTGAATAATCTCAAAAGAGAAGGATTTGATCATCTGCCGGCAAGAGTTGTCAACAGTGGCGATGTGATGTATGATGGAGCTTTGTATTACGAGGACAAAGCTCAGCTGAAGTCGGATATCCTGAGACGCGTTGGCACCAAAAAGTTTGTACTGGCTACTATACACAGGGAAGAAAATGCGGATTCGCCGGAAAAACTGCGCAGCATCATTGCCGGACTAAATGAAATTCACAAACAGGTACCGGTTGTTGTTCCACTTCATCCGCGCACCCGAAACATACTGGCACAGCAATACATACTTCCTAATTTTATTATCATCGATCCTGTGGGTTATTTTGATATGATTATGTTGCTGAAAAATGCAGAGTTGGTAATAACCGATAGCGGTGGCGTTCAGAAAGAAGCTTTTTTCTTCGGAAAACAATGTATCACTTTACGCGAGCAAACCGAGTGGATAGAGCTGGTAGAAAAAGGATTTAATGTTTTGGTCGGAAGTGATTCCCGTCGCTTAATTTCCGCTTTTAATTCTTTCCGCACGCAAGAATCCGATTTCTCGGCTAATTTATATGGTAATGGTCATGCTGCAAAAACAATAGCAGAAATAATACAAAAATTTTAATCAGGGCATGGAAATAGGAAGAAAAGATGTGGTTTGGAACTTTGTAGCAACCTTTATGCGGGTGGCATCGGGGGTTATTGTATTGCCACTGGTGCTTCACATGTTGCCTACTCAAGAAGTGGCACTTTGGAATGTATTTCTTGCGATTGGAAGTTTTGCGGCATTACTTGACTTTGGATTTTCAAACTCATTCGCACGTAATATTACCTATATATTTAGTGGTGTAAAAGTCTTAAAAACAACAGGATATGTTTTGGTTGATGAAAAAGACAAAACCATTGACTACGCTCTCTTGAAAAGTGTTATTTCTGCAATGCGTAGGTATTATGGAATTTTGGCACTGGTGTTTTTATTGCTGTTTGTTGCTGTGAGTCCTTTTTATTTAACCGCTGTATTACGGAAGTACACAGTGAATACCACTGAAGTCTGGACGGCTTGGTTTGTATATGGTGCTTTGGTTGCTTACCAGTTATATACATATTATTATAGTTCGATTCTTACCGGTAGAGGTTTGGTGAAACGATCTTTGCAAATAACCATTATCGGACAAGCTTCGCGAATTTTAATCTCGGTAATTTGTTTGTTACTGGGCTTTGGTTTGATATCGCTTGTTATAGGTCAACTCACAAGCGATGTTGTAAACCGGACATTATGCTATTTTGCTTTTTACGACAAAGGGATGAGAACTGCTTTAAAAGTAAAAACAGAGATTCCGGTGAAAGAGGTAATGAGTATTATGTCTCCGAATGCAATTAAAATTGGCATTACAACTATTGGGGGCTTTTTTATTAATAAAGCAGTTGTACTAATTGCTGCATTATGCCTGTTACCTGCAGAAATAGCATCGTTTGGAACTACAAAACAGATGATCGATTTGATTATTTCGCTTGGATTCCTTTGGTTTAGTACGTATTACCCAAAAATAACTCTGCATCGGGTGAATAACAATATTGTTCAGATTAAACGAATGTATCTGAAAGGCAAACTCAGCTTAGTTTTAGTGTTTATTGTCTGTGGGTTGGGACTTATATTTGTAGGACCCTATTTGCTGACAATGATACGTAGTAAGACTCATTTATTACCGGCTGTGATGACATTTGTTTTTTTGATAATTTCATTTTTAGAGACAAATCATGGATTGGCAGCACAGATGTTGCTTACTAAAAACGAAGTGCCTTTTGCCAGTGCATCGATTCTTTCCGGTGCCGCGACAGTTGTTTTGTTGTTTATAAGCCTCAAATTTACGTCTATTGGTCTTTGGGAGATGATTTTAGCTCCGGGCATTGCGCAGGCTGCATATCAAAACTGGAAGTGGCCCTCGCTTGTCAGGCGGGAATTAGAGATCAAATGGAAAGATTATTGGGCAGCTTTGCAGACAACTTTCAATGGAATATGGTTTCCTATTGATAAAGACACAAAAAGACAATTTTAAAAAAATAAAAATATTAATCCAAATAGAATGTTTAGTATAGTAGGGATTGTTTCTTCTTATTACCCGGACCTTGATGATTTTCTGAAAAATATAAATTCTTATCTTCCCTGGATCGATAAGTTGATTATTTGGGAAAATACGCCCAGAAAAGATAGTAATATTCATATTATTGTTGAGCAATTGAATAGTGACAAGGTTGAAGTGCGGACCAGTGGTAAAAACGAATATCTGGCAGGGCCACTGAATGAATGTATTTCGTCGGTTAAAGATCAGGGCTTTTCGCATGTGCTGACAATGGATCAGGATAGTTCGTTTGCTCCGGGCCATTTTGAACATTACAGAGCATTAGTTGAAAATTATCCTTCTAAAAATGTAGCAGCTTTTGGCCCTAATAGTCAGTATAGAACTCAGCAGAATGTAGAAATAGGAGAAGTTGAAAATATTTTTTTATCAGGAGCTATTTACCCGATGGAAAATTTGATTAGATTGAATGGATTTGATGAAGAACTTGCTATTGATTGTATAGATACGGATTATTGTTACCGGGCATCGGAAAATAATTATAAAATTATGCTGATGTATGGAGTTTTATTGAATCACCAGATCGGGTATAGATACAAACATTGGTCGGGATTAATTATTGCACCTTATTCGGCCCAACGAACTTATTATTTCCTTCGTAATACGTTTTGGATGTGGAGAAAATATCCAAAATATTTTGACAGACCTTATAAAATGTCATTTATAAGATATAAGTTGGTATACAGATCATTGAAGATTTTTCTTGAAAAAGATTCAATCCGTAAATTACGTGCGATTTCATGTGCACTTTGGCATTTTAAAACAAAAAGATTGGGGCGCTTTGATAAATTTTCTAAATAAAGAGGCTTTTCAATCAAACTCTGGGCATGTATGAAAAAAATTGTGGGTGTTGTAACTTTGTATTATCCGAATGTTGCTGAAATAGTCAGAAACATTCAGACTTATCTACCGCAGTTAGATAAGCTGATAATATGGGAGAATACACCGGAATCAGAAAGCAAAATTGATAAGATATTTCAATTGATACACTCTGAAAAAGTTGAAATACGTGGAACCGGGGAGAACGAAGGATTGGCTAAGCCGTTTAATGATGTTGTTCGTTTGGCTCAAAACGAAAATTATGATTTCCTTTTGACAATGGATCAGGATAGTTCTTTTCAAGCCGGGAAATTTGAAAAATACCAGAAACTCATAGAAAATAATACGGATGATACAGTGGCGGTTTATGCTCCGAACCGGGGGAATATTTTAGATTTAACAAAAAGTTTCGTTGAAATGCGCACTGCCATTTCTTCGGGTGCGGTTTATCCTGTAAGATTATTTGAAAAGGTCGGACTTTTTAATGAAGACTTTTTTGTTTATATGGTCGATATTGAATTTTGCCTTCGGGTAAAAAAGCATAATATGAAAACAGTTTGTGTTACGCCTATAACAATGTTACATCAGGAAGGATATGCTGAAAAATCAAGACTTGGTTTGTCGGTAAACAATTATTCGGCACAGAGTACGTATTATATAATCAGAAATACAATCTTAACCTGGAAGCTGTATCCCGAATTTGCAGATTTGACAAGTAAAGTGAGTTTCTATCGATATAAGGTTATTTACAGATTGTTGAAAATCGTTTTTGAAACGCAAGGTTTCAGAAAATGCAAAGCCATTCTTTTAGGTCTTTATCATGGCTTTCGATCAAGAGTTGGGAGATATGATATAATCTGACTTTATATCAGATTTAAAATGTAGTTTAAATCATATAGTTGAATGCAATACAATATGAGTCAAGAAAATCCTCTAGTTTCAATCATTACACCTACCTATAATCACGAAAAATATATTTCAGATTGTATCTGCTCGGCTCAGGAGCAAACTTATACAAACTGGGAGATGATAATTGTGAATGATGGAAGCACAGATAATACACTTTCTGTGGCCAGATCTTTAGCTGCAACCGATGACCGCATTCATGTTTTTACGCAAGAAAATGTAGGCATTTTCCGTTTGTCGGAGACCTATAATTTTGCGTTGGAAAAGTCGAAAGGAAAATATATTGCCATTTTAGAGGGTGATGATGTGTGGTTGCCTGAAAAACTGGAACTTCAGGTGCCAACGCTTGAGCAGGATGAATCTGCCGTGCTATCATGGGGTAGGGCATATCGTAGTAAAGCTGACTTAGCTGAATTATATGCCCTCAATCCAACGGATGAACAGTTCGATAAACAGTTGTTTACGAATAATCCCGTTGGGACTATCACGAATAAATTACTATTCGAGAATTTTATCCCGGCTCTTACCATTCTTATACGTAAGACTGCGCTTGATCAAATTGGAGGTTTTATTCAGAATCATGGTTTGCCATTGGTTGATTTGCCGACTTTGCAGCAATTATCGTTGAATGGAACATTTACGTATGTAAATGAGCCCCTGGGAAAATGGAGAACATATATATTGCAAGTCACAAAGATGCATGCTGTTCAGATGGCGGAAGGGTTTTACAAATTGTCTTTAGAGTTTTTTGAAGAGAATAGACCACATTTTGAAAACTCGAATATTCAGAAGAAAGACATTCATGAGTTTTATAATAAACTTTTGGTAGTTAGTTATTCCAGATCAGCCCGGTATAAACTTATCCGAAAAGATTTTACTGGAGCGCGAAAAGATTATTTGAAATCAATTTTTTGTTTTGGTATAAATAGACCACTTTGGAAATTAAGGTCTATCATCGGATTAGTATTTAGCTTCGTTCATGCAGATATTGAAAATCTGGCACGGAAACTGGGAAGAGTAAGTTACAAATGATTCATTAAACCGAAAAAATGCCGTTATGAATAGTATCATTAAAGAATCGGAGAAAGTTATTGTACACTGTATTAAAGAGAAAATTCTTTTGTTCAGGTATTATAAGTCTCCATTTAACGGTAAAACCCCAAAGCAACTATTTGTTTCTAAAATTGATGACCGAAGGAACAGTTTCGGTTTAACGGACCGGTTAAAAGGTATTGTTTCTTTATATGCCTTCAGCAAAATAAAAAATGTCAGCTATAAATGTAGTTTTACGCATCCGTTTGAGTTGTCATCCTTCCTCGAACCCAATACATATAACTGGTTGCCGGAGCGCGATGAAATTTCGACAAGCAGAAAGAATGTACGTGTCATTATATTGCAGGGCGAGGACGAAAAACGATTAATTCATCTACCTGCACAGAAACAACTGCATGCCTATATTAACAGAGATTATTTGCCGGCATTTAATAAAATCTACGGTACTGATTTTAAGTGGGGCGAATTGTTTAATGAGCTTTTCAGACCAACTCCTAAACTGGAAACTCAGATTAATTATTATTTAAATCAAATCGGATCCGATTTTATCGGTTGTGTTTTCCGGTTTCAATCTTTGTTGGGCGATTTTGAAGAGTATAATTTCTCCACTTTAGAAACAGCCGAAAGAGAAACGCTTATTGCCAACTGCGTAAGTTGCCTTGTGAAGCTGAAAAAAGAAAAAAACATGCCGCTTTTGGTCACTTCGGATAGTAGTACATTCATTTCCGAAGTATCAAAAATAGATGGAATAATCACCATGGCAGGACGAGTGGTTCATATGGATTGCGTTGACACTGAGTCGGAAGAGGTTTATATGAAATCCTTTGTCGATTTTCTGATGTTATCCAAAGCCAGTAAGATCTACAGCATTGGTACCTCCAGAATGTATCCAACCGAATTTCCCCTTTATGCCGCCAAGGTCAATAATATCTCTTTCGAACGGATTTTAATTTAATGGCTATCCGAGATTTTAGCTATTTAGATAAAATCGGTCATTTTAATCCACCTATTATCCGGTTTCTTTTTATATGGATGAGTTAGTCAGACTTATTTTCTCTCTCCTGTTTTCATTAATATTTTTTAGCCTTAATTATTCTATCAAACCATTTTTTTTATATTGCCTCTGCTCAAAAAGCTTCATTTTTGGCTATTATTTTGCGTCTAAAAATACCTTGTCCTAAAAATAATTTGATGTCCACTTACAGAATATTAATAATCAGGCATATACAAATTTTCATGTCTCACTTTTTTTCGTCACAAAATTTGGAGTTTATTTTGGTTTCTTATAATTTAGTATTCTAAAAGAGGCAGAATTTGGTACTTGTTGCATAACATTGTGCTAATTGTGTTTTTAAATATAACGAAATGCTGTCTCCGGTTAATAAAATAATTCAGTTGAAATATGGCGGTATTATTTCCCAATTTTGCTTCTAAAGCGAGACAATTAGTTTTAGATTCCATTCTATTAACAGAAGCTCCTATCCACCCGAAAGGATCTCCTTTTATGTATATCGGAACTCCTTTTATACCGAAAGGATCTCCTTTAGTACCTAAAGTATCTCCTTTTATGCCGATCGGAGATCCGTTTATACCGAAAGGATCTCCGATCGTACCGAAAGGATGTTCTTTTATACCTATCGGAGTTCCAATCAGACCGAAAGGAGTTGCTTTTGTACCTAAAGTATCTCCTTTTATGCCGATCGGAGTTCCAATCAGACCGAAAGGAGTTGCTTTTGTACCGAAAGGATCTCCTTTTACCCAAATCGGAACTCCTTTCGGGAGTAAAGGACATCCGCCCGGGTATAAAGTGCCTCCGGCAAACTATAAAACAGATTCTTCATTCTTCATTTCATATTCTTCAGATTAATTTATTGAACAATTCATTAAAAATTAATTTGTTATGAAAAAACTAAAAATTCTATTGGATTTTCCCGAAAAATCCACAGCGGAAAAAATAGTGTTTTTCCGTAAAGTAATTGCCGGTATCAAGGAAAATGCCGCTGTTTTTGTTACTCCCGACCTGAGTCTGGATAAGGCAACTGCATCGGTAGATACCCTGGAGGCTCATTATATTGCTTCGCTCGATGGCGGACGTGCTGCCACAGCGGCATTGCATGCATCCGAAGCGGCTGCTGCTGATGACTTCAGAATACTGGCAGCGTATGTAGAGCGTGTAGCAGATGGTGACGAAGGTATTCTGCTGAGTTCAGGATTTAATATCAGCAAGCAACCGGCTACTACCCAAAAAGCTGAACTGACTGTAATCAACGAACCCAAATCGGGTTCTGTGAAGTTAAGATCTAAGGCTATACCTAAATCGGGTTCGTACATTTGGCAAATGGCTAAAGGTAGTTTACCAACCAGCGAAAGTGGTTGGATAAACATTGGTTACAGCACGCAGGCATAATTTGAAGCCAGCGGACTGGATGTAGCTACTATCTGTTATTTCCGGCGGGCGGCGGTAACGCCCGATGGCACAACTGATTTTTGTGCTCCGGTAATGAAAGTGATAGAATAAAGAAGAATGTGAAATTGAAGAATGAAGAAAATTAAAACAATGGTTAATGATAAATCATTAATTATCAGTGATCAATGTTACAAAAAGAATAACTTAATAACAATGAATATCGCCGAAGGCATAATATCGCGAAGCTAATAACACGAAGTAAATATCGCCGCAGGCAAATATCACGCAGTAAAAATAAGCTTATGAAAAAAATTACACTTTCCTTTATTACATTCTTTGTATCAGTGGGTCTGCAGGCTCAAAGCTCCTACAGCCTTACCATACACCGCAATGCCTATCGCGCCACCGATGCGCTGGTAAAACAGCAAGTAGAATTTAAAGATCCCGGCAGCTCGGGACGAAACCTTCACTGGGACTTCAGCACTGTGCAACCGCTGAATGAATCTTACAAGCTAAGCTATTCGCTACGCAATGCAGCCGATACCAGTACCGTATCCGGACTGGAACATAATACCCGCTACTACTACCGCCAACAGCGGGACAGTCTGCAAACTGTGGGCTACGAAAACTCCACTACCTATATGGA
>JAATGT010000262.1 GCA_015654525.1 Bacteroidales bacterium
ATTCAAACAGCCGGGGCGAAGATCCTACTAAACAGGATACCCGCGAAAAAGTACATCAGGAACCAATTCGTGTAGAGAAAAAAGTAGGTCGTAACGACCCTTGTCCTTGCGGAAGCGGTAAAAAATACAAAAACTGCCACGGCGCCATCTAATTCAGTAGTAAGCGGTAAGCAGTAAGAAAGTAAGTACATTGTGCTTATCCCTTACTGCTTACCGCTTACCGCTTAAAAACTACTTATTATGCTACTAAATTATATCACCTGGAATGTTGATCCGGTATTATTTCATTTAGGACCTTTGGCTGTTCGTTGGTACGGATTACTTTGGGCCATTGGCATTTATGCTACGCTGCTCATTGTACAGCGACTGTATAAACACGAAAAATTGCCCGAAGCGTGGCTCGACAAATTGTTTCTGTATACTGTTATTGGTGCCATAGCCGGTGCGCGCCTGGGTCATTGTCTGTTTTACGAGTGGCAATTAATGCCCGAACCGGTAACATTTCTGGGCATGACATTCGAATATGGCAACCATTACCTGTCGCATCCGTGGGAAATATTGTATATCTGGCACGGCGGACTGGCCAGTCATGGTGGAGCCATCGGAATTTTGATTGCCATGTATTATTTCAATAAAAATGTTTCGAAAAAAGGATATGTCTGGATCTTCGATCGGCTGGTTATTGGCGTAGCCATTTGTGGTGCAGCCATCCGTATGGGAAATCTGATGAATTCGGAAATCTACGGAGGCGTAACTTCTTTGCCCTGGGGATTTGTGTTTATACGCGACCTGCAAGGCGACGGACTGCCCCACCACCCGACTCAGATTTACGAAATGATTTATTGCTTGTTTACCTTTGCCATCACCTGGTGGTTGTATTGGAAAAAAGAAGCATATAAAAAGAACGGATTAATATTCGGAGTTTTTCTTATCGGCATCTTCGGGTCGCGTTTCGTATTGGAATTTATCAAAAACAATCAGGAAGCATTCGAATCGAACTTCCCGTTGAACATGGGACAAATCCTAAGCTTACCATTTATCATTTGGGGCATTTGGCTAATCGTCCAAAGTAGCAAAACGAAGGTTGAGCTTAAATAAACAGAGGGGCGGCAATGCCCCTTTGTCCGTTTTTCGAAAAACATAGGGATGCATTGTCATGCATTATTCTAACTAAAAAACAACAACGAGTTCAAAAGGAAGCTTTTGGTGTCTGTGAAATTTTCAACGAGTCCAAATGGAAACTTTTGGCGTCTGTGAAATTTTCAGACAGACCAATCAGACACTTTTGATGTCTGTGAAATTTTCTGCGAGTTCAAATGAATACTTTTGGTATCTGTGAAATTTTCACACAGACCATTGTCAAACAAAGGAGATAAAAAACGAAAGTCTTTCGTTTCATTTGTCGGGATTTGGGTTTCTTTACCAAAGTTTTACAAATAAAACAGCAATAAAACAACTAACTATAATGGATAAAAACCATAAATCGGAGCCGGTTGACTTTACCAAAGTAAAACCGTATAATCAGGACGAAGAAAAAACTGCCCAGCTTGCCCGTATGTTTAATACCATATCGGATAAGTACGACAAATTCAATGATATTATGACCTGGGGGTTGGCACGCATCTGGCGGAAGCAATCTCTGTTGGCTCTCAAGCAATACAATCCCAAAGACATACTCGACATTGCTGCCGGAACGGCCGATATGTGCATCAAGTCGTACGAATACCTGGCACCCCACCATGTTACAGGCGTAGATATATCGGAACAAATGCTGGAAATGGGTCGCGCGAAAGTGGCTAAAGCCGGACTGAGCGATAAAATAGATCTGGAGGTGCAGGATGTGTCGGCTATGACTTTTGCCGATGCCAGTTTCGATGCAGCCACCATTGCTTTTGGCATTCGTAACTTCGAAAAACTGAACGACAGTCTACAACAAATACACCGCGTGCTTCGTCCGGGCGGACATCTGCTTATTTTGGAAATGAACGAACCGCAAAAAGGATTGTTGTTCAAAGGATATCAGCTTTACACCAAAGTGTTTGTACGACTTACATCCCGATATCTGTCGAGCGACAAAAAAGCGTACGATTATCTGCAAGCTTCGATGCATGCTTTCCCCAATGGCGAACGTCTGATCCGTATCTTGTCTGACAATGGTTTTACGCTGAATAAATACCGCAAATTTACCTTTGGTGTTTGCAGCATGTATCTGGTTCAAAAATAAGAAAAAGAAAAGAGCTAAACGGTATGTTTAGCTCTCTTACTTTTTACCCTTTCGCTTCTGCTTTGTTATCAACGCAGCAGATTAATATCTCCTTTCAGTTTATACTTCTTGCCATCTGCCCCAACGGCTTTAATGACATAAAAATAAGCCCCCGTGGATGCATCTTTACCACCAATTTTTCCATCCCATCCTTTCATAGGATCTTCCCAATGATATACCAATCGTCCCCAACGGTTGTATACCCAGGCATCAAATTTAATAATCGACTTATAAGCCACCCGGAATTCATCATTATGCCCGTCACCATTGGGAGTAAATACATTAGGTGCTTCTATACTCGATGTGGAAACCGTAACCGTAATAGAGTCGGAATATGAACAAGTCCCGTTACTCACCGTCACTTTTACAACATAACTACCAGCTTCGTCAAAAGTATATGGAGTCGTTTTTTCTATTCTTCCACTAATCAACGAAGTCTTTGATTTATCTTTAAATATTTGCCAGTTGTAGTATAACACAATCGGATCGTTGGGGTTACTATAGAATGTCATATCCAATGGTGCAGATCCACTTACCTGCTTAGCAGCTGTTGGACGTTCAGCTTCATTGGTTGCATTACGCGTTACAACAACCGATGTTTCATGACAAATTACAGCTAAAGGCGTGTATAGGTTACTCACGGCAGGAGTTATGGTTATCCCCAAATCAGTTGCATACTGATCGCCCGAGAATGTAAAAGTAGTAGCCTTATACGGTACTTTAACCGTATAAGGACTCGATATAGGTGCAGGTAATTTTATTGTTGCAGTAGAATCGACCCACTGAGTACCACCCCAGCTGAGTGTTGTGTAATTAATTTCAAAATTACGGGTTATTGTTTTAGTAAGACCTCCAGGCGTTTGATAACTAAGAGTCGGAATAGTTGCATCAATTTTAAGATCTACATAGCTACACTTATCTGCATTATCCAGAGCGGTTATCCCAGCCAGCACCGGTTTATAATTATTATACTCAATCACCCAAATATCTGCTATTTTGACACCATCAACTGTCAATGTATAGCCTGTAGCATCATCGGGGAAAATAGAGCTCTGCCCGGTAGAAAAAGTAGTCGAAGTACCATTTGTAAACTTTGACCATGTAATACTGTTTATGTCGACATAGGGTCCGTTATAAGTTATTGTTGTCGTTGCAGGAGTAATGCTGCTAAACATAAATACATAATCAACACCAGTGAATGTATATCGTTTTCCATCTGAAGAGCAAGTAATATCTGGAGAAGCAGAAGCAGCTATAGTTGTCAGGCAAAGACAAAGTAGAAGTAAGATTTTTTTCATGAATGAGTGAATAAAAATAGCTTAAATAAATTACCGTATGCAAATGTACATCTTTCTTATGAATAACAAAAAAAAGGCTGAATTATTACCCCGGTTTAGTTGATAAAGTTTATTTTTAGTACTTTTGCAGGCATAACTAGAAATCAAATAAGTAACAGTTGACAAATGAAAAAAGAATTAGTTAGTCTCATCCTTGCAGGATTTCTACTTTTTACTCTTCCTTCGGTTGGGCAAAACACCAAATACCCCACCAAAAAGGTAAATGGTATTGAATATTATATATATACGGTTCAGGTGAGCGAAGGGCTCTTTGCCATTGGCCGCAAGTTCGATCTGGCTCCC
>JAATGT010000323.1 GCA_015654525.1 Bacteroidales bacterium
CGTACGGTCATGGTTTCCAGTCCCAGGGTTTGCATGTAAGCTACCTGTGGAGTCATATAGGCACCCAGATTCCGATGAATTTCTTTGCGGAGCTTAGCTGTAAAGGCAGCTGCACCGAATTCTTTAGCCATGGTGTGTAGTTTAGGTAACGACAACCAGTTAAAGTTCCCGTAGTCCAGAATTAATCCCCCCAGACTTGTAGCTCCTCCCGATATATATTTGGTACTCGATACTATTTCAATATTTACTCCAAACTCTTTAGCCTTGAAATTACTGAATGGTACCACGGTAGTGTCGGCTATCAGTGGAACTCCTTTTTCTTTGGTAATAACCGAAAGTGCCTTCAGGTCCGCTACTTCGAGCTGTGGGTTGGTTATGATTTCCAAAAATAACGCACAGGTATTATCATCAATATGTGCTTCCACTTCATCGGGATTAGTCAGATCGCAAAAGCGTGTTTCGACTCCGAATGCGGCCAGCGTTGAAACAAAAAATGAGTAGGTATTTCCGAATAAATGTTTCGATGTAACGATGTTGCTGCCTGTTTGAGCTACTGCGATGATGGCGTTTGTAATAGCAGCCATACCTGAATTAAGTGCTGTTGCGCTGAATGCGCCCGTAATTGTTCGCACCCGGTCCTCGAAATACTGCACTGTAGGATTTGTGATGCGGGAATAGGCATAATCAGCCGTTTTACCCGTAAAAGCGGCCTCCATGGCTTCCGCAGTTTCAAACTCGTATGCTGCCGAATGATAGATCGGCATGCTCAACGCCCCGTAGGCATCTTGTTTGCCATAAGGCGTATTCAACAATTTGCCATTAAATGATAATTCTTCTTTGTCCATACTTTTTATCTCCGGTCAACAGCTTCCTGCCTCCGGTCTTTTAATTTTATACCTTAATCGATTTTTGTTTTATTCTATTTCGGATAATAACGCGAAGCAAATAACCAATAATATCGCCACAGGCTAATAACATGCAGTAAATAAAGTACCTGCTATCTGAGTTTTGCTTCCAGCTTGCTCTCAAAATTACTTTGCAGTTTCTTCATGATACTTTCAATCTGGTTATCGGTAAGTGTTTTACTTTCATCCTGCAATAAGAAACTGACAGCATATGATTTTTTGCCTGCTTCCAGATTTTTTCCTTCGTATACATCGAAGAGGTTTACCTTTTTCAGCAACTTACGTTCTGTTTCGAAAGCTATTTTTTCTATTTCGGCAAAAGTAATATGTTTATCGAGCAGCAAAGCCAGATCGCGCTTTACTTCGGGAAATTTAGAAAGTTCTGTATATTGTACTTTATGGGCTCCCAGCTCAGCCAGAATGGCATTCCAATTCAGATCAGCAAAATAAACTTCCTGATCAATATCCGTTACCTTGCGAATTTTAGGGTGAACAATACCATATACAGCCAGTTTACGGCCGGTGGTACTATATACGGTGAGTGCTTCACTCAGCAGGTCGTCGGCATATTCGCCTACTACGAGTTTGCGTAAGTTGAATCCGAGGCGACGGAAAATATTTTCGATATATGCTTTTAGTTCGTAAATGCTCGTTTTATCCTCTGCAGCTGTCCACGACTGAGTGCGTTTATTCCCCGTAAGCCACAATCCGAGGTGGTAATCTTCGGAATAAGCAGCCAGTGTTTCTCCTTCTTTTTTATTTTCAGCATGGAAATAATAACAATTCCCGAATTCGTAGAATTTCAGATCGGCATTGCGACGATTCACATTGCGGTTGATGTTTTCCAATCCTCCGAAAAGCAGGGTTTGACGCATTACGTTGAGATCCGAGCTCAGACCATTGATAATTTTTACGCTATGGGCAGCAGGATAGGAGGTCAGATCGGTGTAATATCCTCCTTTGGTTAGCGAATTGTTTAGTATTTCGTTAAACCCTTGCGCTGTAAGTTGTTCTGAAATAATGTTCTGCAGCTTGTAGCTGTCAGGTTTCGAACTGTAACTCAAAGTTGATTTCAGCGTTTCGCCTATTTCCACATTATTATAACCGTATATGCGGAGAATATCTTCAATAACATCTACGTCACGTTGCACATCTACCCGATAGACCGGAACATGCAGCACATAACCTTCCTCGTCCTGACTCACAATCTTCATCTCGAGTGCTGCAAGTATGGTTTCAATGTTTTCTTTACCAATGGCTTTCCCTATAAGGGTATTGATTTTGCGTAATGACACTGATACTTCGAATGGTTTAACTTCTTCAGGATATAGATCTACTATATCACTTGAAATTTCACCGCCGGCTACTTCCTGAATCAACAAAGCGCAGCGTTTTAATACATATATAGTGTTAGTTGGGTCGCAACCACGTTCGTAACGAAACGAAGCATCCGTGTTTAATCCATGACGACGGGCTGTTTTGCGAATTGAAACCGGATTGAAATAAGCACTTTCTAAAAATACATTTTGAGTAGCTTCTGTTACACCCGAGTTCAGACCACCAAATACTCCGGCAATACACATAGGTTCGTCGGCATTGCAAATCATTAGGTCGGCAGCACTAAGCTTACGCTCTGTACCATCCAGCGTGGTAAATGGAGTTTCGTCTGTCAATGTTTTTACATACACTCTGCCACCTTTAATCTTGTCGGCATCAAATGCATGCATTGGTTGTCCCAGTTCATGTAGCACGAAGTTGGTTACATCCACAATGTTATTGATAGGGCGAAGCCCGATAACAAGTAAGTAGTTTTTCAACCATTCCGGTGATTCCGTAACTTTTACACCCGAAATTGTAACTGCCGAATAACGTGGACAAGCGTCTATATCCTCAACGGTTACTGGAATGCTGAGCTTAGTATTTTCAACCGTAAAAGCATCTACCGATGGTCTGGTGAGTTTTACCGATTTATCTTTTAGTGCGAAAAATGCAGCCAAATCGCGTGCCACACCAAAGTGCGATGCTGCATCAATTCTGTTTGGAGTGATGTCTACCTCCAGCAGAGTGTCGTTTTTAATGCCGTAATAATCTTTGGCTAAGGTGCCAACTAGGGCTTCAGCTGGTAGTACAATAATGCCGTCGTGACTAGTCCCGACACCTATTTCGTCTTCGGCACAAATCATTCCGAACGATTCTACACCCCGTATTTTTGATCGTTTAATTGTAAAGCTTTCATCACCCGAATACAATTTAGTTCCTACAGTTGCTACAACAACTTTTTGTCCGGCAGCTACATTCGGTGCGCCACACACTATTTGCAGAGGCTCTGTTCTGCCGACATTGACGGTTGTAACATGTAAATGATCCGAATTTTCATGATTGGTACAAGTCAATACCTCACCGATAACCAATCCTTCCAGTCCGCCTTTGATGGTCTGCACTTCTTCAACTCCACCCACTTCCAACCCTATGGAAGTTAATGCTTTCGACAATTCATCAGGTGTAACATCGATATTGATGTATTGTTTCAGCCAATTATACGATATGTTCATAACAATTTAGTTGTGTTTTTTGAAGCCACAAAGATACGATTTTTTTTACAGCTTCAGATTTGAAATTCTCAAAAATGAGTCATCTTTACCAAGATAACTACTATAGAATACTTGTTCCTGCGATGGTCGTAAATTTTCATATTTAGTTTAATTGACTAATAGTCTAAATAATTGTAACAAACATTTGGTTTGTGTAATTATTCATTATTTTTGCGTCGTCTAAAAACAAGTATCTTAAAAAACACACTTTGTATTATGATTCAGGAAAACTTTATCCGTCTGTTCGAGGATTCTTTTCGAAACAATTGGGAATTACCTGCATACAGCAATTATGGTGAGGATCTTACAATGACCTATGCCGAAGTTGCTGCACAAATAGCTAAGCTTCATATTCTTTTTGAACAATGCCATGTTGCTCCTGATGATAAAATAGCATTGGTTGGACGCAATAATGCTAATTGGGCAATTGCCTATTTGGCCACGGTAACCTATGGTGCAATCATTGTACCTATTTTGCAGGATTTTAATGCTAATGATATTCACCATATAACCAATCATTCCGAATCTAAATTGCTTTTTGCAGGTGATGCAATTTGGGAAAATCTGGAAGAAGAAAAGCTGACTACTGCAAAAGCCATATTCTCGCTGACGAATTTCAGTTGTATTACATTATTGAATCAAGAATCAGAAGGGACAGAGGCTGAATCTGAACTTTTAGAATGCAAGGAGCAACGGTTAGATCACAGCTCGATTCATTTTGATACTATAAATGAATTATTCAATAAGAAATATAGTTATGGTTTTGTTCGTGATAGTGTGCGATATATTGATAGACCCAATACTGAAATAGTATCAATCAATTATACGTCGGGCACTACGGGGTTTAGTAAAGGAGTTATGACTACAGGGAATGCACTAGCCGGTAATATAACTTTCGGGTTTCGAACAAAACTGATAGCTCCTCAATACCGGATTATTTCATTTCTACCTTTAGCTCATGCTTACGGTTGTGCTTTTGAATTTCTTACATCCACTTGTGCCGGATGTCATATCCATTTTATAGGAAAAACTCCTTCGCCTAAAATATTGCTGAAGGCCTTCGCAGAGATACGACCTAATGTAATTTTCTGTGTTCCCTTGATTATCGAGAAAATTTATAAAAAGCAAATTCAGCCATTGCTCGCTAAACCATCTATGCGTTGGGTTTTGAGTATCCCTTTTCTGGATCAGCCAGTTTTGAGTCAAATACGCAAGAAACTGATTGACGCTTTCGGTGGCGAATTTTCTGAAATAGTAGTGGGCGGTGCACCTTTAAATGCAGAGGTAGAAGACTTTTTTAATAAAATAAAATTCCCGTTTACTGTTGGATATGGTATGACAGAATGTGCACCGTTGATTAGTTATTCTCATGCTAAGGATTTTGCTCCAAAGTCTTCTGGGAGATTATTGGATATCATGGAGGCTAAAATAATGCATTCCGATCCGGTTACTGGAGTTGGTGAAGTGTGTGTCAGAGGTGAGAATGTTATGTCTGGCTATTATAAAAATCCAGAAGCTACTGCTCAAATTATAGACAATGAAGGCTGGTTGCATACCGGAGACCTTGGCACTATTGATGAAGATGATAATATTTATATCCGTGGTCGCAGCAAGACTATGATTCTGAGTGCTAGTGGTCAAAATATATATCCCGAGGAGATAGAAGCCAAACTGAATAATATGTCTTATGTTATGGAAAGCTTGGTGATAGAGAATAATGGTAAATTAACAGCTTTGGTTTGTCCTGATTATGAGGCAGTAGATGCTGAAGGTGTCGACCATAATCAGTTGGAGAATCTGATGGAAGAAAATCGAAAGTTGTTAAATTCAATAGTTGCGGGTTATGAAGGTGTGTCCAAAATACAACTTTATCCACATGAATTTGAGAAAACACCAAAGAAGAGTATTAAAAGGTACCTTTATTCAAGCACAAACTGATTTTCTAATATACACCTAATCAGCTATTTATTTTTTTAGAATTTCCTGGTGAAAATATTTCAAAAAAAGTCGATAATTATCAATCCACAATAAAAAAATGATTGTATCTTTGCAGCGATTTTGAAAAGCAAAATTAACATGTTAAATTTTAAAGATTTAAAGTAATGAAAAAAGTATTATTGTTTTGCGTTGTAGCTTTGGCTTTCGCATCTTGTGCTCCTAAAAAAGCTGAAGAAGCTCCTAAAGCTGATTCTACAGTTGTAGCTGTTGACACTGTAGCTACTGACACTACTGCAGTTGCTGCTGATTCAACAAAAGCTGTTAAGTAATTAAAAGCTTTCGTAGTATTACGAAGCAAAAGTCTGTTAGAATCTCTAACGGACTTTTTTTTTGAATATTCGAGTTGCTTTTTGCGGTAAAAAGCCCTAATAAAAGCTGGTTTATTCTAAAAAAGCCCTAAAAATCAATTAAACCAAAAAATATTTTAAAAAAAAGTGATATTTATTAATCCAGAATAAAAAAATGATGTAACTTTGCATCGATTTTGAATTGCAAAACAAACATGTTAAATTTTTAAAGTTTAAAAGAAATGAAAAAAGTATTTTTATTTTTTGTGGTAGCTATGGCTTTCGCATCTTGTACTCCTAAAAAAGCTGAAGAAGCTCCTAAAGCTGATTCTACAGTAGTTGCCGTTGATACTACTAAAGCTGCTGTTGATTCTACTGCTGTAGATACAACTAAGGCTGTTAAGTAAGTAAAGCTAACGCAAAAAGAAATTCTTGCAGGCTTAAAAGTCCGTTATTTCGATAACGGACTTTTTTTGTACAAAAAATGCTGTATTCGAGCATTTTTTGTACCTTTGTGCACCAAAAAATTATAATAGATATTTATGTTACGAATTGCAATACAAGCTAAAGGTCGGTTATATGAAGAAACCATGTCGTTACTTACTGAAACCGGAATAAAACTGGAATCAGGAAAACGGCTATTGTTGTTGCCAGCCCGAAACTTTCCATTAGAAGTGTTATTCCTTCGCGACGATGATATTCCTCAGTCGGTTGCCGATGGGGTGGCGGATATAGGAATCGTTGGTGAAAACGAATATGCCGAAAAGAAAAAAAAGGTAGTATTGACTAAGCGCTTGGGGTTTAGTAAGTGCCGACTGTCATTGGCTATACCCAAAGAAATTGATTATACGGATATTTCATGGTTTAATGGAAAGGTGATTGCTACCTCTTATCCCGAAATATTGACTGATTTTCTGAAAGAGAAAAAAGTAAAAGCTGATATTCACGTTATAACCGGTTCCGTGGAAATAGCCCCTGGTATTGGACTTTCGGATGCAATCTTTGATATAGTTAGTTCTGGAAGTACACTAGTGACTAATCATCTGAAAGAAGTTGAGGTGCTTATGAAATCTGAAGCTTTATTAATTTCAAATCCAAAGTTATCGGACGAAAAGCAAGCTATATTAGATGAATTGCTTTTCAGAATTGAAGCGGTACAAATGGCTGAGGATAAAAAATACGTGCTGATGAATGTTCCGGTTGAGAATATAGATAAGATTATTGAAGTTCTTCCAGGAATGAAAAGCCCTACAATAATGCCATTGGCTAAAGAAGGTTGGAATTCTCTTCATGTTGTTATTGCAGAAAAACGCTTTTGGGATATTATTGGAAAACTTAAAGCTTTGGGGGCAGAGGGAATTTTGGTAATTCCAATAGAAAAAATGATTTTGTAAGTTCTATTTAAATCTAAAGCTTTCTTTTCTTAGAGGAATTAGTTATGAACCTATGCATCGATCAGGGAAATTCAAGGACGAAAGTTGGCGTTTTTGATCATGATAAATTGATAGAGACTTTTGTTTATGATCAATTTGGGCGAAATGAAATTTCAATTATAGTTGATAAGTTTGATATAAATCAATGCATAATTTCAAGTGTGATTTCAGATAATGCGACCTTGCTTGACGAGCTAAAAGCTTCTTTTAGTTCTTTTCTTGAATTATCACATGAAGTGGCAATACCTATTGAAAATAGATATAGTACTCCTGATACTTTAGGCAAGGATAGATTAGCGGCTGTGATAGGTGCCTCTTTTCTTTGCCCAAATTCTGAAATTTTGGTGATTGATGCAGGAACAGCGATTACCTATGACTTTATTGATTCAAAAAAGGTGTATTGGGGAGGTAATATTGCTCCGGGGCTTGATTTGAGATTGCGGGCCTTGCATGAGTTTACTCAAAAATTACCATTGGTATCTGCAAAAAATGAAACTCCTTTTATCGGAAATTCAACTAATTCCGCCATTCTTTCTGGTGTAATTTATGGCATTGTCTTCGAGATAGATGGTTATATAAACGAATTAAAAATTAAATATCCACAACTTTCAACATTTTTAACGGGTGGTAGCACTTTTTACTTTGCTACGAAGCTAAAAAATGCCATCTTTGCAGAAAGAAATTTAGTGTTAATCGGTTTGAACCGCATACTCCAATATAATGTACAAAAATAAGCTATTTCTTCTCGTATTTTCGTTATTCCTTTTTGTTCAATTTTCAGGTAGTCAAAATAATACAAATTCTCCGTATACGAGGTTTGGATATGGTGATATAAATGATGCAAATAATGGAGAGCAAAGGGCCATGGGTGGGGTTTCAATTGGTTCCCGCTCAAGTGCCAGTATTAATACTATGAATCCAGCTTCATATAGTAGTGTGGATAGCATGACCTTTATGTTTGACGTGGGAGCTTCGGCTTTAATGTCACATTTTTCACAATCGGGAGCCAATGTAACCAGGCGCAATGCAAATCTGGAATATATAACTATGCAATTTCCATTAACAAAGTGGATGGGCTTTAGTGCTGGTGTTTTACCTTATTCTTTTGTCGGATATGATTTCTATTCAAGAGATACTTTATTGGTTAAGTCGAATAGTTCGGCATCTGACAGTATTAGATCTACAAAGAGTTTTATAGGAAGTGGTGGATTTACTCAGGTATATACAGGACTTTCTGTAAATTTGTTTAAACATATATCTTTAGGTATAAATGCCTATTATATGTTTGGTACTGTAACGAATTATCGTGGTCTTAGTTTTGCCAGCACAACAACTAATACAATTAGTTCTACAGACTATACTTCAACGACAAGAACAACATCTATTACTGCAAAGAATTTTCGATTTCGCTTTGGAGCGCAATTCTATAACACTTTTGATAAAGTGCATGACGTTGCTTTGGGCGTAATTTATGAACCAAAAACGAAGCTGGGTGGAGGTTTTTCTCAAATAACAACAGGGGTTATAAATGATACTATTGATGTAAACCATCCGGGTTATACTAATTATCGTTTTGAACTTCCGGCCCTTTTTGGTGTTGGGTTAAATTATTGTTATAATAAAAAACTTACTATTGGAATTGATTATAGTGTACAACAATGGAAAGACGTTCAGTTCTTTAGTAAGACTGATACGTTGAGTAATCGTTCTAAATTGGCTGTAGGCTTCGAATATCAACCCAATTATAAAGGTCGATATTTTTCACAAAGAATTCGATATCGCGCAGGGTTTAATGTTAGTGATTCGTATTATAAGGTCAATGGTGTAGCTCAGCCTAAAAATTACAGTTTAACTTGTGGTCTTGGTCTACCATTATATAATAAAGCTAATAATTCGACAACTATGCTTAATGCTTCTTTTGAATATGGAAAGATAGGATCAACAGTGTTAAGCGAAGATTATTATAAATTTACTTTGAGTATTGCCTTTAACGAACATTGGTTTATGAAGCGTAAACTCTAATTAATACCGGAGCTCAAATTCCATACGATGATTGAAATTAGACCGAAGGAGTCTGCCATTTTATGCCCAACGATATTATTTGTTTGTAAAACGATTGTTTATAGTCTTTTATTTGTAATATTTATTGCCGGTTGTACTACTAAGGATAAGCCCGATAAAATATCAGCAATTAAAAATCGTGCAATAATTCCCAAGTTGCGTGCTACGGATATTACTACAGTGATTTCCGACTCGGGTATAACTCGTTATCGGATATCAACTCCTCGCTGGGATGTATATGACAAGGCATCTCAACCTTACTGGGAATTTCCACAAGGTATTCATTTCGAGCGTTTTGATGAACGCCTTAAAGTTGATGCAAATATTCATAGTAAATATGCGAAGTATAAACAAAACGAACAACTTTGGGAGTTGAGAGGAAAAGTGAGATTGACAAATTTACAAGGGGAACTCTTTGAAACAGAGCAACTTTTTTGGGATCAGCGGCAAGAACGATTTTATTCTGATAAATTGATTAAGATAACCAGAACTTCGGGAATTACGACTGGAATTGGTTTTGAATCAAATCAGTCGATGACAAAATATCAAATTAAAAGACCTCAAGGAGTTTTTCCTGTTAGTGAGCACGCAACAGCAGCACCTTCAACCCCTTCTCTTCAGGAGTCACAAAAGCTCCGATACCGACATCGGTGGCGAAGAAGCAATAAATATTAAATAGTTTCAAAAAAAACTTACTCTATTTTAGAATGAGTCTTTTTTTATGTGATGGGAGTGCCCTTTTAGATATTAGCAATTCGTTTAATTTCTTCGATGATTGCCTTTGCAAAACTTTCAGCTTGTTCTGGTGTCCCCGCTTCGGAATAGATCCGGATAATGGGTTCTGTGTTGGATTTACGTAAATGAACCCAACCTGTGGGAAAATCAATCTTCACTCCATCAATATCATTAACCTCGAATTGCTTATAAGAATCTTTAATAACCTTCAAAATTCCGTCTACATCAATTGATGGAGTAAGTTGAATTTTATTTTTAGAAATGTAATATTCAGGATAAGTTTTGCGAAGTGCTGAAACTGTTATTTTTGATTTAGCTAAATAAGTCAAAAATAAGGCAATTCCTACTAATGCATCGCGCCCGTAATGACTGGCAGGGTAGATTACACCACCGTTACCTTCGCCTCCAATAATTGCTTTGGTATCTTTCATGGCTTTTACAACGTTGACTTCACCTACGGCTGCAGCAGTATAGTTTCCGCCACGATTGTTAGTTATATCTCTTAAAGCACGTGTCGAACTTAAGTTCGAAACAGTATTGCCCGGAGTGTGTTGGAGTACATAGTCGGCAATAGCAACCAATGTATACTCTTCTCCAAAGATACTTCCATCTTCGCATATAATAGCCAGACGATCAACATCAGGGTCAACAACGAAACCTACATCGGCTCTACCTTGTTTCATTAATGCTGAGATCTCTGTCAAATGTTCTGGAAGTGGTTCCGGGTTATGAGGAAATAGTCCATTGGGTTCGCAAAATAGTTTTTCGATTTTTTTTACGCCCAATGCTTCAAGTAAAGCTGGAATGGCAATTCCACCAACTGAATTTACACAGTCAATAGCAACACTGAAATCAGCATTCCGAATGGCTTCTACGTCTACCAGATCTAATTCTAAAACGCTTTTGATATGCTTTTCGGTGTACGTGAAATTTTCAGAAAGTTTACCCAATTCATCAACAGGAGAAAATAAGAAACTTTCTTCGGCTGCAATTTTCAATACATTCTCGCCTTCAAGAGCATTTAAAAATTCACCTTTTTCGTTTAAGAGTTTAAGTGCATTCCACTGCTTTGGATTATGACTTGCTGTAAGAATGATTCCACCGGCAGCCTTTTCTATGGTTACGGCTAACTCTGTAGTTGGAGTGGATGCCAATCCAATGTTTACAACATCAAATCCCATTCCTAACAGAGTGCCAATAACTAATTGATTAACCATTTCGCCGGAAATTCTAGCATCGCGACCTACAACGATTTTATTTGAAATGGTTTGTTTGTTTTCTTTTATTTGAGTGGCATAAGCTGCGGTGAAGCGAACAATGTCTAACGGATTTAACCCATCACCAACCGGACCGCCGATAGTTCCACGGATACCGGAAATTGATTTAATTAGAGTCATTTTCTGAAAAGTTTAGTTTTGTGTTTAATGGAAATGGAATTTTAGTCGCTCTTAGAACTAAAATTTTATTTTTGGAATTTTATTTTTAGATCATAACCCATTGGCGTCACGCTACTTAATTCAGTGCTAAAGCCAATTGATGCAGGGACAATGAGTTTGGCTTCTGTATCATTTCGTTTCATGTATGATACTGCTTCATGAAAAGCTTTGCAGGATTCGGTTAAATCACCATAGGTGAAATCAGACGGGTAAGGGTAGTCAACCGTAGTCCAGTTATTTATTGTGTCTGATACAACATTCAGTGTATATTGTTTAAAGCGAGGAACTATTATATTTTTAAGTACTGCAGTGTCATTACTGGTTGTATCTCCAGGATTTATCATGTGAAAATATAAGCCACTAGAAGTTAATACGTATACACTTTTGCCATTCTTGACCCATGGAGTATCTGTAGGAAATGTTGACACAACCATAATATTGTTACGGTTTATGTAGTCTTTAATTAAAGCATTTTCTTCGCTTAGTAACTCGGCATAAGTTTTAGTGCTACTACATGATGAAGCTAACAACGATGTAAGAAAAACAAGAAGGAATAGATAAGAAATCCGTTTCATATCAGTAAATTATTTTTATACAAATATCCGATTAAAAAGTGATATTTAAAAGTTAAAAAAATGAATAAAGTTATAAGATTTGTAGTTGATGATTTAATAAGATAGCTAATAATAAGCTAAATTACACAAAATTAATTCAAGAGTTTGATTTCATAAATGATAGAGGTATAGGGTGGAATCAACGGTTCTTCTCCTTTCATACCAAAGCCTAAATACCAAGGAATAACAAAAATAGCGCTATCACCTTTGTGCATTAGTTTTATACCTTCTTCTAAACCGACTACCAATTGTTTTTTCCCCATTACAAATTGATTTAGCTCTGATTTGAGTATTTTCCCGTTAAGTAGCCTGAGTTTGCTCGAAATCTTGCAAACAGAAGAATCTCTAATCCCAGAACCGGTTCCGGATTGGATAATTTTATACCAAAACCCTAAATCATTTTTTTTGAAAGTTCCGTTTCTTTCGACATATTTTTTTAGCAGAGCATCTTCTTTTATTGTCAGCTGGTGATTGATTTTGAGTAAAGACTTTTCGTTTTTGTCTATTTCGATGCCTTTATTCGAAGGCAACTGAGGAGATTGCTTTTTGCATGATGTGATAATCAGGCAGAACAAACATAACAAAAAGAGCTTTAAAGAACAGTTGATCACCTTTGTCTTATCTAATATTAGCAATACTCATGATATCCGAAAAAACTCCCGCGGCAGTGACGCTTGCTCCGGCTCCGTATCCCTTGATCATCATAGGAAATTCATTGTAACGTTCGGTCGTGATAAGGATTATATTGTTACTTCCCTGTAAATCGAAAAATGGATGCAGATTGTCCACTTCCTGCAAACCAACTTTGCAATTTCCATTTTCCATGGTGGCAACAAACCTCCAACGCTTATTTTCTGATGCTAATGTTTGTCGTCTCCCCTCGAATTCAGCATCCAATTCTGGAATTTTTTTCCAGAAATCATCCTGATTCCCTGCAAAGTACTCGTCTGGAATAAATAAATTTTTGATTACATCTGTCTGCTCCACCTTATAACCGGCTTCGCGGGCCAGAATGACTAATTTACGAATTACATCTTTTCCACTTAGATCAATACGTGGATCTGGTTCCGAGAATCCAGCTTCTTTTGCCATTAAAATCGCTTTACTTAGAGGAATTTCACTGCTTATGGTGTTGAATATGTAGTTGAGTGTTCCTGAGAGAACAGCCTCCATTTTTTGGATATGGTCACCGCTGTTGATCAGGTTATTCATCGTGTTAATGATAGGTAAACCTGCACCTACATTGGTTTCGAACAAAAACTTTACACCGCGGCGACGTGCTGTATCTTTTAAATTCAGATAATTTTCGTAAGCCGATGAGGCTGCAATTTTATTTGCTGTAACCACTGATGTGTTGTTTTCCAGTAAAATGGGGTACAAATCAGCAATCTCATGATTGGCAGTACAATCTACAAATACAGAATTGAAAATATTCATGTTAACCACCTCTTCGCAAATGTTTTTGGAAGTAGCGTCAATTCCTTTAGAGAACAATTCTTCTCTGAAATTTTCCAGGTTAATACCGTCACGGGTGAATAGCATTTTTTTGCTGGATGCAATTCCAACCACGTTTAGCTTTAGTCCGTTTTGAGACATCAGCTTTTGTTGTTGTTTCTTTATCTGGTCCAGTAGATTGCTGCCTACGGTTCCGATTCCGGTTACAAAAATATTCAGAACCTGATATTCGGACAAGAAGAATGAATCGTGGATTACGTTTAGTGCTTTACGAAGCGATTTACGGTCGGTGACGAAAGAAATATTGGTTTCCGAGGCTCCCTGAGCACAGGCAACTACGTTAATACCATTTCGTCCCAGTGTGCCGAAAAGCTTTCCGGCTATACCGGGTGTACGTTTCATATTGTCGCCAACAATAGCCACTGTAGCCAAATCGTCTTCAGAAAAAATGTCATTGATTTCACCTTGTACAATTTCGTTGGCAAACTCTTTACGTAGCACTTCCACTGCTAAAGCGCTATCGGCATTTCGCACACCAATGGAAGTCGTGTTTTCCGATGAAGCTTGCGAAACTAAGAAAACACTGATGCCATTTTTTGCCAACATGCGAAAAATGCGGTAGTTTACTCCAATAACTCCAACCATACCTAATCCTTGTACGGTGATCAGCGAAGTGTCGTTTATGGAAGAGATACCTTTAATAGCTTTTCCGGCTTCACCTGATTTCTCGCGTGAGATAAAAGTTCCTGCCGCCTCAGGATTAAAGGTGTTTTTTATCTTTACCGGGATGTTTTTATGAAATACGGGGAAAATAGTTGGAGGATAAATAACTTTAGCGCCAAAGTTACAAAGCTCCATAGCTTCAATAAAACTCAATTTATCAATGACGTATGCATTATTAATAATACGTGGATCGGCAGTCATAAAGCCATCAACGTCGGTCCATATTTCCAGTATGGATGCATGCAAAGCTGAAGCTAGAATAGCTGCAGTATAATCAGAACCACCGCGCCCTAAATTGGTTATGAAGCTGGTGTTAGTGTCAGTGGAAATAAATCCACCACATACACATATATCCGGTGCATTGGCAAATATTTCTTGAATAAGTCCGTTGGTTTTGTCGAAGTCAACGATATGTTTATCAAACTGGTTTTCTGTTTTTATAAATTCTTTCGAATCGAAATGAACAGCCCCTTGTATGGCGTGTGAAACAATAATGGACGAGATGGATTCGCCGTAACTAACAATGGTGTCGATTATTTTTACCGAAATGTCTTTTATTAAATAAATTCCACGGAAAATATTCGAAAGATCAGTGAATTGAGCATTGATAATTGTTTGTACTTCCTCAATTTTGCCTGGTTCTACCACACCGTTTATCACTTCGGTATGACGTGAAAGCATTTGTTCGTATTCTGCCAGATAGGATTTGTCGCCACCGCATGCCAACTTTGCGACTTTATAAAGCTGGTCAGTGATTCCGGAAAGTGCTGAAACAACCACAATAACGGGTTCATTCTGAGACTCGACAATTTTTTTTACACTAAGAATACCATTGACCGAACCTACGGATGTCCCGCCGAATTTTAATACCTTCATCGTAATGAATAATGTTAATTAGTTTTGATTATTTTACAGCAGACAAAATTAGCGATTTTTTACCAATAAATCTCCAGTTTTCCCATTTTCAGGGAAAACTGTTGTATCTTTCCAAAAAATGAACTACTTTTGCACCGCTTTCCAAAATAAAGCAAGGATTGGTCTGGTAGCTCAGCTGGATAGAGCAACGCCCTTCTAAGGCGTGGGTCATGAGTTCGAATCTCATCCGGATCACAAAGAAAACCGTTTTGAATCATTTGATTCAAAACGGTTTTCTTGTTATAGAGTTTTTTGTTATTATTCCTATGAAATTTTGCTTATTATTAAAAAGAAGCTTGTATTTTTGTTGTAAAATTATTTTACAATGAAAAAGGGCTGTATACTGGTTGTTGATGATAATAAAAATGTGCTAAGTGCTTTGCGGATATTGCTTGAAAGCTATTTCCAGAAAGTGATTTTACTGAACTCTCCCAATACACTGGTGTCCCAGTTGAATGATAATCACCCGGATGTTATTTTGCTTGATATGAATTTTTCGGCCGGTATAAATTCCGGGAATGAAGGATTATACTGGCTGTCGGAAATTAAAAAGTTTGATACAGAACTCCCGGTTGTACTATTTACTGCTTATGCTGATATTGATTTAGCGGTGAGTGCTCTGAAGCAAGGAGCCAGTGATTTTGTAGTAAAACCCTGGGATAATGCCAGGTTAGTTGCAACTCTTCAGTCGGCTTACTCGCTTCGCCAGTCGCGTAAAGAAGTGAAGCAGTTACGTGAAAAACAAACCATCATTAACATGGAATTAAACCGGGATGAAGCCTTTTGCTGGGGGCAATCTGAGTCTATGCGTGAGCTTCGCAGTGTGCTTGGCAAGGTTGCTAAAACGGATGCCAGTATTCTTATTACCGGTGAAAATGGAACCGGAAAGGAAGTGATTGCCCGCGAGATTCACCGGTTATCGATGCGTCATGAAGAAGTGTTGGTGACCGTTGATATGGGAGCCGTGAGCGAAACTTTGTTTGAGAGTGAGTTGTTTGGGCACGTAAAAGGTGCTTTTACCGATGCCCGTACCGATAGAGCCGGAAAGTTTGAAGCCGCCGATGGGGGAACGCTTTTTCTGGATGAAATTGGTAATTTGAGCTATGCATTACAAGCTAAATTGCTGAGTGTAATTCAATCCCGACAAGTGGTCAGGGTGGGGGATAACAAACCGATTCCGGTGGATATCCGGTTGATTTGTGCCACTAACCGCAATCTGGAGCAGTCGGTGCTAAACGGCGAGTTTCGCGAAGATTTGCTTTATCGGGTTAATACTATCCACCTGGAAGTTCCGGCACTGCGCGATCGATCTGAAGATATTCCGGAGCTGGCAGGGTTTTTTCTTCTGAAATATAGTGCTAAATATGATAAAAAAGGATTGACACTGAGTAAAAATGCGATTCAAAAATTGAAAGAGTATGCCTGGCCGGGCAATGTGCGCGAACTGCAACATGCGATGGAGAAAGCGGTGATCCTTTGTGATGGAGCGGAATTGCAAGCAGATGATTTTTACCTACGGAAGCAGGAAAAGAAAAGTCCGAAGCTGGCAAATATGAGTCTGGAAGATGCTGAAAAGATGCTGATAGAGAATTCTATTGCAAAAAACAACGGAAACATGTCGGCTGTTGCCACCGAACTGGGCATTACCCGTCCTACGCTCTACAGTAAAATAAAAAAATACGAGTTGTAAAACGACTTCTAACTATAAAAGAGGAAAGTAAGTAAATGATAATTATTGTTGATATGTTTTTTTGTCACATAGTTCACACTAGTTTTAAATAGGAGATATAAGACTAAGAACACATAGCATTATCCCGAATACGGGATAATTTCAGACATGGCAAGAGTATCGTTAGATACTCTTACTATGTGGCCTAAGTCTTTTTCTCTCCCATGATTTCTATGTGTTCTATTGTGGTAAAATATATCATTAAATATTAGTAACTGCTTAAGTTAGAGTAATATCTTTTTTTGATCAAAAAATTTCTGATAACTAAGTAATTCAATTATTTTCCCTTTTGGGGTTAGGGGTAAAACATTATGTTTAAATCTATTCAATACAGACTTCTTACGTTTACTGTTTTGCTGATGTTTTCGGTGGCGGCCTTGACTTATTTTATGCTCAAAGGGCAAGTGTCGTTTGTTGTTATAAGCGGAATAGCTACCGTTATCTGTTTGTATAACATGTACCAGCATTATAAAAAGTTCAACAGCAATGTGCTTTTCTTGCTTAATGCGTTGGACAATGGTGATTATTCGTTTCATTTCTCGGAGGATAAATTGTCGCGACGGGAAAAGGAGCTAAACGTGATGCTTAATCGCATCAAAGAAATCTTGATTGGTGCACGTAAAGAGGTGGTGGAAAATGAAAAGTTCCTAAGCTTAATTATAGAAAGTGTATCTACGGGGATTATCATTATGGACGAAAAAGGGCATGTACAAACAGTGAATAAATCGGCGCTGGATTTGACGGGTTTACCGGTTTTTACGCATATCAATCAGCTTAGTAATGTCAATGAAACTTTCCCTGATTTGTTTCGGAATCTGCGGGTGGGCGATAATCCTCGCATTGAGGTGAGCAATGAGCGTGAGGAGATGCAGGTGAGTCTGAGCTTATCGGAAATTGTCATTAAACGTGGACGGATGAAAGTGATTACGCTCAACAACATTGGCAATGAACTGGAAGCAAAAGAAATGGAATCGTGGATCAGGCTGATACGGGTGATGACGCACGAGATTATGAACTCCATTGCGCCTATTACTTCGTTGAGTGAGACTTTACTTACATTGCATAATATGCCGGAAAACGATTCGACAGAAGAAGATTTACGGCTGAACACCATCGAGGCTTTCCAAACGATTCATTCCACGGCCAAAGGCTTGTTGTCGTTTGTGGATTCGTACCGTAAATTTACGGCCATTCCCAAACCAAACATTCGTTCTTTTGAGGTAAAACCGCTGATAGATAAAATTCTTCATTTGGAAGAAAAATGTATCAACGAAAAGAATATTCAGGTAGAGCTGCGGGAAACCGGCGAGCATACCGAATGGCTGGCCGACGAAAAACTGATAACACAAGTGTTGGTAAATCTGGTAAAAAATGCTGTGGAGGCCATTACTGACACCGAACCCCAAAAGATACGCATCAGCATCAGCCGTCAGGCTGACGGGAAGGTACAGGTGGAAGTGAGTAATACTGGCAGCCCAATTCCAAAGGAAGTGCTTCCGCATATTTTTATCCCGTTTTTTACCACCAAAGATGCTGGAACCGGAATCGGCCTGAGTATCTCACGCTATATTATGCGTTTGCATGGTGGTAAGTTAACTCATGCCACTTCAGCCGAAGGATGGACGGTGTTTACGGTGATAAGTTGACACAGTTGATCACTAATTAGGAACATTGAGTCGCTCTGGAATGGCTAGGAGTCACTAATTATAGGGAATGACCCGCTAATTAATGACTCCTAGCCACTCAATGTCGAAAAATAGGACGGCTAGACAAAGTGTTATCGAATCCTAAACACCTTTTATTCTCCTTTCAGCGAATCTACCGGATTGGCAGTGGCGGCACGCCAGCTTTGCCAAGAGACGAGTAGTATGGATAAGGCCAAAACTGCGGCACCTGCCAACGCAAATATCCACCAATTGAGTGATGTTTTGTAGGTGAAATTCTCCAACCAGCGTTGCATGGCATAGGTTGCCACGGGAACAGCGATAACGAATGCCATTACTATCCAACGAATAAAATTCCAGTTGAGCATTCGCACAATTTCAAACGTGCTGGCTCCATTGACGCGACGAATGGCGATCTCCCGAGTTTTATTTTTGACTATAAATGACATAAATACAAGTAGTCCAAGATTTGTTACCAGCATGCAAAGTAAGGAGAATAGCAGGACTAGGTTTTGAGCATTCAATTCGTTGTGATAGACTCTTCCATATTCGTCTTTCAAAAAACTATAGTTGGACGGAAAGTCGGGATTGACTTTTTTCCACACTTGATTAAACACGGCTAATGAGTGAGACATATCGTTGCCATTCAATCTAACAAAAAAGCATTGAGCAAAAAGTGCTCGAGAAAAAATAAGCAATGGAATATCCTCTTCGAATAAGGAGGTATAGGTGAAATTGTCGATTACTCCACAAATGCGTCCACCGCCGATATAGTTGAGCTAGTGGTCTACTGCCAATGTTATAGTTTTATTTATTGCTTCTTCGGGAGACTTAAAGCCCAAGCTTGTCATGGCTTTTTTATTAATAACGTATTCTTCTGACAGGTTTTTGGGAATCGACTCGCCTTTTTGTTTACTTATTATGTATTGAAGATGCTGTTGGTAGGTATATTTATCAGGGGCTAAGGGCTTGCCGGCAATGGGACTTATCTGGAAAAAGGGCAAAAAATCGTCACCTACAACTAAGATATGAACAGGAATGATCTCTTTGTGACCTTCCACTGCAACGTCAATTCCATCGCGGATACCACTGCCGGGCAGTTGCATAGAGGCTGTCACGGCCAATATTTCGGTATGCTTCAATAATTCAGATTTTAATAACGTAAACCGCTCTTTTACGGGGGTGGGTTGTTCTCGCAGTACAAGGATGCAACTATCGCCTCCGCCAACTTGCTTATGCATAATTAGTGACACTTGCTTACTAATGCCAAAGGTGACAATAACCACCACCATGACAATAACGTACTGAGCCGTTAATAGATACTTTGTTCCAGAAAAAGAATGACCACTGGGACGCAAATCGATTTTTTCATTTAGAAATAAAGTGGATGAAATAGCCGTAAGCACTGGAAGGATGGCAACAATAACAAGTACTAGAAGGAAGACTAACGAAAAAAGGGTGATTTCAACTTTTGAAACAAAGCCAATATTGAACTCCGTTGATAGGTAATAGGCAATGATTCCTCCGGCGGTAATAGATAACAATCCAAGCAGAATCGCTAAAATAGCTTCATCCCTTAATACCGTTTTAGGAGAAGCTCCGTTGAGGCGTAGCAGTTGATAATATCGCTTGTTGGATGCAAAAATAAGGCTGGAGTTTAGCCATAAATTGAGAAACACGATCACAACAAGGAGTATGTTGACACCGACAATGAGATAAATGTAATTGATATTGTCGTTTGACTCCATCTCACGACTGGCTTTGCTGTGTAGATGGATGTCTGAGATAGGCATTAAAGTTGCTTTTGTATGGACAGATTTATCAGAACTATTTTTGTCGAAAAGAGCAGAAAGTTTCTTTTCGATTGACTTCCTGTTCGAAGCTTCTTTTAGCAACAAGTAAGTGTACGCAAAATCTTGTCGGTCTTTTCCCCGTTGAAAAATCAAGTTGGTATGAAAATGAGAATTCTTCGGAAAATCCTTAAATACCCCGCTCACGAAAAGACTTGTATCGTCTTTTTCACGACCGGACATCTTTAGTTCTTTACCAATAGGAGATTTGTTTTTAAACAGACGTCGTGCCAGGCTTTCGCTAATGGCAACTTTATTGGTGGCATTCAAAACTGAATTTTTATCACCTTGAATCAGCGGGTAACTAAAAACGCGAAAGAAGTTTTCGGATGCTGCATAGGCATTGTTTTCTACTTGAGGCTTTCCTCCGTAAGAAAGGATCACGGTGTTAATCCGCGATAATTTTACAACTTGCGTTACTTCGGGTATTCGCTGCAATATAGCATCTAACCCATAATCATACACCCTACATTCCACCGTCGGTTCATTACTATAGGCTATGGATATACGTACTAATCGGTCCGCATTTACATTGAACCGGTCGTAACTCAGCTCTTTTTTGACATGAATATACGATAGAATCAGGCAAGCAAAAATGATAGACAATCCCAGCAGATTTACGGCGCGCAGGTATTTGCTTTTCAGAAAACGGCGAAAGACGAATAAGATATTGGTCATGCTTATTGTTGAATTGTGTAATTGTTGAATCGTCTATAATTCAATGATGATAGATGTTCATGAATAATTTGTTCTTATTGAAAGACAGATTAAAACCGCAGAAATTGTAAATACTCAACATAAATATATTTGGCAAAGAAGATTAATTTTCGGATGTTGAACCGAAATAATTCATTTTATTTTGAGCTTTACTATTTCTGCGGTCGTTTTTAAAGGAGCATAGTTTAACTTGAATTCGATATAGGCGTTAGTCCGTTAGGACTTAAATATCAATAGAAGTATAGTTTAAAGTAGATTAATTCCCCGTTAGGGGATTTACCTATTTATCCCCTAACGGGGAATTCGATGCCTAAAACTAACATTTTCTATGGATGTAAATTCCCTCCGGGAATATTGATGAATAAATTTCAGTGAGTTATATAAGCCTTTATATCGAACTCACGGTAGTTTACATTTTACTTTCTACTTCCGACACAATCTGCCCATCGAACAGATTGATGACCCGGTGTGCAAAGGTAGAATCGTGTTGCGAGTGTGTTACCATCACGATGGTTGTTCCTTCCTTATTTAGCTCGGATAGCAGATTCATCACATCTTTTCCGTTTTTCGAATCCAGATTTCCGGTAGGCTCATCGGCTAAAATCAGTTTCGGGTTAGCTACCACTGCCCGGGCAATGGCCACACGCTGTTGTTGTCCACCGGAGAGTTGATTTGGAAAATGCTTGGCGCGGTGACTGATGTTCATGCGTTTCAAAGCCTCTTCCACTCGTCGTTTACGTTCCGATGCCTTTACCTTCAGGTAAACCAAGGGTAGTTCCACATTTTCATACACATTCATTTCTTCAATCAGGTTAAAGCTCTGAAATACGAACCCGATATTGCCCTTACGCATATCGGTGCGCTGTTTTTCTTTCAAATGTCCTACTTCGGTGCCGGCCAGAAAGTATTCGCCCGAAGTCGGGTTGTCCAACAGTCCAAGGATGTTTAGCAAAGTTGATTTTCCACATCCCGAAGGACCCATAATGGCAATAAATTCACCTTCGGCTACATGTAATGAAACTCCGTTCAATGCCACTGTCTCAATTTCTTCCGTACGGAAGCTCTTTTGTAAATCATTAATCTTTATCATAATTTGTAGATGCCCCCTAAATCCCCCAAGGGGGACTTTAGGATGGACTAAATTTAAATGGTTATTATATTTATAGAATTGTTTATTTGTTTTGTTCTTTAATCAATTATTATTTCAAATGAACACACTCAAAGTCCCCCTTGGAGGATTTAGGGGGCTATTATTCATTCTTTATTGCATCCACCGGATTGGCTGTGGCAGCTTTCCGGCTTTGCCAGCTGACGGTTACCACGGTAATGACAAATACAAGCAATCCGGCAAGCAGAAATATCCACCAATAGATGGGTATTTTGTAGGCAAACTGCTGCAACCATCGATGTACAATGTAATACGATAGCGGAACTGCCACCACAAAAGCAATTGACAGCTGAATAAGTACGGTGCGGTTAAGCATCAGTATGATTTCTTTTACCGAAGCACCATTGACCTTTCTGATGGCTATTTCTTTGGATTTGTACCGGGTGTTGAAGACGACCAGTCCATAAACACCCATGATAGCAATAAGTACGGTGATTAATCCGAACATTGAAATTAGCTTTGCCAGATTTGTTTCATTTTTATATAGTTTGTCCATAGATGCATCCAGAAATTTCAGATCGAAATCTTCATCCGAATACTTCTCCCAGGTCTTTTTGATACTTTCTACGGCACCCGGCACATCATTCCCCGATAGTTTGATGAAGAACCAGTTCATGTTGTAATGATTGCCCAGAAGGGCAAAACCCAATGGACGGATGCTATCCCGCAACGAACTGAAATTTGTGTTTTTTGCAATACCTACCACAGTTAAGTCTACGCCAAAGCCGGGAAAAGGTTTTCCAGATATATTTTTTAATTGATGTTTTTTCAGAAAGCATTCATTAAAAATGATTGCACATCTGTTGCCTGTGCTATCGTTGTCCTGAAAATCCCGACCTTCGGCCATCTTTACGCCAAAGAAATGCGGAAAGTTTACTTGTACAGGCCATATCCAGGCATTTACTTGTTGCCCTTCAAACTTTCGACCCCAACTCATACCTACGTGTCCTGGTAGAAACTGGGATGCTGTGTAATCAAGAATCCGCGGATCTCTTTTTAGTTCTTCCCCGAAGGTGTGCATATCAATTTTTAGCTGTCCATAGGGTACATAAACAATGTTTTCTTTTTGAATATCCCACGAGCGATGTTGCATAAAGTTGTTTTGAACCTGAATAAATAGAGCAACAATGATAAGTGTAATAGCTGCAATAAACTGTATGGTAATAAGAGTGTTTCGTAAACGAACACTTCTGGCCGACATGGCAAAAGCACCTCTTAAAGCAACTGCCGGCTGAAACGATACAATATAGCGTGCCGGATACCAACCGAATAACATTCCAAATAACAAAGCTACAAAACCAATTACCGTTAAGAGTGGTTTGTTGGCAGACAGCGACATGTCCGCTGAAAAATAATCACTTATAAATGTTTCTTTCAGAAATGAGATATAGAATAAAGCGAGAATAAACGAAAGTAATGAAAACAGCGCAGCCTCGGAAGCCAGTGTCAGTTTTAGTTTCAGCGGACTGGCACCGATAATCTTGTGAATATTCAATCCTTTAACACGGGTAGGAGATATGGCAATGGAGAAATTCAGAAAATTGATGTATGCTATAATCAGTGTCAAAATACCAATGGCTAACAACGAAAGTGTAGTAGTGAGTCTCCCTTTTTCTAAATCAAAATGAGCTTTATTCAACGGAGTCAATTCTACAGTTGCTTTTTTCTCCGATTTTTGCATCTCCTGCCATGTTTCTTTGCCGAAGAACTTTTCACTGTTTAGTTGCGACAATAATTTAGTATAACCACTTTTGTTCACAACAAAATAGCCATTATAGTTATAATTTTCCGGTTGATCGTCGGGAAGCAGGGTATAAATACCATTTTCAATAGAACAGTTTTTGGGAAAATCCGTACAAACTGCCATTACAGTTACAAGATTGGTTTTTTGGTTGTTGTAAAAATGTTTAGAGAAATGATAGTAAATCGTTTTGCCAATCGGGTTTTCATTTCCGAATAATTTATGTGCCGTACTTTCGGTTATCATTGCCCTCCCTTGTCCGGCGAATAAATCTTTAGTACTTCCTCTTACTATCTCGGGTGTAAAAACATCCAGAAAGCCGGCTGTGACGGGGATGACCTTTGTGGTGAATTTTTGCTTTATTCCCTTGCTGTTTATTACATCTACTAAAAATTCGTCCGAAGTATTGGGGTTGACTAAACAATAGCTTTTTACCTCTGGAAATTTACTTTGAATTTCCTTGCCCATGGTGGTTGGCATATTCGTATTCCTGTTTCCATTAGAAAAAGACATACTAGCGAAATAGATATCATCTGCATTTTTAAAATTACGATCAAATGACAGGTCATAATGCACTTGAGTCAACGTGATTGCAAATACTGCAAATGCCACCGACAAACCCAAAATATTCAGGATGCTTGACGTTTTAAATCGTTTAAGTACAAAGAAGAAGTTTCGAAATATTGCTTTCATATTTTATAATTTACTGATTACTGTTCCCTGTTTAGTCTCTCTTTATGGCATCTACCGGATTTTGGACGGCTGTGCGGTACGAGTCCAGAGTGACTACCGACAGAATGATAACTAATACAGCTATTCCACACCCCAAAAAGATGAAAAGCGAAAGACTGGTTTTCTGAGCAAAGTTTTCCATCCATTTTTCGGCGGCAACAGCTGCCAATAATTCGCCAATAATCAGTGCGGGAATGGCTATACGCAGAATATCCTTGATGAAGAGTCGTAGAATCTCCCTGGCTGATGCTCCGTTAACCTTTCTAATGGCTATCTCGGCACTTCGGCGACTTATCTCATCGTTGGTATAACCTATCAACCCGATCAGGACAATGATTAGTGTGATGATGCCTCCAATCAGCACTGAATTTCTGAATAAGCGGGAAGAGGTATACAAAAAAGTCATGCTGGTTTTATAGGGTGTGACCACAATATCTTTGTTGGGCAATGCGGTTTGCAATACTTTGTTTACTTGCCGGATATTTTCCGAATTGATATGTTGAAGTTTAATCATGATGTTTCTGACAGGGAGATTTGAATACGAAATAATGGATGGACGGTCGTCAGGATCACTTATGGAACCGATGCGTATGTTTCTGTAAACGCCTTTGATGGTGCATACACCGTGTTCGGAGATTTGAATAGCTTTGCCTACAATTCCGTCCTTCCAGTTCAACATCTTAGCCAGTTTATCAGCAAAGTTTTGACTAACGAGTACCTGTGCCGAATCAGCGGCGCTATGTTCAAAGTCTTTTCCTGCCACTACCGGAATTTCCATCAAAGAAAGATAATTGGCATCCGCATGGTATAGATCGGCGATATTAAACAATTCTTGCTTTTTGCCAGGCTCTGAAACATTATTTCCGGAAGTCCCAAACATGGGTAGGGTGGAGCAGGTAGCTACTGCTTGTACTTCTGGTATTCGTTTTAATTCCTCTATGGCTTTTTGCCTTTCCACTTTAGTTACTCCCGAAGTGTTGCAGTAAAGCAGGTTTTCATAGGCATAACCGGGATTGTCATTTA
>JAATGT010000087.1 GCA_015654525.1 Bacteroidales bacterium
AGAATATATTTGCTTTAGTACTTTAAAATCGAGAAAATCTGTCTCATAAGAATTTGCTCTAAATTTTGCAGACTTGAAATATAACATTTCAGTCAAAAAACTCAGATATTGCATGAAAGGCTTATCAACCACATAAGAGTCATTCGCTTTATATGCCCAAAGATTTTCAACCCAAGCATATTCAATTTTATCTTTAATTTCCTCAAGAATTTCCTGAAATGGTGTAATGATTTTATAAAACTCTGACTTGAAATTTTCGAACTCTGACAATACCTTCCCCCTGGCATTCATTCTAATATATAGGTTTTCAGTCAGCCCAAATTCTTCGAGTGAGATAAAATAAAAGGTAATCAATCCATCAACATCACTACTTAAAGAATCATAGAATTTATCGGTATGATTTATGAATTTCTCATTTTTCGCAAAAGTATCAAGCATTGTTATCATCCCTGAGATTGTTGGATCATTATCCCATTCGTCATCATACCATTCGGATTCTAATATTTCTTGTTTTACCTTGTGTAGTTTATTGATTGTACATTTTTCAATTAATTTGGTGCAAAAATCATGTGCAGACGGACGTGTTTCATAGGTAAACTTCAATAGATTATTTTTTGCATCAACTAACCTATCCTCTTTAATAGCAACAAACCAATGTAACAGAAATAATGTTGTGAGTCTTTGTTGTCCGTCAAGTGGTATAAATATTTTTTGTTTAGACTCTTCTTTCTTTACAATCTGAATAGATCCATACACAAAATCTAACTCAATTTTTTCTTTCTTTATTAATGAATCTATCAAATATTCATTAATAAATTTCTTTCTGATTCTAATTGCCTCAGGCGTTTCACGCCCTTGTGCATAGTCTCTCTGAATTATTGGCACTTCAATTTTGTCATATTTTTCACAAAGACTCCAGAATGTATGTTTAGTATTCATAGTGTGTTTTAATTTAAATATGGTTTCAAAACTACTTTTAATGCAGCAAAGTATGATATTTTATCATCCAGACTCCAATAATAAGGTTGATTATCAGAATTACTATAGAATTTTAAAAATACATTTCTTGTGCAAAGTGGGATAAACTTTCCTTCTTTTTCTAATTCAATGATTTTATTCCTTTTAACAGGGAAAATTGAATTATTCAAAGCTGAATTGTCTTTTTTGGACAATAAAGCTAAGTTGTCCAATTCATGAACAGACGTTGAATCAAATAGCTTTATTAATTCATTTTTCAAATTATTAAAAGCATCCACATCAATAATATCTTCAGAAATCATTTTATCAATTTTTTCAATATACGGTGCCATTTCAATTGTTTTTTTCTCTTTAGTAACATCGTCACCTTGTTCAAGTTGTGTGTTTTCAATTTCAAGGTTTGTTATATTTTTTATTGCTTTCAATGTTTCTTGCAACCAAGTTCGTATTGCTTTTGTTTCTTTTATAGATTCAGACTGTTGGGCATGTATATGCTCAATACTCCATCCTCCATCTTCCATCTTTATTTTTTTGTAATGATTAAAAGGAAATCTGTTTTGAATTGTATCAGTTAAATTTTCCACAGATAAAATATTGAATAACAGTAATGTCTTTTCAAGGTGGCTATTTTCATATGTCAAATCACTAATTTTAATTCCATGTACACTTTCTTTGATTTTTACAACGAGCCAATCTTTAAATTTGGGTTTTGTTGTATATGAGTTATCTAATATCTCTTTTACTGGTATATTGTTAATTAATAGATAGCCCACAAAATGATATAATGTTCTATTATTATACCAAGATTTAAACCTAGCATAAATTGATTTCGTTTTATCCCATAGGTCTCGGGCATTATCTCTTTCTAATAGCGGATTTTCATTTTTAATATGGTTTTCAAACCATAAAAATGTGGAATATTTTTTTGCATTGCCATCTGCAATGATATTAAAAATGAATTCTATGTGCGAAGAAAGACTGATTTTAAAATCATTATTTATAAAATACCACAGTTCTTCTTTTCTTAATTCATGTTCAATTAAATTCCATTCATTTGAAATCTCTGCTTGTCTCATATTTGCTTCACGTTCAGACAAACCAATTTTAATTTTAGATAAAAGCAAAGCTCTAATTAACTCAGCATCAGTCAAAGCTATCTTTCCTACATTCAAACGATTAAAAATATCAATTTTCTCATTATCTAAAAGCTCTGTTATCTGATACCAGATTACCTGTACTTTCTTTGTGACAGTAGTATAAAACTCGTCAATATATGAAATGTCATCTACTGTTTTTTTCTCAAACCATTTTTCTACCACAGCATGAGCTTCACTCATAAAATGAAAATCAGGGCTTTCGTGATTGTAGGTTTCTTTATTCAAACCTGAAAGGAAATCGGTGCTTAAACCTCTTTTTTCAAAGATAATTGAGTATTTTGCCTTTTGAATAAATTGAAATATTATGAAAAGTGTGATTAGCCTTTGTTGACCATCAATAACTTCCCAGATATTCAACCCATTTTCGTCTTCTCTTGGGGCAACAACTATAGGTTGTAAGCAGTAGTTTTCCTCTTTTGATAGAATGAAGTTGTGTATGTCGTCCAATAACGCCTCAACATGATTAATTTCCCAACGATAACCCCTCTGATAGTAAGGAATTAAGAAATGTTCTACACGTGGAGTTCTTTGTGGTGTATTCTTGTTTAGTATTAAATTACCTATAGTCCTTGTTTCAATTAGATTCATTTAATAATGTGTTTTTGAATTAGGTTTTAAAATTTTATTCCATTTACTTTTGTTATTTCTATAAACTTCTACAAATTGTAATAAACTTACTTTCAACACAATCCACCCATTCATCAATTATTGAATCTACTCCAACTTTCTTAGCATGGTTCAGTAAGCAATTTTTCCAATCTTCTTGCGAATTGAGAAGTTTATACTTGCCATCATTCATATCGTGACAATCTAAAAAACCGAGATACATTAAAACCACCGGAATACCTTGATTAGCCAACCACCAAGCATGTGCAACTCGGTTGGATAATTGATAGCATTCATTTCTTGAAATAGAGATTTCTGGAAATTGTTTTATTATTTCATCATTTGCTTCTTTAATAGCCTCGCCAATTTTGATATGATTTCTAATAGTGTCTTCTGATGCTTTCTTTTTATCCAATCTTTTTCCATGAGATTCCTCATTCAACTCTTTTTCATGAGCCTTCGCCTCTACGAGCAAGATACCTCTTTTACCGTCAATGGTGCAGGTAGATACTAAATCCCAATTTGGAGTAGTAGAGTCAACATGTAGCCACCAACTTACTATCTTGTTATACATCTGCAGGTCGAAATTATACTTCAAGAAATTTTTTAGCTCGGCTTCCTTATCATTTTGTAAACTTTTGGGCATCCAATTGTCGTACACAGAAATTTCCGCATTGGGTTTTATTAGGTCGTTGATAGACGTGAGAAACTTCTCTGAATCTATCAATTTAAACATTGCTCTTTGGCTGCCCTTTTCTCTTATCATACCAATCTGATTTTCCCGGTTAATAAACTTTGCATCATCCCTTGTTTGAGCTGCTTTTGTTTTTCGAGTTTAGTTTCTAACTTCTCAATTTCCAAATCTATGTCAAATAAAATTGAAATAATTTGATTCATTTCATCCTTAGGGGGATAAGGTATTATCATTTTTCGGATATCATCTAAAATCAAGTTCTGGTGAGATCCTGTTTTTACTTTAGCTAAAAGCATACTTTGACCTAATGGAGATTGAAGAAAATACATAGCCCAATCAATTTTACTTTTATCAATGAATTTTGCAACAGCAATTGCTCCGCCTAAAAAAGCGTGTCGCTTTTCATTGAAAACACCAACATGCCCCACACTGCCTGAAATTGAAATCAATAAACACTTCTCGTCTAATAAAATTCTAGGAAAATTTTTAGCCACTATATATGGAATAAAGTAGTCTGTGTTCAAATTGATTTTTCGACCATAGAAGTCTTTATTTTGAATAAAAGGTAATACACCTTCTTCATATGTTGTGATAAGCGACGGTTTTATGTAAGCTGAATAATCAAAACCTGTTTGTTTAGTGAATATTTTACAAAGACTTTCTATTGTTTCTTCTTCCCATTTTTTTGTATTATCACCTAATCTTATACGACCAGATAATAAATCACTACTAATAACTTGCTTAATTGCTTTTTTCTTAGCAATAAGTTTTTCTAATTGCGTAATAAGTGCATCGGCATCGTTTAAGGCGGTGGCAATGGCGGTTTGTTCGGATTTGGAGGGATAAGGGATTAATAGATATCTCATATCCCCAACATTAATATGCTTCATTGTTGAGCCTGTTTCAATTTCTTTTAATCTTTTACGACCTTCAGAAAAATTGAAATAGTAACTATAAAATAATGGATCAGCTATCCCTTTTTTAAATCGTGTAATAATTAATGCATGACAGTTTGAACCTTCTAATTTTTGGGGAACAACTGTAGTCACGCCTATATCTCCCGTTTGTATGGTCAGTAAATCACCTTCACGTAAACAAGACTTTAAATGTTGATTATGAAATTCATTTGTAATTCTTTTAATACCATGAAGATTAAAACCATTTTCTTCTACATTGTATCCCTGAATATATAAAATGCCATTTTCATAATCAGTGTAATGTAATTTAGATACTCCGACAAAACCATTTGTCATAAGGCTTGTGTTTTCAAGCAATTGCTTTACCTCCCAATCATTAGGAATAAGCCCAACTTCTGTATTTTTAAACCCTTCTACCATACAAATTTCATTTGTTTTAAATGGTTTTCTACTTTGGCGGTTAGGACTTCTACTTCTTGGGTAAGCAGTGGCATGGGTGTTTCGTAGCGGTCTGCCAGTTCTTTAATGCGTTGTGTAAGTCGGTGGCTAATGTTATCCATTTCGGTATGTATGCGTTGCTCCATGGCTGCCATCCATTTCTTTTCCACTACTACGATTTTAATTTCGTCAATGCTGAGTTTTGGATATTGTGCAATAACTTTTTGCTCCAAATCGGCTTTGGCAATCAGTAGTTTTATGCTTATTTCTGCTGCTTCTTCGGTTAGCCATTTGTAGAGTTCAAGCAAATCGAATTCTTCTTTTATATCGTCGTCTTGCTTTTTACCTTTTTTTGGAGCTATTTCTTTCAAGCGTTTCAATATAGCTGCTTTGGTTACTTTGCCTTTTTCGTCGGTAACTTCTGCAAGCAATCCATCTTCGCCTGAGTTTTCTTCAATCAGTTCTTCTAATTTTGATTTTACGGTTTCAATTTGACTTTCCAAATCGTCAATGACTTGCTGCTCTTTAGCAAAATAGACCTGAATCATCAAAGCAGGTGGTATCAGTCGACCTTCCAAGCCTTCTAGTCCCGGCACTTGTTTAATAATTTCTTTCTCGCCTTTTTTGGTTTTCTTTTCCAATCGTTTTAGGTCATTACCTGCACGCCAACCATCGGCAGCCAGTTCGTAGAAATCATCTTGCATGGTTTCAGCCCAATAATCCATGAGGTGCTGATACATGGCGTATTTGTCGGTCAGCGGTTTGATGTGATAGTGATTCAACAGGTTTTCCGAAATAGTGTGTATCTCGTTTTTTGGGCGTAATGCCTCTCCCTTCGACAAGCTCAGGACAGGATCTAATGCTTTGGTGTGCGCTATGGTTTCGGTTTCCCATGCGGTAAATACCTCTTCCATGGTTTTGCCAAAAATAGCAAATTCGGGGTGATTGAAAATCGTATTTTTTATTTCTTCGTTTACGATATTGAGTTTATAATAATTTGGGCGGTTAGTAATAGGGCTGAATAAATCGGCTTTCATGGTTTGGTAAACCGTCCAGTAATTTTGCAAATCTTCAATATCACGCTTTGGAATACCACCGAGTAAATGTGCTTCAATATCCTGAATGTCTTCCGCTTCCTGACTGTCAATGTATCGGGGGATATTGAGGTTATAATCATTCTTAGGATCTGCAATTTCTGAAATTGGAATAGTACGAGAGAACTTTTCAATTGTCAACCGATTGGTGTAAGTATCGACAATTTTATGAATATCCTGTTCCCGAAGTCGGTTTTTGTTGCCATCTTTTATAAATCCTTTGCTGGCATCAATCATAAAGATTTCTTTGCGGTCGGCAGCATCTTCTTTGTCAATGACAATAAGCGAAGCGGCAATACCGGTGCCATAAAACAAGTTGGCAGGTAATCCTATAATGGCTTTGATATAACCTTTTTGAATGATTTTTCTGCGAATGTCGGCTTCCGAATTTCCACGAAACAACACACCCAAGGGTAAAACAATACAGGCCTTGCCTTTTGATTTCAGCGATTTAATGAGGTGAAGCAGAAAAGCAAAGTCGCCATTCTTTTTGGGAGGTAAGTTATCATAACCCTCAAAACGTTTGTAAATATCGTTAATCGGATCTAAGCCATTCATCCATGATTTATAACTAAACGGTGGGTTGGCAACTGCGAAATCAAACAATTTGATTTCGCCAGTTTCATCGTTTGTAAATAGTGGTTTCGACATTGTGTTGCCCTGCAAAATTTCTGCATCGGCAAAGTTATGTAACCACATATTCATAACGGCTAAGGCACGTGTGGCGTTGTCGTTTTCCTGACCAAAAATGGTTATACCATGAGGTGCAATATCAGCGGCTTTGAGCAAAAGTGAACCCGAACCACATGTAGGGTCGTATATTGACTGTTCTTGACTCGTTGATTTGTTAATCTCAATCAATTGAGCCATAATGCGTGAGACTTCGGCTGGTGTATAGAATTGCCCTTTGCTTTTTCCGCTTTCGGTAGCGAAGTGACGCATTAGAAACTCATAAGCATCACCCAATAAATCATCTCCCTCAGCTCTGTTTTTACTGAAATCAAGTTCCGGCTTATTAAAAATATTTAGTAGATTGGTAAGCAAGTCAATTTTATCTTTCCCTTTACCTAACTTTTCATCGTTTTCAAAATCATTGTCGTTTGTATCAATGATTCCGGTTAATCCGTTAGCTTTTGCAAATGCTCCAATAATTTTATTGATTTTATCTCCAATTTCATCTTTTCCCCGATATTTCAACATATCATAAAAAGAGGATTCGGGCGGGAACTCCATTAAAGGATCTTTTCTGTCGGAAACGTATTTCATAAATAGCAAGACTAATACATAATTTTTATATTGGCTTGCGTCCATGCTACCTCTCAGTTCATCACAACCAGCCCATAAAGAGCTGTATAATTCGGATTTTTTAATTGCCATTACTTTTGTTTTAATTCTTGCAGAAGGTTATTTAATGCTTCCACAGCTATATCGTATTCAATTGTTTTGTGTGTCTCAATTATTTGGTTGATCAACGGGCTTTCTTCTTCTACCTTTAACTCTTCTTCCAGAATTTGAATGAAGGTATTTATGGTTTCCTCATTGCCACCAATTATTGTTTTTATGTCTCTACCCAAAAGGGTTGCCCCAGCGGTAAATGTGTTGAAGTTTTCAGCCTCGTAAATATCATAATGTTCTTCTACAGCTCTCAGCTCATTTATTTCAAGATAGTTTTCAATAATAAAGGCCAAATCATCCGCATCTTTATTTGTTTCGTTCTTTCTGTCGTTGAAGGCTGCTAATTTCAGGATAAAGATTCCTGGTAATGAAGCTACTTTTACCGATAAATCGTTGTCGATTGTAATATCCAATGTGTTGTCAGCCACTTCGGTATATCCGGCTACCGACATTGCAAATTGTTCTTCGGGTGGCCAATAGATTGTGTTGTCTTTTTGTGCGATTTCGCCAAAAGGGACAATATCTATATCATAGACTTTTTGAAAATTAAAGCGCTGCGTTAGTTTAGTGTCTTTAGTAAAACCTTCTATTTTACAAAGCTCTTCGGAAATCTGATTGAATTTGTTCCAATCTTTGATCGCAATGGCAATATCCAGATCGGCTGTTCTTCTTGCAGAAGCCTGCTTGTGAATGCCACTCAGGATTATATCCCGGGCCGTAGCACCAATTATGTAGAAACCCGAACCAATTGACTTAAAGTAATCGGTTAGTTTCTGCAACAGCTCTTTAAGCAGTGGATTATTAAGGTCTTCACCTGATATGTTGCAACTCATTTTCTAAGATTATTTGTGCTGTTTCAATATTCCGACTGAATCCACTTCCAATCAAATCGGCATAGATTAATAAAGGAGGAGTGGTTTGTTTGTTGTCCGGGCTTTGTTTCCAGAAAATCTGAAGTATTTCTACTTTACCATTCGGGTCTGGTACCAGCCCGATATCTTGTCCCATATTTTGCCAGCTTTCTGTGGTATAGATGCTGAAGTTTTCCGGAACTAACTGATTGGTCAGTAACGCAGCTGCGGGTTCTGCTCCCCAGAGCGTAACGCCTTCGTCGTTGTCTAACTGAAGATTTCGCCAGTTCTGAGTGAGATCGGGTTTTATAAACCGCATTTGTTTTTTTACCAATCGGGGACGAAGTACATCCTGATAAGCAACCACCCAACGTTCGAGCAATGCAGGTTTATTCTTTAGTACCCGTTTAAGCTTGGTTTTGAGAATGAAATTTTGCTCTTCCAGTTCGGTCATTACATTGCTTACAGAACCTATGGACACATCCGCCAATTCGGCCAGTTCCCGGTAAGATAGTTGTAAGTTCGCAGGGTTGCTTAGCAGGTTGAAGATAATTTTGATCCCAACTTCCTGAAAAGCTTTTGCCTGATTGGTTTTCTCTTTTTTGTGTACTTTTTGGCCCACAATATGTAAAAGCAATTCCCCGTACTTAATGAAGCAATTGCCGGCTATATCCAAATAGTTTATACCGTTTTCGCGTAGTTCAAGTGCGACATCACTCGTAATATATTTGGCTATAATGAGGGTGGGACGTTTGGTTTTTGCTTTCAGCTCATCAAGACGGGCATATAGAAAACCTTTGTTCTCCTTACGCAACTCGTTTTTAGCTTCTACTGTAAACACATGACCGTTAATATCAATGATTCCATCGTATTCGTTTCGACGGCTTTCCATGTTGATATTTAGCCCGGTTAATTGCTCTAAAGCTACACTTGCATCGTGAATATAATCGTTGTTTGGATACATAGCGGTTTGTTGTTTGTTCAATAAAATGAAGTGTTCATTGACAATGAACACGCAAATATATTGAACATAATTGGAATGACCAAAGGATTATTAAGAAAAATAATAAGTTTTTTATTTCAGGGTTCAACTGGTTATTGCAAAATTTATTTGATTAGTATTTTGAGCTGATTATCCTACTTTTAAAAAAAACTGGAAATAGTATAGGATTTGTAATAACTCAAGAATATTGACACAAATAGAAGCCTATTATTTTTATATTATTTGTCCCGTTTGTTACGTAAAAAACGGGACAAATAAGAGTTTAGTTGTCAAGTAAACGGCGCAAAAGACTTGACAAATAAATAAAATGGCTGTGATAATAATCGATTTTCGGATATTATTGCAGACAAAATATGAAAAGAGATTGTTTTTTTGGCGACGATAGAGACATGGGAGACAAAGTGAGATGAATGATTTGTATTTGCAAACCACTATGAATTCTGTAGTAGTTTGCAAATTGATTCCATCCATGCGCAATCATAGAATTGTTCGCTTTTAAAGGGTTTTATCCTTTGTGAGTGTTAATTGATGACTTTCGAATGTTGAGTTTTGCAAGTAGACATACGGTTTCAACTTCGGGTGGTGGAGTTTGATTTATTTGCTTTAATAGTAGACGAGCGGCAGTTTCTCCCATTTCAAAAGTAGGTTGTTCTACACTTGTAAGTAGTGGATCAACTAACTGTGCTATTTCGGTTTCGGAGAAACCAACCAATGCAACATCATCAGGACATTTTAGTCCGGCTTCCTTTATTGCCTTCAAAGCACCTAAAGCAGTTGGGTCGTTAAAACAAAAAATTGCTTCAGGAATATCATTTTTGTCAATAAGTAATTGCATAGCTGAAAATCCTTTATCCATAAAAACTCCAGCAGTCAAAACAGACTTATCAGTGACTTCGAGATGATGTTTCTTCATAGCATCCAAAAAACCTTTTTTCCGTTCTTTGGATACCATTAGAATTTCCGGACCTGAAAAATGATAGATTTTTTTAAACCCACTATATATTAGGTGCTCTGTCGCAAAGAAAGCACGCTTATAATCATCTATTACCACTTTAGACGCAATAACTTTACTACTGACCCGATTGAAAAATACGAGGGGAATTCCACAGTCAATTAACTCTTGATATAAATTTGTATTTTCTCCTTCACGTGTTATTGAAATCAGAATACCTTCAACCATGTTGTTCTCGAGAAGCTTTAAATTACGTCTTTCAACTTCCATTGACTCCTGAGATTCCGTAATAAGCAATTGGAAACCTGATTCATCCATTACTTTCTGAATCCCTGCAATAACCATTGGAAAAAATGAACTTTTAAATTCCGGCACCACAAGTCCAATTGTTTTTGAGCGCTTATTCTGTAATCTTAATGCAATCGGATTCGGTTTGTAATTTTGCCTCTTAGCTTCTTCTTGAACAAGTTTTTTTGTCTCTTGATTCACATCACAGCGATCTGCTAAAGCTCGCGAAACTGTTGCGGTTGAAATATTTAAAGCATTTGCAATATCTTTAAGAGTTGAATACCTTTTCATTGTAACTAGATTTGAAACAAAAATAGAGAAAATATTTGATACAGCATTTTTTGCGGACTAAAATTTAGTCAGGATGAGAATGTAATCGTTTACATTAGGTTTTTTCGTAATGTAATCGTTTACAAGATCTTTTTTCGAACTATGCGAATATGTTTTATGGATAATAATATACATTTGCATTGTAATAATATTGAAACAATCACAGATCATGGCACTTTTAGATTACATCACCATTTCCCTTTTTGCAGCAGGAATTATAGCAATCGGCATATCTTTCTCAAAAGTAGGCTCTAATATGAAAAGTTTTTTTGCAGCTGGTGGAGATGTTCCCTGGTGGATAAATAGTTTATCACTATTCATGGGCTTTGTATCTGCAAGCACATTTGTTGTATGGGGGTCGGTAGCATATTCAGAGGGTTGGGTAGCGATCTCAATTCAATGGGCAATGTCTGTAGCCGGGTTAATAACAGGGTTACTCATTGCACCAAAATGGCATAAAACAAAATCATTAACCGCAGCCGAGTATATCTGTTATCGTTTTGGAATGCGTACTCAGAAAATTTACTCCTATATTTATTTAGGAATAATGGTTTTTCTAAAGGGTGTTTGCTTGTATGCCGTGGCAGTCATTTTAGAAGTTACTACGGGCATATCGTTATATTGGTGGGTAGGTTTATTAGGAGCAATAATTATTTTTTACACAGCATTTGGCGGGTTGTGGGCTGTTGTTGTAACAGATGTATTGCAATTTATCATACTTATTTCTGCAGGACTCATTCTATTACCCCTGTCAATTCAAGAAGTCGGGGGTATCTCCGGATTCATAAGTTCAATACATGCCCAACATTTGCCTGATTTTTTTGCTTTCAGCAACAGTAAATACACCATAAGTTTCCTTCTAGGTTTTTTATTCTATAATGTTTTCTATCTTGGAGGCCAATGGAGTTTTATTCAACGCTATACAAGTGTCAAGAGCCCTAAGGACGCAAGAAAAGTTCCGGTTCTTTTTAGTTTATTCTATATTATTACTCCGATAATATGGATGTTACCTCCAATGATTTACAGAGCTATCAAACCTATATCATCCACTATTACCCCAGAAGCATTAATCATCCAGAGTGAACAAGCATACGTGCAAATGTGTCAGTTGGTTTTACCCTCAGGTATGTTGGGACTTATAATCATAAGCCTGATTTTTGCCACCAATAGTTCTGTTCAAGGATTTCTTAATATATCGGCTGGCGTTATAACAAACGATTTATTCAAGGCACTTTATCCGGATTCAACAGATAAGACTCTGATAAGGGTGGCTCGGGTTGCGACACTCTTGGTCGGATTAATAGTTATTGTCATGGGTATGTTGATACCTTTAATGGGAGGGGCTACCAATGTTATTTTAAGTGTAGCTTCAATTACAGGTGGAGCGATGTATTTACCATTAATCTGGAGTTTATTTTCAAAACGTCAGCACAGTTCTACAGTACTAAGTGCGACAATTTTTTCATTAATAATATCATTGGGCTATAAGTTTTTAATACCTGTCATAACCGGAAAGGTATTGTCAACTGCTGCTAGCATGGTTATGGGTGTGGTTGTACCAGTGTTTATTATGTTATTAATTGAGATTTGGTTGCAATTGAAGAAAGAACTCACCACTGAATATCAGCAATACGAGACTTATCTTGCAACTAAGACAGAGGTTGAGACGATAGATCAAGAAGACAAATCGGATTCAGAAAATCAATTTGGCAAGCGTATGATAGGAATTGGTATTCTAGGAATAGGAATAATCATTGGTATCTTGGGTATTATATCTCCATCAGGAAGAATATATGTTATGATTATATCCGCAATTTTATTAGTAATAGGTTCAATGTTTTTCAGAAAGACAAAATAAACAGATATAAAAAAATATGATAACTGATTTTTTTTCATTAGATAAACGATCGTTTCAAACACAAACTTTACACTATGATTTAGTAGTAGTAGGAGGAGGAATGGCAGGCGTTTGTTGTGCAATAACAGCAGCACGACAAGGAATAAGAGTGGCACTAATTCAAGACCGGCCTGTGTTAGGTGGAAATGCTTCCAGTGAGGTTAGATTGTGGGTATTAGGTGCGACATCACATATGGGTAACAATAACCGTTGGAGTAGAGAAGGTGGTGTGATTGATGAGATTTTAGTAGAGAATACATTTCGCAATAAAGAAGGTAACCCAGTACTTTTTGATATGGTATTGATAGACAAAGTACTTGCAGAAAAAAACATTTCATTATATCTTAATACAGTTGTTTTCAATATAGAAAAATCAACAGATAAGACTATCTCGAAAGTATTTGCATTTAATCCACAAAATCAAACCAGATACGAATTCTCAGCACAATTATTCAGCGATTGTTCAGGTGATGGTATTATAGCATATCTCTCAGGTGCTTCTTATAGAATAGGTGCTGAAGACAAAGAAGAGCACCTTGAACTTTTTGCTCCAGATAAGAATGAATATGGTGAATTACTCGGACACAGCATTTTCTTTTATATGAAAGATACAGGAAAACCGGTAAAATATGTAGCCCCTGACTTTGCATTAAAAGACATTGAATCGACTATACCGAAAATGATGAAACCGGAGTATTTTAATACAGGCCAGCACGGGTGTAAATACTGGTGGCTCGAGTATGGTGGTCGCATTGATACGATTCATGACACCGAAGAGATTAAGTATGAATTATGGAAGGTTGTGTATGGAGTTTGGGATTATATTAAAAATTCAGGGAAATATCCTGAATCGACCAACTACACCCTTGAATGGGTTGGTGTTATTCCTGGAAAACGTGAAAGTCGTCGTTTCAAAGGACATTATATGCTGACACAACGAGATATAATTCAGCAACATAGTCATTATGATTCAGTAGCCTATGGAGGTTGGTCGATTGATCTTCATCCAGCCGATGGTGTTTATAGTGAAAAGAATGGTTGTAACCAATGGCATTCGAAAGGTGTGTATCCCATACCATATCGTTGTCTCGTGAGTTTTGATATTGATAATTTATTTATTGGTGGTCGCATTATAAGTGCATCTCATGTTGCATTTGGATCATCTCGAGTGATGTGTACATCCGCCCATGGTGGTCAGGCAATAGGTGTTGCCGCTGCACTTTGTACAAAAACAAAGAAAACCCCTGCTGAATTTATTGATTTTGAAGAAATAAAAAAAATTCAACGAGCTTTAATTACAACAGGTCAATATATACCCCAATTGAAACTAAATGATTTTGGCGGAAAAGTTTCAATAGCAGAAATTCAGGTTTCCAGTGAGATGGCATTATCGGAACTGAAAGATAACGGTGATTATTTCAAATTAGATTATCCGGCTGCAATGTTGTTACCAATTAAAGGTAATATACCCAAAATGAAATTGAAGGTAAGAAGCTCGGAAACCACTAACTTAACAATACAATTAAGAGCTAGTTATAAATCTTTTAATTTTACTCCAGATGCAATATTGTTTGTGAAATCATATTCACTTGTTGAAGGAGAACAAACTTTGAAAATTGAATTTGATGAAATAAATGTGGAAAAAGGGTACTACTTCATTTGTTTCCTAAAAAACAGTGTGGTTGAATTAGCGGAAAGCGATCAGTTAGTAACAGGAGTAAAGTCGGTTTTTAATTATCAAAATCCAGCAGTATCCAATTATGGAACTCAACAACCGCCACAAGATATAGGGGTTGATACTTTTGAGTTGTGGTGTCCGATTCGTCGACCCAGAGGTAAAAATCTGGCACTCTCTTTTCAATCAACGCTAAAATCATTTAATTCTTCTAATCTAAGAAATGAATTATTTCGACCTGTTATAGGAACAAATGCGTGGGTTGCTAGTTTGGCTGACGAGAGTCCAACCTTAATACTTACATGGGACCAAATACAATCGATTGATAAAATACGCTTATTTTTTGACACTGATGCTGATCATGCTATGGAGAATGTACAAATGGGTCACTACGATTCTGTTATACCGTTTTGCGTAAAAGAATATAAAATCCTGGATGACAAAGGTGAGACAATTTATTCAAAAGTGGAAAATCATCAAACGATTAACGATATAGATTTTACACAATCTATAAGTACAAAGAGATTGATAATACAACTACAACATCCTTCGGTATCAACTCCGGCAGCTTTGTTTGGGATTATTGTTGAATAATTTATTTAAAAAACTGATAGATTTGAGAATGCAATATGTTGATCTTTAAAATGGATATTAGCATAATTGATATTAGTTTTATTGATTATTATGCGTAAAGTGTTGTTAAATTAGTCAGATTTGTATTGTTCTGAAATTAGTTTGATTCTTTTTATTCTCAAGTGAAAAATCCAAACCGGATATAGTGGGATGTGGCTATCTCGAATTTTTGTTTGCAAATATTAATGCTCTAGCTGTATTAATTACTTTTAAACTGTATTAAAATGACTGACTATTAAGAAACTGACGTTCTATATAGAGCAAGTGTAAGCCTTTTGTGAATAGAGTAAATTACACTTTCAATATAAGCATACCATTATTAAACCGCTTTACGACAGGGATTTTTGACATACAAATTCTAATTTTGTTAATTAAACTATTTATCTAATGAGAAAAAGGTATCATTTGATATTACTACTTGTATTAAATGTAGTAATTGTAAAAGCTGTGCTTTATGATGTGAATTTGCCCTCACAATCTATGACAAATGAAGTAGATCGTAGCAATATGTTCGGGCTACAAGAACAACCAAGAATATGTGATAATATTATTAGATGTGATAGTGGTGTAACTCCTGAAATTGTAGCTGAACTTTGCGGAACGTTAGGAGTTAAATCATTTCGTTTAGGAATGAACCTTTCTTGGGTATTAGAATTTAATAATGTAGGTGTTTTGACTTATAAGAATGAGAATATTCAAAAATTTAGGGCTTTTGAAACATTATTACGTCAGAATGGAGTTCAAAATATTATGCTTACGAATACAGCTTATATGTACCCTTATGGTTATTCACGGTCGTATTGGACAGTAGTTCCTGAATTAGGAAGTGAACTTTACGTTAAATTTCTAAAGCAAATTGAACAAAGTTATAAAATGATTGCTGAGGTTTTCACCGATGTAACTTATTTTGAAGTTGGTAACGAATTAAATGCTCCTAGAGGTATTAATCTTTGTAAAGAGGGCTATATTGGAGGTGCAACAGAGGAACAAAATGCTCAGTTCTTATTTACTACGAGTGAACAGTCACAGATAGCTGCAGATATATGTTATTATGCTAATCGAGGTATAAAATCAGTAAATCCCAATGGAAAAGTCGTTACACCGGGTCCATACATGGGAAATAAAACTGAATTGAAAGCATATTTAAATACATTCTACGAGCATATTAAATCAGGCTATTTACCTACATGTAAATTAGATTCTGGTGTTAGGGAGATTCCTTATAGTATAGCTCCAAGTGATTATTTTGAATACTTAAATTGGCATCCTTATATTCAAGGTGCTTACACTGCAGACTGGTTAGCAATGAATGACTCTCTCTATCAAATAGCCATTGACCATGATGATGCAGGAAGAAAAATTCTTATTACAGAATTTGGTTATTACGACAGTTATCTTGATCGTAGAGAAAAATTGATTGCAGATGTTTGTGTTCCTGCAATAACAGCTTTAACTGATAGGCTGAAAAATATTGAGGCAGTATACATATTTAAAATGTTTAATAGTACTACAAGTTCATCAATGACAGAACAAACTTATGGAATATTTGATTCACCATTACAGTCCTTAGGGATGCGTCCCAAACCTTTAGCTTTAAGTTTATTATACCATTATAATGGCGTTAATGCAAATCCAGATTCGCTGTATAAATATATGAAGTCACATTCATGTCCAGAAATTCAGCCATCAAATAACGGATACATCAATGAGGGTACACCGAGTATATCTTTAGTTCAAAATGTTTGGGTATGCAAATTAAAAGCTCTCCGGGATTTACACGTTACGGCTATTTGGAATTTCCATTATCAAATATTGATTATGCATCAAAAAAAATTGATTTTAAAATATTTCTAGCCGGACCGAATACCTCAGCACCAAATACAACAGATAATATTGATGGGTCAGGATTAAAACTTTCAATAAATGCTATAGACTATACATTTGATAACACACTTACTTGGAATAGCAAAACAGTACCAACTTCAACTAACGAAGTCCTAGTTGGAGAAATACCGCTGACTAATGCAAATAAAGATAATTGGATTTCTATTGACGTAACTTCAATTGCCAAGGAAAAGAAAGCGAAAGGAGAATCTTCTATAAAATTTCGTTTAGCCTCAGAAAACTCAAGTCTTATGCTACAATTTCGTCAAATGAGATTAAATAACGGAATTTGGGAATCAGGAGCGTATTATCCTCGTTTAGTTCAAGACTCAACCATTGGTATGCAGGTAATGAGATCTCAGGTTATATCAAGTTTGGATAATCAATATACACAAGATTTAATTGTTTATCCAACTATTTCAAATAATCAAATAACAATAAATGGTGCGAATGTTCAAGTGTTTGATATATATGGAAGGCTAGTATTGAATAAAAAGATTGTCGATAATACCTTAAAAATTTCTGGCTTAAAGAATGGGATATACATTGTAAGGACAGAAGCTGGACTAGGGAGATTTATTAAACGATAAAATTAGATAAGAAGTTATTTTCCCCTTTATCTCATTAAATTTTATTACGAAAAAATGAGTTTCACCTATTGAAATATTGTTGACAAGTATTGATGTATGATTGTTGATATTCAAAAACTTTTTGACAAGTAAACAATAGGCGAGATACTGAATATTAAATTAAATAAGATGTCATAACCATTATTTTTAAGAAAATGAAAAAAAACTATTATTTGTGGATTTGTATAATAATCCAATTATTTGTTTTTCAGGGCGTTTACGCTCAAAAGACAGGAGTTGTTACAGGTGTCGTAAAAGATCAAACCGACGAATCAATTATTGGTGCATCAGTTATAGTATCAGGTACAACGAATGGAACTGTTACGGATATAAATGGAAAGTTTTCGTTAAATGCACCATCTGATGCAATTTTAAAAATATCTTATATCGGTTATAAAGGAGAAACCATCAAAGTAAATAATCGTTCGTCGATATTGGTTACTTTAATGGAAGATTCACATGGACTTGATGAAGTGGTTGTTGTTGGTTATGGAACTCAAAAAAAAGTAAATCTTACAGGTTCCGTTGCAACTGTATCTGGGGAAGACCTAACTAAACGTCCCGTAATGAGCACTACAAGTGCATTACAGGGACTTGCATCGGGAGTTACTGTAACTTCTACTTCTGGACAACCTGGACAGGAGGGTTCAACGATTAGTATTCGTGGTATAGGAACGCTTAATAATAATAATCCTTTAATACTTGTTGATGGGGTAGTCAGTACCTTAGATGGAGTTAGTCCATCAGATATTGAGAACATCTCTATATTGAAAGATGCTGCTTCATCAGCTGTTTACGGTTCTCGTGCCGCAAATGGTGTAATTTTAATTACTACAAAACGTTCGAAAGAAGGGAAAATCAAGATTGGGTTTAATGGTAATGTTGGTTTTCAAACAGTTACCACTCAACCTCATTTTTTAGGTGCTATTGACTATCTACAGTTATATGATTTAGGAAATTCAAATGATACTCGAAATGTAACTACTGGAGCGGCAGGTGGGGTTATATATGGTGAAGATTATATTGCAAATTATAAAGCTAAGATGACTTCAGATCCTTATAATTATCCTAACACAGACTGGCAGGCTATTACATATAAAAATTATGCTGTACAACAGCTCTATAATTTGAGTATAAGTGGCGGCACAAACAAATTAAAAGCGTTTGCATCTGTTAATTATAACAATCAAGAGGGGGTTTTCCCTGATACATATTTAAAGAGATACTCTGTTCGACTAAATACAGATTATAAATTCAATGATAAACTATCTGCAAGCTTCGATTTTTCAGGGAGACACTCTTTAGTCAATGCTCCAGGAGCAGGAACTTCGTCGGCTATTAGTTCGGTTAGACGTACAGCTGCAATTTATCCTTGGGTAACTCCAAGTGGAAACGCTGCGTATGTACAAATCGGAGCAAACTCATGGGCAATGTCTCAAGAAAAATTAGCAGGCTATAATCGCAATCTTTATGATGAAGGTCTTGTAAATTTAAAATTATCATATGCTCCAATTAAGGATCTTCGTTTTGATGTTTCATATTCGCCAAAGATTAATTATTCAAATAATAAGATATTTAGTAATATAATACAGTATTATGATGTTGATGATAAGCCAATTACCAGTAATTCAACAAGAGCCGTAAAGCAAACTTATGCATATTCATTTAATGATGATTTAAAATTGTTATTAAACTTCGATAAGCATATTTACAATCATAATATCCATTTTTTAGGAGGCTTTCAACAAAATACATATTATGGAGAATCTCTATATGGACGTAGGGAAGGAAGTGAATTTACATACGATGAAATAAATTCATTCCCAGAGACAAACCAATCTACTGCAGGTACTGCTGCTGAAATGGCTTTACAATCTTTTTTTGGTCGAATCAATTATGATTATGCGAGTAAGTATTTGTTTGAAGCAAATGTTCGGTATGATGGTTCTTCCCGTTTTGCAGAAGGACATAGGTGGGGGGTGTTTCCATCATTCTCAGCAGGATGGCGTATAAACGAAGAGTCCTTTATGAAAAGTATAGAATGGATTAGCAACACAAAACTTCGGGCATCCTGGGGAAAGCTTGGAAATCAGGAGGTTGGTAGTTACTATCCGGCTTCACTTAATATAGATCTTTCCGAGCCTGTGGTATTTAACGGACAAGTTTCAGATGGGTATGCAGCTGTTAATTATGCTTTTAAAGATATTTCCTGGGAAGCAACTACCATGAGTAATATTGGCCTAGATCTTGGATTTTTAAAAAATAGTTTAAATATCTCTTTTGAGTATTATCAAAAACAAACTACAGGAATTTTAATGAATCTTGATATTCCATCCTATATGGGTTATGGTAATTCGCCTCTTCAAAATGCCGGTGTGATTGAAAATAAAGGCTGGGAATTGAATGTTGATTATAATAATCGTATAGGTAATGTCAATTATCATATTTCAGCAAATCTCTCCGATGTGAGAAATAAGATTGTAGATATGAAAGGTATTACAAATGACTATAGTAGCATATTTACTAGTCGTGCAGGATATTCTTATGGAACCATTTGGGGGTTACAAACAGATGGCTTATTTCCATCTACTACTGCAGCGAAAGCTTATACTGTAACACAATTTGGAAACTTACAAGGGGGTGACATTAAATACGTGGATCAAAAAACAGTTGATACTAATGGTGATGGAAAGCCTGATGCCGGCGATGGAATTATTAATTCAAAAGACTATGTAGCAATTGGTAATACAATACCCAGATATACATACAGTTTTAATATTTCAGCCGAATATAAAAAATTTGATATTCAGTTGTTTTTTCAAGGTGTAGGAAAATGCGATGGTTATTTACAAGGCGATCTTGCATGGGCCTTTAATAATGGTGCAAACGTACAACAGTGGCAAAAAGATGGTATGTGGACGGAAGGTCAAACAAACTCTAAATATACACGAATGTTTATTTCCAGTGCAAATAATATTAAAACATCCACTTTTTGGTTGCAAGATGCGTCTTACCTAAGACTTAAAAATCTTCAAATAGGTTATACATTTCCGAAAAAGATTCTTAATCGTATCGCCATTGATAATTTACGTGTATATATTTCTGCTAATAACCTATTTACTCTGGATAAAATGATTGATGGTTATGATCCGGAGCAAAGCCCAACCAGTGCGCAAACTTCAGTGCCGTTATTAAAAACTTTTTCTTTTGGATTTAATCTTAATTTGTAATTATAAAAATATTCACAAATGAAAAAATATATATATTATTCTATTTTTATGACTTTAATATTTCTAACTAATAGTTGTGATTTGTTAGATAAAAATCCATTGGATTCTCCAAATCAGGAGACATTTTGGAATAATGCAAGCGAGATTGGTGGTGGGGTGGTTGCTTGCTATGGTTTTTTGATTGAATACCCGGATGTTCAATATCTTTTACTGGTTTCTCCCGATTTAATGACAGTCATTGGTTTTCCACGTCAGGAAAGTGATACAAAAAAAATTGTGCAAGGACAACACGACAGTAATCTTAACTCTATATATCAAATTTGGAGTTTTGCCTACCAAGGTATAGGGCGATGTAACCTTATGTTACAAACCATTGAAAATAATTCCTCACTCCTGACACAGGATGAATATAACCAATATAAAGGTGAATGTCATTTTTTAAGAGGGTTCTATTATTCACGTCTTATATCTTATTTTGGAGATGTTCCCCTGGTTTTAAAACCAATAGAAACTGTTTCAGATGCTAATAAATATATTCGAGAATCGAAAGCTGTTGTATTGGATACCATTTTGTCTGATTTTACTGTTGCGGCTAATTTATTAAAGGATAGTTATACAGGCACATCTGAAATAGGTAGGGCAACAAAGGGTGCCGCGAATGCCTACAAGGCTCGTATTGCATTGTATAATGGAAAGTGGAATGTTGCAATTGAGGCAGCACAAGAGGTAATCACTTCTGGTGTGTATGATATATACCCTAAATATGGTGATTTATTTTTAGCATCTGGTTTGACAGATGCAACAAATAAAGAAATTATTTTGAAGGCGGAATTTAGTTCTACAA
>JAATGT010000356.1 GCA_015654525.1 Bacteroidales bacterium
TCCTTTCAGTACTCTTTTGGATTATTCAATCACGAAATCTGCAACTCTGAACCATACCTCCGCTTCTCTCTTAAAGCGGGTGCAAAAGTAAGCCCTTTACGCTTACTTTCCAAACTTATTCAGCTCTTTTTTTTGAGAAAAAACAGTTTTTATTTCTAAACTTCTGGATTAAAATAACTTTAAGAATGAAAATAATTTTTATTTTATCAGACACCGGATGGTTTTCAAGACAAAATGCATGGTTTCATAAAGAGCTTTCCTCCGAAAATACATGGAAAGCGACTACACAAACACTATGCAAAGCCAAAAACAATGATTGATGACGACTAAATACTGCACAAATAATAGAAATCGGATAGCAGAAATCGGGTAAAAGCAAAACAAACCGCAACAATTATATTAGTTCTTTCATAATTCAACAGAAAATAAAATGGTTTTATTCCTTATTGTCGTTACAATATATAATGAAATCCGTAAACAAATGTATATAATGCCCCATTCTTCAATTTCTAAAAACCGAGATGTTTTACATTCCTTTTAGAGGTCCGGGAGTAGAATAAACAATATTACCCACACAATATGGAACATATTAATAATACTGATAATAATTTAGCATGTATGAAAGTTGGCGATACAGCTTCTGGGAGCACGAAGATACAGTGAAAGCAAACACTCACAAATTACCCTCTTCCTCATAAATGAAGAAGTCTCTCCTCACTATTATCTTCCATACATTTTTTTTAGACCTTATTTGGAAAAAAGAATCCGAATTATTAGTTTTGCATTTCTAAAATCTATACTTACTGCTCTTGTAACTTGTTACTCGTAACTATCTACAGCTTATGAATCACGAATTACTCATTCTTATAACAGGCATCGCCATTCTGCCCGAATTGATACTGGTATTTTTTAGCCGCATCCTATGGCAAAAAGAGTCGTCCATCAGGAGGGCAAACCGCATGTTGTCACGGATATTTTTGTTGCTGGCCGTGCTCAATTGCTGGATGTTGTTTTGGTATCATGCCCGTAGCGGCAAACCGGACAGCCTACTCCCCTACTATTTTCCGCTCGATCAGATTCTGGTGATGTTTATTGGTCCCACTTTCTATTTTTACATCCGACTTTTGTTCGACCGGTCGTATCCCCTTTCGTGGCGGCAATTGTTGCTGCATGCACTTCCGGCTATACCGGCATTGGTTTATGTCATCTATTTTCTCACTCTCGCCGCGCCAATACGTGTGGGGATGATTACCGACCATGCCCACCGCCTGCGTTGGATGGATGATGTGTTGGATTATTGTTTCTATTTGCAAGCTATAAGCTATCTGTTTATCTGCCTGGCGAAAGTAAAAAAGTTACACAAAACCGATTATCTGCTCCAGGGCCACGGGTATAGCGGTAATATTCGCTGGCTGGTTTATTTTCTCGGAGTGGCTCTGGTGGGAATACTCGGGCATCTGCCCCTGCGGGCTCTTCAGAACTGCAATGATCCGGAAGTGCTAATTGGAACAATCTCCATCACGACACTGGTAGTGGTGCTTTTTCTACAGTCGCTACTCAATAGTGGACTTTCCATGCAATATATGTTCGAAACTCCCCCCGAAATTGTAACTATACCCATTCTTAAAAAGGTACAGATCAGACACGGCCTGAAAGAGACACAAATCAGTGACTACCTGAGAAAGTTAGATACGGTAATGGAAACCGAAAAGCCCTATCTGGACCACCACTGTTCGCAAGAAATGATTGTCGAGCTAACCGGTATTCCCAAACATCACCTCTCGCAGCTTGTCAATAAAATCTTAAAAAAGAACTTTTCCGATTTTATCAACGAATATCGTTGTAAATATGCCCGCATCTTGCTCGAAAGCGAAGAAAGCCGACAGCTAACTATTGAAGCTATAGCACAGCAAAGCGGTTTTCACTCTAAATCGATTTTTTATGACTCCTTCAAAAAATTATACGATAAAACCCCTTCCGAATATAAGGTCAATCTAAAGAAAGAGCAAGAAATTGTGTAATTGAGCAAGTGGAAGAATATAATGTTGTGCTTTCAAAGAAAAAATAGAACGCTGGAACATGTGTTTGTATCAAAAGCACGCAAACAACGCAAACAGCACAAATTTTCGCAAATGAAATTCGTAAAGTAGAATTTTATTTACTGAATTTCAATTTAATAAGATTGCCGTTTATTTGCAAGTTTTGCGAGCTTGCGTTCTAAAAAGACTTTTGTGACAGCCTCATTACTGATTGAGCGGATAAGAATGGATGATAATTAAACGGATCAAAAGCGGATTTTAGTCATGCAAACATGACAAATAAGAATATAAACCATTAAAATTATTCCGATTACTCGAAATAAAAATCTATCTATAACACCATATATCAATGCCTATTCTGCAACCTAAATCTTTAATCTGCGTTCTAGTACCCCTTTATTTTGGGATAGCACCCAAACAATAAAAAAACACTCTTCACCAAAAAGTCTGCAAACTAAGGAAAATAGTTTGCTAACTAAAAACTTCCTGATTCAACCTTTACAAAATAGGTTGCAAACTATTAGAAAAAGGTTGCTAACTATTGAAAATAGATTGCAAACTAAAAAACTCCTGATGCTACCTTTACAAAATAGGTTGCTAACTATTGGAAAAAGGTTGCTAACTATTGAAACTAGGTTGCAAACTAAAAAACTCCTGATGCTACCTTTACAAAATAGGTTGCAAACTATTGGAAAAAAGTTGCTAACTATTGAAAATAGATTGCAAACTAAAAACATCCTGATGCTACCTTTACAAAATAGGTTGCTAACTATTGGAAATAGGTTGCCAACTAATCGTTAATATTAACATTAAACAATCTAGTATTACTGAACTTTGTCCGATATTATAATATCGGACAAAGTTCGCATCAAAAAATTTGGACGAAAAACAGAGATTCCATAGTTTTGCCGGACATTAATTCTAAAACAGATAAAAATATGAGAACAAACATCGCTGTATTGCACATTAAAAACAAAGAACCCCAGGCAGTAGCCTCATTAGCAGACAGAGTAGACACCGGTATGTCGACCCACAAAGATGTATTCCCTGCCCCTGACCCGACCGCAGAAGTATTCAGTAAAGAAGTAGGACTGCTGCATACGTCGATCACAGAGAAAGATGGAAGTAAAATTAAAAATCATGCTGTAGTCGACCAGACGGAAGTGGTATACGGTCTGCTTAAACGCCGACTCTATTATACCAACATGGTGGCCAACGGTGATAAAGCCATTATTTTGCTTTCGGGCTTCGACTGCAACGACGAACCTATAGCACACGATGTTCCCGAAAAGGCAGTAATTAAACGGATAGAAGACGGCAGCAAGGCCAACAGTGCTAAAATATATGTGGAAACACTGGACAACGCCGACCGCTACAAACTGGAAAGTGCAACAAGCCAGACAGAGCCCGTTGTATGGAAAACTGTTATCGATTACGGAACAACAACTACACTGGAAGACAACGGACTTACCCGCCGCCAGGAAATTTATTACCGGGTAACAGGTGGAAACAGACGTGGATGGTGACTGCCCAGTGAACCAATGATGTTTTTTCCACGCTAACTAAAACTATTCAACATAACTTTTCCAGAGCGTTAGGCTTTGGAAAAGTTTGTTGTTTAGAGGGGTTGGGAAAGGGAAGAGAAAGAGAGGGAAAAACTTGATTGAATAGCCTCTTTTATAAATATTTTATGCTTAAATGAACGAAAATTCACTAATTACACGACAACCTACCAGTCAACACAAGAACATATGTCATGTCCGCACTTTCATTATTTGATTGAATATTTTCTTTCTCGTTGTTTAAATGCTTCGTTTCCACCTTCTAATATATCGCACACGTGTTCTTTAATTCCTTGACAATCGAGAATGTTAGCATTACTTTCATCTTTACTTCTAGTATTTTCCAAAGCACCATTCGTATATTCAAATCTAAATCTCTTCGGAAGCAATTCAACCCCTTGCCCCTCCTGATTAGCAACAATAATATTTTCAGAGTCTGTAGCAACGACTAAATTAGCATTGTGTGAAACTATTATTATTTGCCTATCCTTTTTGTTTTCTTTAATCATCTTACACAATAGGTCATATATGGTTCTATTATCAAGATTATCTTCTGGTTGGTCTATTAAAATAGGATGCTCAGATGAGCTGATTTCGAGAAAAAGTATTAATAGAACAGTGCCTTTCTTTCCTGGTGACATACTTAGTAAATCGTCACCTTTATAAGTTACAGAGTAATCAAAATCAAAAGAATCTTTAATTAATCCTCTTAAAATATCTTCTAAATTTATCTTAGACTTGATTGGTATGTTTTCCTCTGATGAAATTCTCAACTTCTCATCAGAAACACTTAATTGAATTTTGTATAAATCAATTATCTCATCGTATCTGACAAGGTTTTCGTCAAATAATGTGTGAAATCTATTACTGTCTTTTAATTGATTTTTATTGGTTTGTTCAAATAATAGTAAATTTTCTTTCTTGTAAATCAACGAACAATTTAGAGTAATATCAGAACCAATATCACTTCTAGTTTTGTTAACTTCGATTTCAATTTCCTTATATAAATCAAATCTCTTTTTCAGTAAAGAACTCGTTTGAATTCGTATTTCATCATATTCTTTCTTAAGGCTTAAAAATTGTCTTTCTAATCCCAAAGACTGCTCAAGTTTTTCTTTTTCTAACTTTATTTGAGCAGTTAGTTTAAGCAATTCTTTTTGTCCTTCAATCTTTATTAGGAATGGTTTAATTTTCTCATTAATTGCGGCAAATTCTGTAGCTAAATTTATTTTACTTTCGGATATTTCAAATTTTGTTATTCCTCCGTTCAAATTAGCAATTAAAACGTCGAAATCAATTTCTATCTGTTTTCGTAACTCAATAATTGCTAAATTTGATTCGCTGATATTTTCCAGAAGCCTGTCTATTTGCCCCTTTGTCGGAAAATCAACTTTTTCTTGCCCTGTTCCGAGTAAATTGACTCTAGAAGCAATAACTTCCTTGACAACTTTTTGTAAAACGGAATCAGTTAGCTCAAGTAATTTAGTTTTACTTTCATTTTCAGTTTTTTGGGACTGCAATTTGTTGAACTCTTCAAATTCTTCAGGTTTTAAGTTTGATGCAATTTGCCCTTTTGCAATTTCTTTTTCTAAGTTTTCAATACTTTTTCTAATTGCATCAGATTTCCCAATAGTTTTTTGCTTCTCTAGGTTTTCAATTAAACTTTTTCTAATGGATAAATAGAGACTTAGTTGGCTTTCAATTTTTGTTGTTACATCTGATATCAAACCCTTATTCAGAGTAGAAAAATCTGTAAAAGTTTTATCTTGTAATAAAATGTTCTGAATTAAGGAATTCAATTCTTGTTTGTTGTTTTTCTCAACTAAGTGATTAATATAAAGCTGTGGAATATAAGTGATTTTGTGCTGTTTTGCATCTTTATTTGTGTCACTATATAAATCAATATCACCATTCTTCCAAATAACCTTAAAGTCAAAACCCGTTTGAAATTTATACCCATCAAAATTCAATTTTTTGGATGTTCGAACTACTTGATCAGGGTCAATACTGTTTGCGATTGCATACATTAAAAGTGACTTACCAGATGATTTGCCACCAATTATTGCATTCAGGTTTTCATTTAGACAAATTCTTTGATTTCCAAATAAGTTGCCACTATCAATAAATTCCAACTTGGAGATTATATGTCGGTCATTCTTAACATCCGGTTTGAAAGTCTGTATTTTGACTCGTTCATCTGGCTCATGGATAATTTGTTTTAAACCCTCAAATGTTGTGTCTGCTTTTATCCATGTAAAACAATGCCCTAATTCTTTAGGATTAGTTTTAAAAGCATCAACAGCAAACATATGTGCATCACTGCAATGTAATAATCTGCTATTTACTTTTTGATTCTCTAAAGATTGCTTTCCTTTATAGGCTTTTTCAGCAGTAGGTGAGGCACTAAAAACAAAATGAGTATTATTTATTATTGTTTTCTTTTCAGCGATACTTCCAGCCCACCTAAAGTCTTCCCATTCAGCTTTGCCAATTGCTTTAAAGTATTTATCTTTTAAATACAAGTTTGGTTCTGCACCTTCGCCAAGTAAACTTTCAATTTTGCTTGTGTCAAAGTTTAAGTTGTTAAATCCTATTTCAAGAAAATTTGCATTTCCTCGTCTCTCAACTGGTATAGATTCATATATATGTTTACCAAAGTCGATTAGAGTTTCTCTGGTTATTACACCGCCCCATGTGTAATTCTCTGTTGAATTTACATCGAGGTTTGCCTTTCCAAATAGCCCAGTTAGAAAGTGTGTTTTTATTTGGGCAACACTTAATATGCTATCGTCAGCAAATATGATATGATAGTTTATTCTATTTAACTCCGCATTTCCAACAAACTCCTTGATTCTAAATTCAATTACGGGTAGTACTAATTCAATATTCTTTAATCCACCACTCCTTTTGTATTCCAATACTTTTTCATAGCCATCCAAAAAGAGATAATCATTAATACCAATAACCTTAATTTCTTCTGATAGTTCTTCTAGGGTTTCGAAGAATTTCGTCCAAATTTCATCACTTTGTCCGCCATATTCCGAACATAATGAAGCAGGAGTATGAACATGTAAATCCCATTTTCTCCATTCAGAACCTCTAATTTCAGTTGCTTTTAAAGTGTTGTTCATTGTCAATGTTTTATTTATATGTGTGGTTTTTTAGCATAAACACAATATGTATTAATACTCAATTCAGCTCCACCCATCTTTCCATTTAGCAGGAGTAGGCTATAAAGTTTCTCAGAGATTCACTTTATAAGCGTTTAATATTAAACTATTGTTTTTTTTACACTCTAAAAATACAAAACCCATTCAACGTCACCAACAATATTTGTGTTTATTTTTGTATTTTAATTAAGAAACTTAGTCTTGCAGGCTGTAGTTAATGCAGAGGCTATTTTTCGGGAGATATTTATCGGATGACTTTGAGTCATCTGATAAGTAAGAGAGAAGAAATACAAAGTAAGAGCATGCAACTGACATCGTATACCAACAGTTCGGGGCTGCATTATACTCTTGTTATTGTAAAATGACCTTTCGTGTGTAAAAGACTTACACACGAAAGGAATTTTCAAATTAAAATCTTAATCAAACCGCAGATTTACGGCTGACGTCATTGTCTAAATCTTTTTTCCGATATAAAACACATAGCCATAATGAGCTTTATATTTGTAATATAACTCTGCTTCATACCGCTGATAGCTTATAAACTCTTCTGTGGTTTTGTTGCCCTTATATTTTGTGAGAAAAGATTCCTGAGTCGCTTGCATAACAGAATAATAGTCTGTCCAACAAGTTTCGGGTACAACAAAAGCGGCAACCGGAAGATAACCTGCTTTTTGCATTTGAACAAGCTTGTTCGGGATTGTATCTATCTCGGGATAGGCTTTTTGCCAAAACTCCTGAATCTCGGCTGGTCTGTCTTCGGTAAACCAGGTATTTTCTGTTACCGCAACATAGCCACCCTGTTTCAGAAATTTTCGCCACTCCTCCAGTCCACGCTTAAATCCGATATTGTAAATTGCACCTTCCGACCAAATCAGGTCTAATTCTTCTTCTTGAAACGGAAGATTTTCCATATTACCAACAAGAGCTTTCACTCTGTCGTGGATATTGTTGCTTTGGGTGCTTTTGTTGAATTGACTGACAAAATCGGGCCATAATTCAACACCCGTAATTTCGCACGGTATGTTGTGTGCCAACACCATTGTTTGACCGCCTGTACCGCAACCAACATCGGCAACTTTAGACTTTTCAGTAAGACCGCCTATAAAACTCAATGCTTTGAGCGTTATTTCTGGACTTCCGGGTCCCTGTCGTTCGGCACTTGAAAAATAGTCATAAATTATACTCAGGTCAAACTCGTGAATTGTCTGCTTTTCTTCGTTCATTTTCTTTTATTTTGTTGCGTACATCAAAAGCAATACAATGCTTTCATCATTGTACGCAAATTAAAAACTTAAATTTATTAAATAGAAAACAGTTCTCGAAAAGGATTATCCGAGAACAAACAAAGATGAGGCTGCCCCAAAAGTCTTTTTAGAACGCAAATAACGCAAAATGCGCAAATTAGCGCAATCTTATTAAATTGAAATTCAATAAATAATATTCAACTTTACAAATCTTATTTGCGAAAATTTGTGTTCTTTGCGTTGTTTGCGTGCTTTTGACACAACCACTTACAGCACAATATCCGAATTAAACATAAACATCCAATTGTTATTTAGTGGTACAAAGATAGAAAAAAATCAGTTTACCAACACATTTTCCATACCCCATTTTTCCAGTTCGCGAATTACCGACGAAAGGCTTTTACCCAGGTCGGTGAGTGAGTATTCCACCCGCGGGGGTATTTCCTTATATTGTTAACGCAAAATCAGCCCATCGGCTTCCAGTTCTTTCAGTTGCTCGGTAAGTACCTTGCGCGAAATGTCGGGAATGCGAACCGCTATTTCACCAAATCGTTTTGTGCCTGTGGTGAGTGTATATAGTATAATAGTTTTCCATCGGCCTCCTATCAGCTGGAGTGTTGCCGTTACCGGACATTTAGTTTGTTCTTTTAGTTTGACCATATTGGTTACTTTTAGGTTACTACTATTTTTATGGTTACGAAAAAGTAACCTGTTTCGGATATGAACTATTATTAGTTACTTTGCGTAACAAAAGTAAGGATAATATCAATTACTTGTTGCGGTGCTTGTTGCGGCAAACTGTTATTTAACGGTAATAAATTCATCAAAATCGAGCAAGAATTGTTTTAAAACAGTTCATAATTGATAATTCACAATTAATACAATATAATAAGAAAGGAAACAAAAACATGAAAATCGGAGTAACCGGAGCGACCGGACAGTTGGGTCGCCTTGTAGTAGAAAAACTGAAAGCAAAAGTGTCGGTAGACAGCATAGTGGCATTGGTACGTACACCCGAAAAGGCTGCAGAGTTGGGTGTGGAAGCACGTGCATTTGATTATACAAAACCGGAAGGTTTAGTAGATTCACTGAAAGGGATCGATAAATTATTATTGATTTCGGGAAATGAAATTGGTCAGCGCCTGCCGCAGCATAAAGCCGTTATTGAAGCTGCTAAACAAGCCGGTGTGAAACAATTTGTTTATACCAGCATTTTGCATGCCGATACTTCTTCGCTTGGACTGGCCGGAGAACATCTGGCTACCGAAAAAATTCTAAAAGCATCGGGATTGGCATATACTATTCTACGTAACGGTTGGTATACTGAAAACTATACCGGTTCGGCTAAAGGTGCCATTGGTGCAGGTGCTTTTATCGGAGCAGCAGGAGAAGGTAAAATTGCTTCAGCAGCGCGTGCCGATTATGCCGAAGCAGCCGCTGTGGTATTGGCAGGTGCAGGCCATGAAAACAAAACCTACGAACTATCCGGAGATGCAGCGTATACATTGACGGAACTGACAGCTGAGATTTCGCGCCAGACAGGCAAAACAATTCCGTACAACAATCTGACCGAAGATGAATATGCCGGTATCCTGAAAAGTTTCGGTTTGCCCGAAGGTCTGGCACAGATGTTGGCCGACTCCGACACAGGTGCTTCCAAAGGAGGTTTGTTCGACGACAGCAAGGTATTGTCCAAACTGATTGGTCGCCCCACAACACCACTGGCCAACGTATTGGCTGATGCGATAGCGTAACAGTACAGAAAACAAATTATAAAAACACCTTCTTCGGCTAAACCGATTTTTCGGCGCTGAAGAAGGTGTTTTTGTGTTTATAGCTTGACTGTTTTGAACACAAATTTTGCTGACTGTCGCAAAGAAAGATATAGTAGTTATACGTAAACAATGTGAATCAGGAGTTGAAGACAAATATATTTTACTTCTAATAAATTATTTTCCGGAGTGAATATAAGTATTAGTGCTAATACACTATTCCTATTTTCAGAGGCTATATCATTTAACATCCCTGCCATTTATCCCGATCATATCGGGAGGGGCTTGGGGCAGAAGGCACAGTTGAAAACCGCCCCTAAATCCCCTAAAGGGGACTTTTGCAGTCTGCAACTGTTGATTCTTTTCGCACATATTGCACTCTCCTAACCCTCTTCCGATTATAAACGAAGAGGGTTGGGGGCAATTAAGACGGAATTTCTTTCAGACACACTAACTTGTGACACGTACTAAGTCTACAGAAACACAACATTAGATTCTTTGTCTTATCCCCTTGTCCGGTTTATTTCCGGCTTATAATAAACACTCCGGCAAACTGCTCTTCAATTGCTTTTAGCAACCGGACTTTCAACTCTTCCATATCCACCTGGTGTCCGAGTTCTTTTTCCATTGAAGTAACTCCTTTGTCGACAAACCCACAAGGATTGATATAATTAAAGTATTCCAGCTGCGTATTTACATTTAACGCAAAGCCATGCATAGTCACATAACGCGAACTGCGAACACCGATGGCGCAGATCTTCCGGCAAGTAGGTAAACCCACATCCAGCCAGACACCCGTGGCACCTTCCAGTCGGGTGGTAGGAATATTATACAACGCAAGTGTATTGATAATAGCTTCCTCAATGCTGTGTATATATTGTTTCAGGCCCGAATTGAAATTAGCCAGATCGAAGATGGGATATCCCACCACCTGACCGGGACCGTGATAGGTTATATCCCCTCCCCTGTTGGTATGAACAAAACTGGCATCTTTTGCCTGAAGCTGAATGTAGTTCAGCAGCATATTCTGTTCATCGCCACTTTTACCCAGGGTGTACACATGCGGATGTTCACAAAACACCAGATAGTTGTCGGTACGGAGTTCCTGCATTTTCCGATTTATGGAATTCGAAAACAAAGCTTCCTGTTTCTCCCAGGCTTCATTATATTCAATCAGTCCCCAGTCAATATACTGTATACAACGATTCATCTTCTTCTATGTTTACGGTGATGCTGTGCCGGAACAACCGGTTTATTGAAATTCACCTGTGGTAACTTTCCCATCAGGTTTACTATTTGTGATTTCCGCCTCTGGATATAACCCGAAGGATGTCCGGCATCAAACTTTCGCGGATTAGGCAGACAAGCTGCTATTAATGCCGCCTGCGATTTTGTCAGCTCCGAAGCATGTACACCAAAATGCTCTTCGGCAGCAGCCTCTACGCCATAAATACCGTCACCCATCTCAATGACGTTGAGATAAACTTCCATAATACGCTTCTTCGACCAGGCAAATTCAATCAGCACAGTATAATAGGCTTCCAGTCCTTTACGGATATAAGACCGCTGTGGAAAAAGAAAAACATTTTTGGCTGTTTGTTGCGAAATAGTGCTTCCTCCCCGGATTTTCTTTCCGTTTAAATTATGCTCAAAAGCTCTGCTCATATCGTTGAATGAAAAGCCGTGATGCGTCAGAAACAAATTATCCTCCGAAGCCACCACTGCCTGCGCCATATTAGGCGAAATATCATCAATAGAAACCCATGTTTTACTATTTTTGGGCATTTTACCGTGTGCGATTGATTCCACCGAACGGATAAGCATCAGCGGTGTAACAAACACTGGCGTAAAAAGATCAATAACCACCCAGCAGATACTGATAATGATGAAAAGAAGAAACAGATTCCGCAGGATTTTTAATAACCGTCTGAAAAACATAATATAGTTACAAGAATTTAGTTGTTAGTTACGAGAAACGAGAGATAGTTATGAGATATGAATTATGAGTTATAAGTTATAAGTTATGAGCTATGAATTATGAATCTTGGCGTTTGCAGGGCATTTGATTGTGGTGTTTTCTTTTAATCAGATAGAAAAAGGAAAATCGTGGTATTTAATAAGTCATTTTCAATAATTCATCTCCTTATTCCTCACTTATCATTTCTCATTCCTCACTCCTTACTCCTTACACTTTACACCTTACCCCCTACACCATCTTAAATCGAACACGCCAGCGCCCGTCTTCAAAATCGTGACTGATAATTTCGAAATGTCCCAGTTCCGAAGTATTGTTTACATGCTGACCGATACACGCACAGGTATCATAATCGCCCACACGAATAATACGCAGGGTTTCGGTAGCCTCGGCAGGGAGTTTCGACAGATCAACGATCTTAGCCGCCTCGCCCCTCTCCAGGAAATCAATCGTAACCGGCAAATGACTGTCAATAACCTTATTTACCCGCTCAGTCAACTCAACAATCTGAGCATCGGTAGGAGCTTCGGTGAGTATATAATCGCACTTGGACTTTTTTTTCTCTATATGTGCATTCATCGAACGCCCGCATCCAAACATCCGCACCATAGTCTGGTTCAGAATATGTTCGCAGGTATGCATAGGCTCGTTATAAAGTTTCTTGGGCTCGTTTATTATCGTCTCCATCCTGTTGTATAATTTGAGTGCAAAGGTAATAAATCGAATTGGAATCTATAAAAAACGGATAATCCATTTCTGAATTATCCGTTCTTTTATATTAGGATTCATATTGAATAGAATCTTATTATGCTAATAATACGAATCAGGAGTTGTATACATACACATTCTTTATAATGAGTTATTTCCCGTAGGGAATATATATCAATAGAAAATGAAAACCAATACAACCAATTCCCCGTAGGGGATAAACAAGCCAAAATGTAAATGTCCTACGGACAATAAATATGCACATCTGTTTATTCTATGGATATATAAGTCCTACGGACTATTTTTTTCAACTACTGATTCGCATTAATAATCAAAAAAGAATAGAGCAACCACTAAGGCACTAAGAACACAAAGAAGCACTAATCGCTTAATGTAGATACAAGACACAATGACTTTCAAAATGTCTCTAAAGACATAAAATATCAAAAAGTTTAACCTTGTGTATCTCTATGTTCTTAGTGTCTTAGTGTTAGCATCTTGAGAATTTACTCTACTTCCCACTCAAAGATACCGGCTGCATTCTTTTCAGCCAGTTCTACTTCCAACTTAAGCGCTTTGGTAGTAA
>JAATGT010000043.1 GCA_015654525.1 Bacteroidales bacterium
ACAATTTCGGGAATCGGCCGAAAATTTTTTATAATGAGTAATCGCTATTATGACGTTTAGTCAAAGCAGGGTCTTGTCCGGTGCGGACAGTTTTTTGACCGATGAATACTGACTGCAGGGGATAACCTTGCGGTAGGGGATGGCCCCTGTCACCCGTATCTACCATTACGCTTTTCAGCTCTACCTATGGGTCGATCGTAATGGAAATGAGCCGCTGCTTAACGGGGGGAGATGAAAGTACCGTCATCTCTTAAGGTGCTTGACCTGGTGTTGCAAAAAAATAGTGCTATTGCAGCGCTTCATCCTTTCATAAGGTAAATTGAAATGATCTATATCACTATGGGATTTTAATTTTCACAGCTGACTTTAATCAGGAGCATATAAGTGTAAATGGCATTCTCAGTTATTTATGCAAAACATCTGAAGCCGCAGTTACGAAATTGTTCATTACGACGGTGTTTTTACCTTGCTTTTTGGCTTTATAAAGGGCCAGATCGGCCTGATGTATACTCTTCTTAAGATCTTCATCGGCATAATGCATGCTCACCCCGATAGAGACAGTGATTTTGAATGGCTGTTGCGAATTTTCCAGAAATAGCGTTTTCGAAACCGCTTGCCTGATCCGCTGGCAAACCAACAGCACCGCGGCGGGGTCCTGATTTTGAATGAACATGATAAACTCCTCGCCGCCATAGCGGCCGACAAAATCCTTAGCTCGCGTTGTACCTCTAAAAACTTCAGCTATTTCATAAAGTAATTGATCGCCGACAAGATGCCCATAACAATCATTGACACGTTTGAAATCATCAAGATCGATCAATACCACACCGAATGCGTTTTTCTTTGCAGCCAGTCGGACAATTTCTTGATCAACCCGTTTACGGTTATTCAAGTTAGTGACGCTGTCAATCATGGCAAAATCTTTAATCATTATATTGTTTTTGATATAGGCTTTCTGAGCCATCAGTGCATAATAAATGATTAAAAAACACAGAAACTCCAAAAGCGTATAAACTATCAGGGAGTTTATATTAAGAGGTAAGTTATTAATAAAATGAAACGTGATAGTGTTATAGAATAAAATGACAAATACAATAAACATGGCTATTCTCGATGACGTTCTGCGCCATATTTTAATGGGAAAAAGGGTTAGTGACACTAATCCCAAAACCATCTTTTCATAGATGTTCCCATCAATGCTAATGACACCTATTGTCAGGGATATTAAACCACTTACCCAGCCGCCAATCATTATTGTTAATATCACGGGTAAACCAGTGAAACTAAAAACGGGGAAACCTCTTGGCAAAACGCCATTTATTTGTTGAATGCTCAAAGCAATTGCTCCGCCCACAACACCAAATATTACGCGCTTGCTATATGATGCATCAAATGAAAAGGCTTCATTCCGGCTAAGAAAAAAAAAACTTACAGATAAGGTTGCAAAAATGATGCAAATGTTAACATAAATACTAAGACTCAATGCAACAATTCCCATAGCTGTGCACCCTAGTTCAAATAATAACAATCTTGCAATATTTAATATAATGCATCAAATGTAGCTCACTAGTTATATATTTTATTCTTAATCTTAATACTTCGTAGATATTCTTGTATGGACTGCCTATAGGTACCAAGACGACACAAAAACTAACTTTAGATTAAACGCCCTTAGCATTTATTATTCTAATCGTTTATATCGATCGTAAAAACCTTATTGATAGTTAAAATCTATCAATTTTCAAGTAACTATTGCTATTAACGATCAATTCTTCCAATGTGATGAATTAATGTTCAGTAATTGACTGATAATTGATCTACTGGCGAATAATTATCAAAATTTCAATTTATATCGTCAGAAGTATTTCATGAAGGCATCTGTTAACTAGGCTGAAATATATTAGAAAATAGTTTATGTAAAGTAAAATAAAATTGAAATTGAAATTGAAAGTTAACGGCTGATCTATAAAAAAAGTATAATTAATGAAATGGAAATATTACTTTGCGAAAATATTTTTATCACACCAAAATTATGATGTCTGTTTTATTAAGTGTCACGAACTGGTTTCTATTTATTCATCGCCTAGGAAATATCTGCACAAAAAACTTTATCATCATAAGCGGGAATGGGTGTATAGAGCTCTGTGGTCAAAACCACATAATGGAACGATAAAAACGGCATTAAATGATTATCCACTTTGTCCTACAAAAGTACTATTGATCGTTTTGCGTCAAACATAACGCTATTCTTCCGGTTATATGACGCGCGGTCCGCTATCGGCGGCCCGGGCATTTTTTAGTGCTACACATTTTTTTACATCGTCCCGGATACTGTAAACACAGCGCAAAAAAGCATCCAGAACGATGGGCAATGATTGTTTCTTATCGCGGATGATAAGTTCAAAGTGTGACTGACGGCTGATACTATCCGGTATCAGGCAGACTAACTCACCGGTTTCCAGCCAGCGCTGAATATAATGGTTCGGGAAAAATCCAATATAATGACCGGTCAGCACCAGCATGGCGGAGGCCTCCAGATTAGTCACGCTGGCGGATACGGTGTCATTGAATATTTGCAAAGGGAATTCTTTATCGTCGAAAAAGGTTCGAACCACGCGGGGGATACGGGGAATCGCTTCGATGATACGTTGCGCGCTATCCATCCGGGTCAGCGGATGATCTTTGCGACAGACCAGAATATCGCTCTCATAATAGAGTGATTGA
>JAATGT010000066.1 GCA_015654525.1 Bacteroidales bacterium
TCGGGATTTGAAAACCTTTCCCATTTTTCTTTCGCTTTCAAAAAGCACTTCGGGTATGCACCGACCGAGATTGTAACATAAAACAGGGAAAATCTGTTTCCTTATTTTATAGAATTCCTTAAATTTGTAATCATGGAAGCAGTAAAAAAACATATAAACTCCAAAAAGGCAGGGGCAAAAAAAGGTGAGAGCAAAAGAACAGGTTGTTGTAATCATTATAAAACAAAGCATCACTGCCAAAGATTCTTTATTTTCCGATAAACTAAAAAAGGCAAATGAGCTTCTTAAAAGCGCAACACTGATGAAGCATTAATCTATTTCTTATTTCTAAAGATAAATATAAAAGCTCTCAAGATACGAGGGCTTTTTTGTTGCACATAAATAATTATTAACTTTGCAATTGATGTCTTAAAGCGAAATTACGTTTCGCTCAAACAAAAACAGCTATAGCTTTGGCATAAATAATATTGTTATCATTTTTTAGTTTGGGCTGCCTGTTACGCAAACTGGATTGAGCTAGCCGCTTAATGACTATTTGTCGTATAGCAGAACATAGGTTACACTTTTAGAGAACCGTTAAGAATATATATTTTTCAGTTTGACCCTTAAGGGTTTTTAAGGGTCGGATTTGTAGCATAACATAGGTAACACTTTTTGTTTTAGTTCTTTGACATAAGACAGGCTTTTACCAATCAATGGCTGTAATCAGATAAGGAAAGGTTTGAACAATTTCATGGTTCTTCGGGATATTGAGGCAATGATTTTCTATATTTACTTCGGCCACCACATAGCTGTACTTAAAGCGTTCGTGCAGGATAAAACACTCATTAGGCAAGTGAAGTTTCAAATCACTTCGGATGTAGCGGATATAATATACGCAACCGCCGCGAAGCGGTATATGTACTTTGCCATCCATATCCGGCAAATGGGTATTTCCTTTGTAGCGTATGGGTTTTAAGGCTAATGCCTGCATCTCATCGGGTGTTTTATGCTGTTGCGAACTGTAACGGTGATGGCTGTTGTGAAACGTAATGAATGCTTTTTCCTGTACGGATAAATCATTCAAATTTTCAAAAGTATAAGCTCTTAGGAATCGCTTTTGATAGGTGTCATTAAATTTTTCGATGATACCGTTTCGCCATGGTTCTTTTACCGGGATGAAGATGGGTGATACTCCAAAATCAATTCATGAAAGACTTGGAGTAACGCTCGCTAATATCCATTATCACAAAGCTGAACTGAAAAAGAAAAATTTGCTTACAGGGCTGCCACAGGGCTGCCTTCCAAAAATGCGGCGCCAACGAAAGAGACTGTGGCTAAACCTGAAACAATTAAGAAATCAAAGGCTATATACATTACAACACCAGTAACATCCACAAAAGTAATTGCGATGAAAGAAGCGTTCAAATTAATCGTAAACGGCGTGAATGTTCAAATAGAGGGTGCAAGTTCAGTATCAGTCGGCGAAGGATATGTAAAAGTTGATTTTTGAAAGGTGAATTAAAATTTTTATAAGCGAATTTATTAATAAAGGTTCTCTTTTCTATGAGAACTATTTGCTTTAGAATTCCGTAAGATATTTTGTAATTTATAAGTACTTCAGAAAGTATGGGCCCTACTTATAGTTTATTCATTAAAAATGACTGCAGATACCAAAAGCACGAGTATTGGTTTTATCAACAATTAATTGCTAACCCATCTCTAAATATTGAAGTTTTCGTTACAAAACATTATTTGAAATATACTGCCACAACTGCTATTGATGATCAATTATTGTGTTTGCAGCATTTCCCACAATTAATTGAAAGGTTTTCTTTGGGAGTTGCTGTGTTATTTGAGAAGGAAGCCGGCAAAGGGTATGTATAAAGTCATCAATGGCCGGATATAAAAACAATAAATTGGTTCGGCGCTTTAAGTAAAACATTACCAATAGCAGCATTTCTTATGAACGACCCCGAAGCAAGCATGCATTGCCTGATAGGAAGATATATATCCAAAGCGAAAGTGCCATTGGAATCACTGACCTCGTCTATGTGTAGGATAAATTTAGATGTAAAGCAAGTCAATGTGTATGAAATGTTATTCAATTATGCATGTTTTTTTTACGTTTTTTGTCTCCGTACAGAATTTGATCCGGCTAATAACATTGAAATGGTTTATAAAATTATGAAATTGCCATGTCCAATGAATGAGATCGTAAAATATTGTAATAAGAATATACAAAAGGGAATCCATATGGACTTGTAAATCTGAATTAGTTGTTGTTTCTGACTTTTTGAATTGGTGTTTGATAGTATATTTAGTGGACTCAGGAGTTATTGAAATTCAATTAAAAATAAGGATATCGGACTTAAGCTAGCTAATTTCTTTGCGGATTTTCCATATATGATCTAGCAGAGCTTTTAGGTCATCAATGGTCGTTAGCGGATTTTGTATTGATACTCTAAACCAAAATTCCCCTTTGATCACAGTGCTAACGATAAAGAAAGTACCATCATGCAACAATTTTTCTGCGATATCCCTATTGATTTCATCTGAATTTTCAACTTCCTTACATCTAAAACAAACAATATTACTTTGTGGGCGTATGGCCAATTCGAAATTTCCGTTGTCTTGAATAATGTTGGCAAATTCTTCAGCTAATCCATATAATCTATCGATGTTTTGCTCATAAATAGTTTCACCGTATATGCGTAAAATGGCATAGGTATTCAGTATGTGCATTGGTTTAGTACATTCAAACGTGGTTTTCCCAGAATTATACCAATCATCCTGTTCTTGTCCTCCAAAAAGATAATCAGCCTTTTGAGCAAATGTCTTTTTTGCATAAACTCCGTTTTTATAGAGTAGTGCCGTAGATACCGAAGATACCATTAATAATTTATGGAAGTCCAGAATAACAGAGTCTGCTTTATCAATACCATTTAGCAATGCTTCGTATTTCGGAGAATATACCACTGCGGCACCATGTGCACCATCCACATGGAACCATACCTTATTTTTGTGGGCCCAATTTCCAATTGCATTTAAATCATCATATACTCCAAGTGCCGTAGAGCAGGCACAGCCTACAATGCAAAGTACTTTTTTACCCGCTGATACACTTTTTTCATATAAATCATCAAGTAATTCTGTTTTTAATTGAAAATTATCATCAACTGGGACTTTAATAACGTTAGACACGGGTAATCCCATGATTTTGGCGGCACGTTCAATGCTATAGTGAGCTTCACCAGAAACAAAGACCACCAGGTTATGATAATCTTTTTCGTCAAAATCAGAACGGGCACTAAGCAATGCTGTAAGATTTGCCATTGTCCCTCCTGAGGTTATGATACCGGATGCTTCCTCTCCAAATTTTAATTTTTTTATAAGATGACCGGTTATAATTTTTTCCAGGGCATTGCCTACCATTCCCATTTCATAAACTGGTAGGCTCTGGTTCAGATAAGCAATTACAGCAGAACTGATTACAGTAAGTGGTAGACTGGCCGAGACCTGATGGCCTAAGTATTTAGGATTATGAATGTTTATTGAATGTTTGATTACCGAGGAGAAAAGTGTTAACGGATCGGTATTTGATACGGAATTAAAATCCTTCTTCCAAAATTCAAGTTGCTCTTCAGGAGTCATCCATTCCAATGTTTTTGTTGTAGAAGAATTGTTCAAATGTTCAGATATCAGGTCCACTATCGCATTGGCATCTTTACTAAATACCGAAGCAGAATAACTATTAACAATTAAATCTGTCATAATTTCTATTTTTAATTTGATGTAAATTTAGCACGGATTTTTTATGAATAAAAGTGATTATTTTTCATATATTTATTCCAAAATAGAATTAATATGGAAATCCAAACCCTCAGGAATTTTTTAATTCTGTCGGAAACATTGAATTTTACGAAAGCATCAGAAAAATCTTTCATTGTACAATCCGCATTGAGTAAACAGATCAAGCAGCTTGAAGAGGAAATGGCAGTAACTCTTTTTAAAAGGGACAAACGCAATGTGCAATTAACCCCCGCTGGCCGTTATTTCAGGCAGGAATTAATGAAAACCATAAACCAGTTTGATTATGCTTTGGGCAGGGCTCAACAGTTACATAAAGGGGAAGCAGGAGAAATACGCATCGGTTATACCCATTCGGCTATGCAATCCTTTTTACCTAAATTGATATATACGCTCAAACAACGATATCCTGATCTTAAAACAATATTACTGGAAATGACGAATACCCGCCAGGATTCGGCACTTAAAAACCGAGAAATAGATTTAAGTATTTCTCCAAACCCGATTATAAGTCCTGAATTCGAAAGCAAAATTCTTATTGAAGGAAACTTCGCAGTTGTTCTTCCAGTAAATCATCCTTTAGATCAATCTAATTTTGAAAGTGTTTCGCAGCTATCACAAGAAGCATTTGTTCTTCCGCCAAAAACAGAAGGTACGTTATACGTCGGGGTCATTGAATCAATTTTTACCGATGCAGGCTTTTCACCAAAGATCATACACGAAACTCCTTATGCTAACACCGGAATCAGATTAGTTCAGGGTCGTGTTGGTATAACTATTGAACCAGCATATGGACTTTATGGTTATTCCGATATTAAGATCATCGAACTGGATAATATCGATCAAAAGGCCAAATTGACCTTACTATGGCTACCTGAGTTTGAATTAGAGTTTCCGGAAGTACTAAATCTGCTAAAAAACTATAAATTTAAATAAACTGTAAATTTAAATAAATATCAAAAATGGATTATGGGTATAATTTTTATACAGGATAATGACGCAACCATTTTGGATGTGCTTACATTAGTGGCTGCTAGTAAAACTTTTTTTCTCTGTTTTTCCATAATTGAAACACATTAATTTGTTATCGTTATCCCACACCTTGCGGTAAAAACGGACAAAATATAAGAAAAGAACTTATCTATATGCGATCTATTGAATATACGAGTTTTCAGATCTCCGGATTTTTACGGTTTTGTAAGGCCTTAAGAACTTTTATCATATCTATCCCTTTGCCCAAAATATCTTTAAATAAGTCGCCTCTTTCATACAACAAGGCAGGAACATTATTTAATGTAAAGTCCTTAATCTTCAAACCGTGCTTTATCTCATCCCAATGGAGAGGCATGGAAACAGTTGCATTCGGTTTCGGACGGACAAAATAAGGCGCTGCAAGTGTCGCCTGCGGTCGGTTCTGTAAAAAATCAAGGTATAGCTTTCCCCGCCTTTCATTTACCTGTCGTTCGATAGAAGTAAACTTGGCTGTCTCTTGCTGCACGATAACTTATACGATAATGAATATTTAAATAGACCAAAAAGAATCTAAATTGATATAATTGAAAGAACAGATTGATTTGATTATATCAACATTCATATTTTGTATTGTATTGGTGAAGAAATCACTGATTTGGTTTAGGTCTTTAA
>JAATGT010000248.1 GCA_015654525.1 Bacteroidales bacterium
CCACGACCAAAGAAAAAGCGTTGAAAAAACTGGATGCCGTTATTATGAAAGTGGGTTACCCCGACAAATGGAAAGACCTTAGCTCAATGCAGATAAGCCGCACTTCGTATGTGAAAAATATGATGAGTGCCAACCGCTGGGGCTTCAACCACATGATACAGAAATACGGCAAACCGGTGTATCGCACCGAATGGGACATGCAGCCACAGACCTACAACGCTTATTACAACCCGTCGAACAACGAAATTGTGATTCCCGGATGTAATATTATCGTTCCGGGCTACGAAGGCAAAATGGCCGACGACGCGCTGTTGTATTCCATCATTGGTGGAACGTTCGGACACGAAATTACACACGGATTCGACGATCAGGGTTGTAAATACAACGAACTGGGCAACCTGAGCAACTGGTGGACACCCGAAGACAGCAAGAAGTTTACCGAAAAAACCAAAAGAATAGTAAAACAATTCAACGATTATGTGGATGTTTACGGTTTGCATGTAAACGGTGAACTCACACAGGGCGAAAATATTGCCGACCTGGGTGGCGTAATCATGGGTTACGAAGCATTCAAAAAAACAAAACAGTTTAAGAATAACGAAATAATAGCCAAACTCAATCCAAATCAACGTTTCTTTCTGGGGTATGCCCTGGCCTGGATGGTGAATATGCGCCCCGAAGCCGTAGCCAACCAGATAAAAAGTAACGAGCACGCACCGGCCAAATGGCGCGTCATCGCACCACTGTCTAACATGCCCGAATTTTTCAGTACCTTCGGCATCAAGAAGGGCGATAAAATGTGGCGATCTGACGATCAGCTGGTAAAGATCTGGTAATATTTTAAACCAAAAAGAAAATAGCACAACTTTTTCGGGGCTTTAGTACCCGCGAAAAGTTGTGCTTTCTTTTTTATATATTTCTGTATAGAAGTAGATACGAGATTCTAATCACTGATAATGCATCCCAAAAAAAAGCTATAAAATAGCCTTTTTATCCCACTTTTAGGGGATTTTTATAAATTATTTCAAAAAAAAATATTTACACACATAATTATTTCAAAACTATCTATTATATTTGCCCTCGAAATGTGAGCTTTAGCCTCAAAAAAAAAGTTCTTTTAAACCTTATCCAAGGCCTCCGAAACTCCGGGCCCGAACAATTCACTGCAAATTATACCGTCCGAACTTCGGACGGGGCGAATCCCATTGGATTTATGCTAGCCGAACTTCGGACGGGGCAAATCCCATCGGATTCATGCTAGCCGAACTTCGGACGAGGCAAATCTCACCGGATTCATGCCAGCCGAACTTCGGACGGGATAAATTAAAATAAAAAAGAGCAAGCCGGTTATCCGGACACGAATAAATCGACCTAACGAACTTTTCATCTTTAACCGGATGAATTGAATTAAAATAATTGTTGAATTAAAATCTATTTTTTTATGAGAAAAATTTTGTTTTTCGATTTGCATTCCACTCACAACGATGAGCATGCTCTCTTTCACAACAATGTACACAAACTGATTATGCTGGACGCTGCAATTAAGCTCGGTATAATTAAACTGATCCCCGCTTACGAAGCCGGAATTGCTGCCGAAGAGGCTGCTATGGCAGTAGATGCAGGTAGTGTGTTTACAAAAAGCATTACAGAAGCCGATAAATATCGCGATCAGCTCGATCGGAGTTTCGACTTGCTGGTGGAGTCTAAAACCATCGATTCCGATCCATTGGTGCGCGAAGCTGCCGACCGTATTGATCGTATATTAAAGCAGAACAAGCAAATACGTAAGCTTTCTTACAGCGATAAAACTAAGGCTTACAATACCCGCAATAAAAAACTAAACACTGAATATGCTGCTGACCTGACTACTATTGGCGGAACAAACTCTTTGGCTAAACAGGATGCTGCTAACGAAGATTTTCTGATTCGTTTTGGCGATCGTGCCAACGAAAAAGCAGCTACGATTAGTGGTAATGTAAAAGCAGCACGCGCAGTGGTTGACGATGCGTACGAAGCTATTGTTGAACAAATCAATGCACTGGCACTGATCAATGGCGATGCCGATTATACCGACTTTATCGACAAGGTGAATTATTACGTCAAATATTACAAAGATCTGCTGGCTGCCCGTCGTGGACGCAAAAGCGATGATGACACCCCCGAAACTACAACTAAGTAAGGCTTTTGAATATATTGGTTTATTGGTATCTTAGCCCAAGGCGTTATCCTTTCAGGACGTTGCCATTGGGCTAAGTTATAATAGGCTTTCAACCTGAAGATCTTATACAGAAGATTGCTAAACCAATTATATGGTTTTCTAACTCAGAATCGTTTATTAGATTTTTGTTGCCAATATTTCCTCGCACATCTTTGGGCTGAAAGCCCGGAATAAACCAGCCCAATGGCAGCGTCCCGAAGGGGCAACGCCTTGGGTAAATGAGAACGTTATAACACGACGCCCTGAAGGGGCAGCATAAAAACGGGAAGAATTATGTCACAGTCATTATCAAAATTGTATATACATGCTATTTTTCATGTGAAAAACGACGCATGTTTGATTAGCCCACAAGATGAAAAAAAATTGTATGCCTATATGGGTGGAACAATTAAACTATCCAAATCAATACCAATCATCATAAATGGAACTGAAAATCATATCCATATCTTATGTATAATGTCGAAAAACATAGCGTTAGCAACATTGTTGGAAGATATAAAAACCAATAGCAGCAGATGGATTAAAACATTCGGACCGCATTATCGGGAGTTTGCCTGGCAAGGAGGTTATGCCGGATATTCTGTTAGCCAATCAAAAGTTGATATTGTAAAGAAATATATTAAGAATCAAAAGATCCACCACCAGACACAATCATTTCAGGATGAATATATCCGGTTTCTTAAAGAAAATGATGTGGATTATAATGAAGATTATTTGTGGACATAATCTATGTTGCCCTTTCAGGGCACAGGCGATTGATTTATCAATTTATCCAACGTGGCGTCATTATTATTTACCCAAGGCGTCGTCCTTTCAGGACTTTGCCATTGGGCTGAGATATGATAGGCTTTCAGCCTGAAGATCTCATACAGAAGATTGCTAAATAAATTATTTTGTTTTCTAACTCAAAATCGTTTATTAGGTTTTTGCTGCCAATATTCCCTTGCACATCTTTGGGCTGAAAGCCCAGAATAACATAGCCCAATGGCAACGTCCCGAAAGGACGACGCCCTGGGTAAATGAAAACATATATAACACGGCGCCCTGAAGGGGCAACATACCCTCCCACCAAAATTCACCAATACCCTATTTCCGTAAATTGTATAATTCAATTGTAAATCGTAAATTTGTCAATTGTAAATCCATCCAATTTCTATGAATTCTTTTCTCTACCGCATAGCGCAAACGTATTATTCCCAGTGCAAAGAGTCAATCAGCGATTTGACCTTTGTTTTTCCCAATCGGCGTGCGGGGCTGTTTTTCCAGCGCTATATCTCTCAGATAGCTGCTAAACCCATTTTTTCCCCCGAGATATTCACCATCAACGAATGTTTCTCCATGGCGTCGCACTGGCAAACTGCCGACCGGCTGAGCAACCTGTTTCGGCTTTATCGCATCTACATTGAACAAAGCGGAAGCGACGAGAGCTTCGACTCCTTTGTGTTTTGGGGTGAAATGCTGCTGTCCGATTTCGACGATGTGGATAAATACCGCGTAGATGCCCGTCAGCTGTTTACCAACATCACCGAGCTGAAGCAAATCGACCAAATGTTCAATATTTTCTCCGAGAAACAGGTGGAAGCCATCCGCCAGTTCTGGAGCAATTTCGTGCCCGTCACCGAGGGCAAGTCGCAGGAAGACTTCATTGCCACGTGGAAAATTCTGTTGCCCGTCTACGAGCAATTCCGCGCCGAGCTGATAGCCGAAAACACCGGTACCGAAGGCATGATTTGCCGCGATGTAGCCGACCACCTGCGTGCCAAGGAGCCTGTACCCGAGTTGGAAGGCAAGCAGTTTGTGTTTATCGGGTTCAATGCCCTCAACCCCTGCGAACGGACCTTGATGGCCGAACTGCAAAAACGCGATCAGGCCGATTTTTATTGGGACTACGATGCTGCCGAACTGCGCGATGCCGACAATCAGGCTTCGCGTTTTTATGCCGAAAACATCCATCTTTTCCCTTCGAAATATGAGATAGATGCCGATGTTGAGTCCTTGCAGGGAAAAGAAATAGAACTCATTGCCGTGCCCTCGGCTGTAGGGCAAACCAAACAGGTATATTCCATTCTGAATAAATTATACCCAACGGAAAATCAAAACCGAAATTCAGACATTCCCGAAGAACTTTCAACTTCTTGGATAAACACCGCCGTCGTGTTGCCCGACGAAAGTCTGCTTGTCCCCCTACTCCACTCACTGCCGGCGCAAATTGGCAAGGTGAATGTCACTATGGGTTTTCCGCTAAAATCCACACCCGTATCGGGACTTATCGAACATATTTTTGAGCTACAACGCCGCATGCACACCTCCGGCGACCGCATCTCATTTTATCATCAAACGGTTTCCAACATCCTGAATCACCAGTATATCGCCCTGCTTTGCGGTGACGAGGCCAACCGCATCACGCACCAAATGGCGGAGAATAACTGGATTTATATCGATGCCGATGAATTAAAACGAAACGAACTGCTGGCTACCATCTTTGTGCCACAAACCGACACACAGACCTTTCTGCCTTATCTGCTCCACATTTTGCGCACCCTGCAAAACGGCTGGCAGCAAGCCTCCGGCGAGGAACACAACTATCAACTGGAGTGCGACTTTCTGTACCAATATTATGTCACCATCAACCGCATGGCCGACATCATGAAGGCCAAGCCTATGGATGTGAACATGAGTATGGACACGCTGGTGCGCCTGACTCGCCAACTGACCTCCGGCATCACCATCCCCTTTGTAGGCGAACCGCTGGACGGCTTACAAATAATGGGTGTGCTCGAAACGCGTGGGCTGGACTTCGAAAACCTCATCATCACATCGTTCAACGAAGGCGTTTTCCCAACCAGAAGCAGCAGCAACAGTTTTATTCCCTATAATCTGCGCCGGGGGTTCGAACTCCCTACCACCGAGCATCAGGATGCCATCACGGCCTATAACTTTTACCGGCTAATTCACCGGGCCAAACGTATTTACTTTTTGTACGACTCGCGTACCGAAGGCATGCAAACGGGCGAAGTCAGCCGCTTCATGCACCAATTGCATTACCACTACGGGGTAAAGGTGCAAAAGAAAACCATCTCGTTCGACATTGGTTTCGACAATCCGCAGGCCATTCAGATAGACAAAACAGCCGCTGTGATGGAGAAACTGCTTCGGTTCACCTCTACCGAAGAATACAGTCCGGCACTTTCGGCCAGTTCTATCAACACCTACATCGATTGTCCGTTGCAATTCTACCTCACCCGCGTGGAAAATGTGGAGCAAGCCGACGAAGTGAAGGAAACCATCGAAGACAGCATGTTCGGAACTCTGTTTCATGCCGTGATGGAATATTTGTACGAACCGTTTAAAGGGCAGATCATACAATCGGACGATTTTGACCAACTGATTAAAAACACTCTCCACATCGATCAGGAGATTGCCCGGGCCTTTGCCACAAAATATTTCAAAAAGAAAAACAATGCCATCGTTCCCCTAGAAGGAAACAACCTGCTCATTGCGCACGTCATCCGGAAATACATTCTGCAGGTGTTGCGTACCGATAAGCAGCATGCTCCTTTCCGCTATATCGGTTCCGAGGAGCGTTGCAAAATAGAATACCCCATTCAAAATCATCGGGTAAATATCAAAGGCTTCATCGACCGCATCGACGAAAAAGACGGACAACTCCGCATCCTCGACTATAAAACAGGAAGTGGCTCGCTCGACTTTAAAAGCCTTGACGAAGTATTTGAGCATAACAAGGAAAAACGACCGAAATACGTGTTGCAGACTTTCCTCTACGGCATTTTGTATGAAAATAAAGCACAGGGCAAAACCATTACCCCCGGAATTTATTATATGCGCGATGTGTTTAAAGACGACTTCAACACCGGGCTCCATTATAAACCGGAACGAAACATCAACGAAACTGTCACCAACTTTAAAACCTACGAAGACGAATTCTGCGGACATCTTACAGCCTGTCTGGAAGAACTTTTTAATCCCAATATCCCTTTCGTACAAACCGATAATGTAAAAGTCTGTCAGTATTGTCCGTATGTTGGAGTTTGTAATCGGTAACTATAGGAATAGAACGCGGATCTTCGCTGATATAGCGGATGAATACGGATTTTAAATTTCGATAAATCGAAATTGATTATTAGCAGCTAATACTTAATATCATGGATCTACTTCATAAAGAAATCACGGAAAAGATAATCAAATGCTATTATAAAGTTTACAATACTCTTGGATATGGATTTTTAGAGAAAGTTTATGAAAATGCATTTGCTCTGGAGTTACAGCAAAATGGATTGGACGTCAAATGCCAGTTTCCTATAAAGGTATATTATGAGAGTAAGATTGTTGGTGAATATTATGCTGATATTATTGTAAACAACTTAATTCTTATAGAGCTTAAAGCATCAGCATGTTTATTGGAAGAGCACGAATGTCAACTTATAAATTATTTAAAAGCTACCGAAATAGAACTAGGATTACTACTTAATTTTGGAAAAGAAGCTGAATACAAACGAAAAGTTTTCATGAACAAATATAAGAAACTCAAATAACCAACAAAGATTGAATACTGAATAGACGCATAAAAGAATCAAACACGTAAGTGTTTTAAAATCCGTTTTTTCATCCGCTATATCAGCGTTCATCCGCGTTACATCCTTTTAAAATGTCACAAGAAATCGAACGAAAATTTCTCGTTAAAGGCGAATATAAATCGCAGGCCGTGCGGTCATTCCGTATCGTGCAGGCCTACTTGTCATCAGTCACCGGCCGAACGGTACGTATCCGCATCAAAGGCGAAAAGGCCTATATCACTATCAAAGGCAAGAGCAATGAATCAGGATTGAGTCGTTACGAATGGGAAAAAGAAATTCCGGTCAATGAAGCCGAAGAACTGTTGCTGCTCTGCGAACCGGGTGCCATAGACAAAACACGGTACGAAATTCCGGTAGGAAACCACATTTTTGAGGTGGATGAGTTTTATGGAGAAAACAGCGGACTCACCCTGGCCGAAGTAGAACTGAAAGATGAAACCGAAAGTTTTATCAAACCCGAATGGCTCGGCAAAGAAGTCACCGGCGATCGGCGGTATTACAATTCCTGCCTGACGAAGCTGCCCTATTCGAAATGGTAGGATAATCGCTCCTGTATTCCGGTTTTTGCTCACTATTTTACAAATAAACTCACCCATTTTCGAAATATTGAGCCTGCAAATTGTCCCTATATGGCAATTTTGGTCCCAGATATCAACATTTCGCACCAAACCGGACGATAAATATCCCTGTAATTTGGATGGTTATGGGAAATGGTAGTTACTTTGCAGCGGAAACATACGAGGATACTCCGAGGGGAGAATGAGAATGTATATAAACGTCCGGTTGGCATGAAAACATATTGCCAGAGTACGAAATTGAAAGCAAACTCTTTTTCAATCGGGGAAATGGCGATATTTTATGTTATTAAACACGATAATCAAGTATTTTGATTGCTAAACTTACATTATTTTTGGACAATCACTTTGAATAAAGCAGCCTTTTGTGATAATATGTAATATAATTCGCTATTATCAGGCAAAACCGAATACTTCAAGAACAAACAAATAATAAAAATAAATTTATAACAGCCTATCTAGGGCAATTTTAGTTATATTTGTATGTCAATTTTAAATCATAACATAATGGCAAAAATTAAAGGAGCGATAGTAGTCAATGTTGAGCGTTGTAAAGGCTGCAATTTATGTGTAGTAGCATGTCCATCAAAGGTATTATCACTTTCAAAAGAAGCAAATGATAAAGGATACAATTTTTCTCACATGTCCGATCCTGACTCATGCGTGGGTTGTGCAGCATGTGCGTATGTTTGTCCTGACGCATGTATCACTGTATATAAAGTTAAACTCTAAAGAGTATCTTTCAAATTAAAACTGAGAAAACATGAATGATTCAAAAAAGCATACTGTTAAAGAAGTCAGACTGATGAAGGGTAACGAGGCCATAGCCCATGCAGCTGTCCGATGCGGATGCGATGGCTATTTCGGTTATCCCATCACTCCGCAATCCGAAATTATGGAAACGCTGATGGAACTTGAACCCTGGAATACTACCGGAATGGTAGTGTTGCAAGCCGAAAGCGAAACTGCTTCTATCAATATGGTGTATGGCGCTGCCGGATGTGGCAAAAAATCGATGACCAGTTCTTCAAGTCCCGGTATCAGTTTAATGCAGGAAGGAATTTCCTATATTGCTTGCGCCGAATTACCCTGTGTAATTGTCAATGTAATGCGCGGCGGACCTGGGCTGGGAACTATTCAACCAAGTCAGGCAGATTATTATCAGTCGGTTAAAGGTGGTGGCCATGGCGATTACAAACTGATTACGCTCGCTCCCGCTTCCGTACAGGAAATGGCTGATTACACGGTACTGGCATTCGAACTGGCATTTAAATATTCTACCCCGTCTCTGATACTTGCCGACGGCGTTATCGGACAGATGATGGAAAAAGTAATTCTACCACCCTTCCAGCCGCGTATGACCGAAGCTGAAATTCGGGAAAAATGTCCATGGGCAACCTTAGGTAAAACCGCCGATCGCAAACCAAATATAATCACCTCTTTGTGTCTGCAAGCGGAACAGATGGAAGCTATTAATCTGCGGTTACAGAAAAAATACCGGGATATAGAAGATAACGAAGTTTTGTTCGAAGAATTTTCGTGCGAAGATGCCGAATACATTATTATAGCATTCGGAACTACTGCGCGTGTTTGCCAAAAAGCAGTGGAAATGGCTCGTGTCGAAGGTATCAAAGCCGGATTATTACGCCCCATCACCCTATTTCCATTCCCAACTACAGCTATCAGCAATTATGCCGATAGAATAAAAGCTATGCTAACAGTAGAGATGAGTGCGGGTCAAATGGTTGACGACGTTCGCCTGGCTGTAAATGGTCGCATCCCCGTAGAATTCTACGGACGTTTAGGCGGTATCGTTCCTTCACCGGATGAAGTATTAAAAGCATTGAAAGATAAAATCGTGATTAAATAATAATGGCTATTTATTTATTGGTATGCACTGTGATTTTTTATTGCAAACCGATAACTGATAACTGATAACTGAAATATTATGACTACAAACGAAATAATAGACCCTGCAAACTTAGTTTACACTAAAACGAAAGTGATGAATGACACCCCTATGCATTATTGCCCGGGATGTAGTCATGGCGTGGTTCACAAACTCATTGCCGAAGTTATTGAAGAAATGGATTTTCAAGAAAAAACTATTGGTATTGCACCAGTTGGCTGTGCTGTTTTTGCATATAAATATCTTGATATCGACTGGCAGCAGGCCGCTCACGGTCGTGCGCCGGCATTGGCTACGGCAATAAAACGCCTTTTACCCGACCGCTTGGTATTCACCTACCAGGGAGATGGTGACCTTGCAGCAATCGGTACTGCCGAAACCATCCACGCAGCCAATCGTGGGGAAAACATCACCATTATTTTCATCAACAATGGTATTTATGGTATGACCGGTGGGCAAATGGCTCCAACTACGCTTGAAGGAATGAAATCAGCAACAACGCCTAACGGTCGTAACATTGCTTTAAACGGATATCCACTCAACATTACCAAACTGCTGGCTGAGCTCCCCGGAACTTGTTATGTTACCCGTCACAGCGTGCACACAGTTGCCAACGTGCGCAAGGCCAAAAAGGCCATTCGTAAGGCATTCGAAAATTCCATGGAAGGTAAAGGTACTTCAGTAGTTGAAATCGTTTCTACTTGCAACTCGGGATGGAAGTTATCTCCTGTTGCATCAAACGACTGGATGGTTGAGAATATGTTCCCGGCTTATCCACTTGGCGATTTAAAAAACGAATAGTTTCTACTTCCTTAAATGGGATTATTAACCAATAACAAAAGACACACATGAAAGAAGAAATAATTATAGCCGGATTTGGTGGACAAGGAGTCCTTTCAATGGGTAAAATTCTGGCTTATTCCGGACTAATGCAAGGTCAGGAAGTCAGTTGGATGCCTTCGTACGGACCAGAACAACGTGGTGGAACTGCCAATGTTACAGTCATCCTGAGTGACGAACGAATCAGTTCCCCTGTACTTAACACCTACGACACAGCCATTGTTTTAAATCAACCATCCTTGGAACGATTTGAAAGCAAAGTAAAACCGGGTGGAACCTTGATTTTTGATGGAAACGGATTTCATAAATTTCCCACACGTACCGATATCAATATATACCGCATTGATGCTACAGAATACGCTTTCGCAAACAATGCTGCAAAAACTATGAATATGATTATTCTGGGTGGATTACTCAAAGTCCGTCCGATAGTTCAGGTTGCAAATGTATTGAAGGGATTAAAAAAATCTTTACCGGATCGTCATCATCATTTGATACCCATGAACGAAAAGGCCATCCAAACAGGTATGGAGCTTATTCAGAAAGTGAATTAGTACCATATAAAGAGTGAGTTGTAAGGTTTATCCTATATAGTAAAAGGGCTGCAAATTCTGAAATTTGTAGCCCTTTTACTATATGCCTCTCGTCCGGAGTTCTACTCTTTCACCGTTTTTACTACCGCCCATTTATTTTTTTCGGTATAACTAATCAATACTAAACCATTTCGATTGGCTTCAGCCTCTATCAAGGGAATGTCTTCTACGTAAAAACCACTCATATACAACTCGCCACCATTCGATAAACAAGCAGCATATTGCTCCATGTCTGCCAGCAAAATATTCCGGTTGATGTTTGCCAGAATTATATCAAAGTGCAGATCTTTTAGCAACTCTGCTCCACCCAGGCGCACATCAATTCCTGATATTTTATTGATCTCAATATTTTCTATCGAATTATCTGTACACCATGTATCGATATCAATAGCCACCAAATCGTGAGCCCCACGCATAGCTGCCAAAATAGCTAATACAGCCGTTCCACAACCCATATCAAGCACAGTTTTTCCCTTGAGCTCCATTTGCAAGAGTTGACCTATTACGAGGCTTGTTGTTTCGTGATGTCCCGTTCCAAAAGCCATTTTAGGATCAATTACGATATCATATTTTGCTTTTGGTACGTCTTTATGAAACGAACTATGTATAACACAATCTTTTCCGATAACTATCGGTTCGAAATAATGCTTTTCCCACTCTTCATTCCAGTTTTTCGACTCTATTGGGTTCACTTTATATTCAATAGCAGCCTCAAACGGAAAATCAGACAACAAACTTTTCAGCGCTGACTCATCAAAATTATTTTCAATGATATAGGTATCCAGAGTGCCATCTGCAGGCACAAAACTATCGAACCCTATTTCACCCAGTTCCTGTGCTAATACATCAGAAATATATTCTTCATAAGGTTCTATAGAAAAATGGACTTCAAGATAATTCATATAAATAGTTTATAATTAATGATTAAATAAAAGAATAGATAAATATCACAAAAAATGATAGATTCGATTAAACATTTTCCAAATCAGATTGTCTAATCCACAGAATTGAACAACAAAAGTACTATATTTTTTATAGATTATTCATGTTGCATTTTTAATTATTTTTTAATACATTTGCAAATCATCAAATGCCTATAATGGCACGATTCTTGTCTAATCCAGAACAAAATAAACGGTCTGAAAAGGCTCAAAAATAGGAGGAATTATTATGAAACGATCCAATTTATTTATTATCATGCTGAGTTTGCTTTTTCCACTTGCAGGAATTGGACAAAATCAAGCTACGATTGTCGACGATGTTTATTTTAAACCAAGCGATACTAAAAATACAATTTCAGGTAATCAAATAATTAGCACTAAACAAAAGCCAAATTACAAAAATGGCGCTAAGGAGATTGTATTTACAGAACGTACGGCTTCTAAACCAGCGGCAATCCATGATACGGTTTATGTAGTTGGTCAGGCTGGCGATAAAATAGCAAATACCAGAAAACAAACCAGTAACATAAAAACAGATCCATCGATTATTCATGACACTATTTATGTTACGGAAAATGCAATGGGAGAAGCTATCGATAGCCTAAAAGGCAATCAGGAACAAGGTCATTATCTGAATGGTTTTAATGGAACAGAGTCCGATTTGGAATATGCCGAACGCATTCGTCGCTTTCATAATCCCAAATATACAATTTTCATTGGAAGTCCGGCTTATAACGATATTTATTTTCTGAATAATAATGACTGGAATATATATGTTGACGATTCATATGCTTACGTAACGCCAACCTGGACAAATCCATATTGGTGGGATTACAATTATAGCCCATATAGTTATGGTGGATTTGGTTGGGGTCTAGGATTCGGATTTGGATGGAATAATTATCCATGGAGTTTTTATGGAGGCTTCGGTAGTTATTTTGGATACGATGGCTTATACGGATATGGATACCCATACTATGGATTCGGTGGTTATTACGGTTACGGGGGAGGAGGAAACTGGTACGGGAATAGCAGAAACAGAAATTATGATGAAGGAGTCAGACGAGAAATAAGTAATTATAATGGCAGTATTCGTTTAGGCGGCAGACAGGCGGCAGCTGCAAGTACAATGATTGGAAGCAGTTCAACAGTTTCACGTGGCACTTACACAACAGGAAGCACTCGCAACTCTGTCACCAATACTGGAGCGACACGGTCATACACTAGTTCAAGAACAGTTGCAAATCCTGCCAGTGGAATAGGACTTGTAAGATCCGGCGGAATAAGATCATCTGTTATTAGTAATGGAACTTCGAATTCTCGAAGTAATAATTTCAATATCAATACCCGTCCACGAACTTATTCCACCACTATAACAACAACTCCAAGTGGAAGCTATTCAAGTAGACAAAATTCAATGGGATATTCCAATCGAACTTCTTATACATCTAATTCCGGTTCACGAACTATTATTAGCAATTCTCCATCACGTAGTAGTTATTCAGCAGGAAATTATTCGAATGCTTCACGAAGCAGTAGCCCATCTTATTCTAGCGGGAGTTCAAGGGGTTCGTATTCAAGTGGAAGTAGTTCTGTTAGTAGCGGAGGAAGCACTCGTGGTTCCGGTAGCTCTGGCGGTGGTAGAAGATAATAATTGTGACGTTTATAAATATAACATATTTAAAAGAAGCAACATATGAAAAAGAACATATTGGCTATGGCAGTTATCCTAAACTGCTCTTTCGCTATGGCCCAGACAGAATTTGATGCATTAAAAATGATACAGCCAGATATAAATGGTACTGCCAGATATATGGGTATGGCAGGTGCCTTCGGAGCCTTAGGCGGTGATGCATCAGCAATAAAAGATAATCCAGCAGGATTGGTAATTTATCGAAGTTCTGAAATAACCACCACATTAGACCTTTCATTACAGAGTAGTAAATCTGTATGGAACGATGTTACCGCACATGATAATTTGGACAATTTCAAATTCAATAATTTTTCCTATGTCAAGGCAACTCCAACCTACAGAAGCCTGAGCAGTGATCAAGGATTGTTAAGTTCCAACTGGTCCTTTTCGTACAACAGGCTCAAAAGTTTCAATCGAAACTCAACCATAAAAAGCGGACAGTCATCTTCATCTATCAGTGACTATATGGCTTATTTTACAGGAAACATCAAAAGTGCAGATTTAGCCTATGTAGAGAATAGTTACGAACCTTTCGATAATACAAATGTTCCATGGCTTTCTGTTATCGGGTACGAAAACGGATTAATAAAAGAATCAGTAAATAATAATGCAAGTAGTTGGTCATCTACGGTCAACACAATGGTTACACCAACTTACACGCTTCATGAAACTGGCTACATAGATGAATATTCTATCGGGTGGGCCGGAAATTTTAGTAATAGATTCTATTTGGGTACAACATTAAATGTACAATCAATAGATTACAACGCCCGAAGTATTTATTCTGAAACATTCGGAGGTGGAAATGGAACATATTTAGACAACAATCTTTCTACCTCGGGAACAGGGTTTAATCTGAATATAGGTGCAATTGTAAGACCTATTGATATGCTACGTTTAGGAGTTTCCATTCACACTCCGACCATTTATGATCTGACTGATAATAATTATACAAATTATGGCAACTCAACCACTCCAACTGCCTCTAGCGATTATAAATTGAATAGTCCATGGAAGTTTAATGGAAGTGCAGCAGTAATTCTTGGTCAAAAAGGGTTGATCAGCATGGAATATGATTATGCAATGAACAGCCATGCAAAATTTTATGACAGAGATGGAAACGCTCAAAGTTTCGATGATGAAAATACAGGTATAAAAACGATGCTGAAAGATGTACAAACAATTAAAATTGGGGGAGAATACAGATTAACCGATAATTTTTCTTTACGTGCTGGTTATGCCTATATGAATGGTGCTACGAATAATGCAGAAGCACATAAACTAATGAGATCTAACACAACCAGAACAGATGCTGAATATTTTCAAAATAACCGAACAGATTACATAACAGCAGGTTTTGGATATCGTGAAGCCAACTGGTACATTGACTTTGCTTACATGAACAAAAATTTAGACGAAACATTTTATCCTTACAATCTCACCTCTGTAAATTCTGCAAGCGTGAAGACAACAACCAACAACCTGATTGTAACGCTGGGATTGAAGTTTTAAACTTTAATTTTAATTCTAAATTATTTATTGTTTTATATTTTGCTCTGGAGGTCGACTTAATAGTCGACCTTCTATTTTTATGTAATAATGAAAACACAGCATTTTTGAAATAATAATGCTCATATCGTTCATTTGCCTGTTTGCACTAAAAAATGTACCTTTGCACCCGCAAAAAACACTTCTAACAACGGTAAACCTTCAATAAATAATGTCTTTACAATCCGAAATACTCCGACGACGCACTTTTGCTATTATCAGTCACCCCGATGCCGGGAAAACCACATTAACCGAAAAACTTTTGTTATTTGGAGGTGCTATCCATGTGGCCGGAGCCGTAAAATCAAATAAGATCAAAAAAACAGCCACATCCGACTGGATGGACATTGAAAAACAACGTGGTATCTCTGTAGCAACTTCAGTTATGGGTTTCGAATACCGCGATTATAAAATCAACATTCTTGACACTCCCGGTCACCAAGATTTTGCCGAAGATACCTACCGGACATTAACTGCTGTTGATAGTGTTATCATCGTGGTAGATAC
>JAATGT010000117.1 GCA_015654525.1 Bacteroidales bacterium
AATATTGTAGCTGTGATTAATGTCTAAACCATTCTCTGCGGTGCCATCGCCCATATCCCATTTATATTCTACACCTGATTGTGCAACAGCCTTGCAACTTATTTTATTGTGACGGCTGTCGATATTTTCATTCGATACGGAAAAATCTGCGTCTGGAAATAGTTCTTCTGTTATGTTAAAGTCCAGTCTTTTTTCACATCCTCTTTTATTGGTACCACTGACTGAATAATTCCCCGCCTTATTAACGGTGATAGAGTTTGATTTGTCACCTGTACTCCAACGATACGAATCAGCGCCTGAAGCAGTAAGAGTGGTGCTTTCACCACTACAGATATACAGGTTTCCATCCACCAACATACTAAAGTCGGGTTCTTCACTAACGTTAAACCTTACAGTATCCGAAATACAGGTTGATGAATGTCCTATTACCCAAACGGTACCCGGGTTATTCACATTAATTGTATCAGTTGTTGCCCCATTGCTCCACTTATATGAATTTGCCCCTTGCGCTTTCAACGTGGCTGACAATCCCGGACAATAAGTAGAATTTCCTGTGATGCTGACAATAGGAGTTTTGTCTGTTACTTTTATAAATGCTGTATCAGAAACACAGCCAGAGGTAGAATAACCCAATAACCATATTTTTTGGGTTGAAGCTACTGTTATTGAATCTGTCGATGATCCGGTACTCCATTTGTAGTAGTTAGTTCCCTGAGCTTTCAGTGTTATAGGTGCGCCGTGACAAATAGTAGTATCACCTTCAATCTTAATCGTAGGTTTTGGATAGAAAGTAATGTTTTTACTTATCGAATTAGTGCAGCTTAATGGCGAAGTTATAACAGACAAGCTAACCTGGTGGATTCCACTTGTTGTGAATTTGTGTAACGGATTGGTTTCGGTAGACGTAGAACCATCTCCAAAATCCCAGAGGTAAGTCAGACTACCCCTATTGGTCGTTGAAAGATTTGTGCACTGAACGCTATTAGTTTCACAATCTGATATTATTGAGAAATCAGCTTTTGGATCATATTTAATTAATGTATAAGAGTAAATTATAGTACTATCCAGCATATTTTTAAACGTACATTTATAAACAGATGAATCAGCCAAATTTCTTACAATTAATGATTGAAAAGAACCAACTACTTTATTGCTTTTATCCATCCATGTATAATTGCTGTTATTTGAAGGAGCAGTAAGAGTTATAACTGAATCTTCAGTACAGAATTTAATTGTTGAGTAAACATGAGTTGTATCTAAGAATATTTTTGCTACAAAAACATCCAGATCCCCCGTTGAGCTTAAAGTATCATTTCCGAAAAGTACATTGTTACTATAAATACCACCTCCAAGAACCAAATTTCCTTTGTTGTCACCCGAAATCGCAAAACCAGTATCTTCCAGATTACCTCCAAAGGTTTTTGCCCAGATAATATTCCCCATAGAGTCTGATTTATTTACAAATAAGTCTCCATCTCTACCATTATTATTTGACAATGATATTGAATCAAAGGTTATACTATAGTTATAAAATCCGGTAGTGTAAACATTGTTCTTATTATCAGTAAATACGGAATATATACCGGCGTTTGAATCTGATTTAGAAATTTTAGGAACCGTTTTAGCCCAGAGAACTTTCCCCATTGAATTGTACTTAGCCAAAAATAGATTATAATACAGACTGGAAGGATTTAGTGTAATAGAATCAAATTTTATTGGACACAGTTCTGTTTTCTGAAAGCCTAAATTTTTTCCAAAAAAACCACCCATATATACATTCCCGGATTTATCGACCGATAAAGAGAATGCTACGTCTGAACCCTTACACGGAGGGCTCTTTGCCCATAATGGATTACCCGCCTGATCATATTTTGCAATAAAGATTTCATCGTAATTATCTTGATAAAATGAATTTACTAATGTGGTAGATCCGATGACAACAGACTGTGAACCATAATACCCGGCAATAAAAGAGTTTCCAGATGGATCAACGGCTATGCTTGTAGGGTAACACCATCCTGATCCATTTGACTGTGCATCTTTTGCCCATATTGCTTTTCCATTTATATCTAGCTTAACAATAAACAATGTGGGATAATATACACTTGAATTGATCAATGTAAACAGATCAATAGACATCGATCCACTAAATGTCCCTAAGGCATGGATATTATTATCTTTGTCAATACAAATAGAAGATATCTGTCCAGTCATTCCCGTATTTTTGTTTGGATTCGTGCAGCCTTTAGCCCATATTTCATTGCCATTAGAATCATATTTTGCTATAAATGGAGTTATATTATTATATGAAACATCATTATATAATATGCTTTTACCAAAAACTAATGAATCATTCCTAAAACTCCCTCCAACATAAATATTATCAGATTTATCAATAGCTAGTGAATTAGCAACGTTATTGCACTTTATACTTTTTGCCCATGCTATATTACCTATTTGGTCATATTTTACAAGAAACAGAACACCACCATAATTATCTCCATTCTTAAAGACATTTGTTCCAATGGTAACGAGTGAACTATAGAAAATACCGGCGACATAAGAATTACCTTTGGAATCTAAAGCCACACCTGTTGTTTCATCGAAATAACTTCCCCCAAAACTTCTGGCCCATTGCACAACAGGTGTTTCAGCCTGCGCCAAACTGCAACCAAATAAAAGAATGAGTAGGAATTTTAATTTCATATATTTTACATAGTACTATATACCGTTTGAATTACAGGTATACATATTTTAAAAGTGACAAAATTAGTTGAATATATTAAATATTCAAAATTACATTTCATTACTTTATTAACGCTTCAATATTATAAAGCTTCGCTAGTGCAGGTTGTAACCAACGCCGATTCTTTTATTGGTTTCCTACGATTGATTTTTATTATCTTGTTGTAGTACGGAGTCACAAATCCAAGATAGCAGAGATCATGCAATAACGACTAATACTGCTATAACCACTAGATATTCGTATATGTGTAATAAATAGTTACTTTTGCCTCCAAAGATAAACAACAAATTAAAAAACAGCAACATTTTCATCCAAAAACATTCAAACAAATACAAAAAAACTTTATTTATTCCGATTTTAGTTTTCACTTTCACTTGACACAGATGAGTCGCTGCATTCGATAGCAGATGTTCTGCGGTCGACAGATTGGTTACTGCAATCGACAGCAGGTGTTCCGCGGTTGACAGATGGGTCACTGCATCATCCAGCACATGTTCTGCATTACCTAGATGGGTCACTGCATCATCCAGCAGGTGCTCCGCATCACCCAGATGTGTCACTGCATCATCCGGTAGGTCTTCTGCAGTGTACAGACAGGTTGTCGCATTATCCGGTACATGTTCCGCAATGCGTAGATGAGTTACTGCAATACTTCGGAAACTCGAATCGTTGCACGGAACTTATAGAACAAAGCATTCTTACGGATGCTAAAATAAAATGACAAAACAGATTGTAAAAAATAAACGCATAATTCATTTTTTTGAATTATGCGCTGTTAAAAGTAAGTAAGAGTTTGAATAATGGTAGTACAACTTCAAGTTGTACTACCATTAAGGATATGATCAGATCAACTCAAATATCAAAAGAGACTTGTTTTGCCTTCGAGTGGATTGATATTATTCTTTGGATTTGTCCAATCTACTTTTTTGGTAGGATCAATACCATTAATATACTTTTCGATATTGGTATAACCGTCGCCGTTTATATCACCATTGGCAATTGACGGGCCTTTAGGATCAATACCGTATTTAATTTTCCATGCATCAGGTATCCCGTCGCCATTCGTAATTTTATAAGGTTTTCCTTTGTATTCGGGATAACCTCCTACCTGGCTAATGTCGGTAATAATACCGTGTTTATAGGAATCGGGTTTAAGTCGACGGGTCTTAAATTGATAATAAGTCTTTGAATCAGCTTTTTTATCGTAATAAACTTCACCTGTGCGTACTTGGTTTATAATATGTTGATCAACAATGTCACGTTTAGGTAGATTTGCTCCTGCATTATCCAGTACAAAACTATAAGATTCCTGTGCAGGCATAATCGGGAATGCAGGCATAGTGAATGGCTTGTTTGCTTTCATTACCGGAAAATAGTTTTTTTCAGCCTCTTCCTGACTGATATCTGCACCTTTTAGTGTACGTAATTGTACTCCACCAGCCCAATTGTCTTTTGTAACCTGTTCGTTTCCTTCAACTATATTTCCGGTTACATAAAGTCTTCCAAACTTTGCTTCAGTGAGTTTGCTTCGTCCATTTGATGAAGGCTCTATGATTCTATGGTTCACACGAGATTCTTTAGGTGTAGCAGGTCCTGGTTTGTAATAATTGTTGATAATGTTATATAGAGCTGTATAATCGCCACCATCCACCGAACGATTTACCCAATTGTAAATTACATTATTGGCAAAATTGAATATACCATTCCAACCAATTGACGGATTACGTCCGGTATTATTAGCCCAAAGATTTCGCATGAATGAACAGTTTTCTCCTCCGATAGTACTTCCGAAAGCATGGTTGTAGGTATCCAGACCCTGAGCTGAAATGGTATTCTGAATAGTAACATTTACAGTAGGCAGTTTATCCATTGGGCGACCGTTCTTCTCATCGAACATATGCCGGTAGAACGATATATTTTCATCCAATCCCCATGAGCAGGAACAGTGGTCAATAATAATATTTCCGATAGGATTGCCTCCTAATGCATCGTCGCGATCACCAACATCAGTTGCTCCGCGACGGAAACGCATATAACGTATTATCACATCGTGTGTATTTACCTGTGTTGTAAATCCGGCAACACAAATTCCGTCGCCGGGAGCTGTCTGACCGGCAATGGTAATGTAAGGTGCACGAATCTTTATAGCCGATTTCAAATGAATGATACCTGAAACATTAAATATCACAATACGAGCACCACCTGTTTCGCAAGCTTCCCGAAAAGATCCCGGACCATTGTCATTTAAGTTGGTAACAACAATGACTTTGCCACCATGACCTCCGAATGAATAGGCACCACCGCCCATTGCTCCCGGAAATGCAGGAATATCTGATTGCGGAAGATCGGTTGGACGAGCTGCCCAGGTAATGTAGGGTCTGCCTTCTTTTGCCTCTTTCTCAATAATAGGTAATGCTTTCGCCCAGGCAATGTCCGATAAGCTATCCGCTACTCTTCCCTTTTCTTTCCATATATGACTCACGCTGTCGGTAATGGTGGGATATTGCGCTTTTACTGTTTGCATAGTTGTAAATGCTAACAATAAAGCAGTTGAAAAA
>JAATGT010000277.1 GCA_015654525.1 Bacteroidales bacterium
AACAACCAGTCTAAGGTACTCGGGAAATAACCGACTCCCGAACCGTCATCGATAACCGTATGAGAATCGTCATTCAGAGGATCGGACAAGGAGCTCCAGATAACCCCACGATGGGTCACCGGAGAACCACCATCGGCACTGATATCCCCTCCACTCTGAGCGGAAATACTGGTTTCCTGACTTACCGGCAAAGTGATAATGGTAGGGGGAGCTATAGGAGTCGTAAAAACAAGGTCCTGACCATAAACAAGGCCCAAACTATTGACTGCATATGCGCGAACGTGGTAGCTGGTATTAGGTAAGAGGCCTGTGATAAGGTCTGTGAAAACGCCTATCCCTGAACCGGTCCGAAGAGTGCGGGTTTTGGTGGTCAGCAAGGTATCCGGATTAGCATCCGGACTCCAGCAAAGCCCGGTTAAGGTTACAGGGGAGCTACCGTTGCTGACCACATCACCACCACCGGTGGCTGTATAACCGGCAATATTGCTCGGAGCTAAGGTTGTTACAACCGCCTGACAGCTGACATCAAGCCACAAACTACCGGTATAATAACGAATGGAACGGGAGGAGGCATTGATATAAAAAGCACCGGCGCTTAGACTCGGAATCGTAGGATCGGAATTTAATACCGGTAGCCTGATCGTCTTCACATCAACGCCGCTACTAAAACTACTGTTTAAGGAAAAAGTTCCACCGGGCATATCCACCATCTTGGACCACAGGCTTCCATTATAAACCATCACGGCACTGGAACTGGTGGAATAGTAAATTGTTCCGGAGACTAACAAACCGCTCGGAGCAGCCCCGAATACAGGAAGGAAAGGAATGCCGTCTTTGACTACAAAATAGTCCTGGGTGGTGGCGGCACTGATATTGGTAGTACACAAGCTCTCCCAAGTAGAACCGGTATAGATTAAGGGTTTAGAATCAGAACTGCTAAAGATTAGCATCCCCGTTTGGGGAGTCGTGATCGTGGAGGGATCAACGATCGGTAGATGGGGCAGCTCACCTACTACCCTAAAATAACTCTGACCGGATACCACACTCAAAAGGGATACCCAGACGGACATAAATAATATGGAAAAGAGGCGTTTCAAAATTAGTACTTTAACTACGTGGCTAATTATATGGATAAACAGACGCGCAACTAAAACATATGTAAAGTTTAGTCAAAAGAAAGCTAAAGATATTAAAAGAATATGATCAACCTAACTTACTGCTTAATGTTTAACTAAATTTAATTATTAAAGCGAGAGATTATTCAATAACAAGTGGTCTCGGAAATAGACCCGTTAAACTGGAGGAAATTTATTTGTATTATCAACGACAAACTTATGTAGTATAACCTGCAGCCGCATCCTGACACAAAGCTATGACTATCATTGTCAAAATCTAGTCGGGTGCATCCTTATCAGTTTCATCCTTCCCAAGACAGGCAAACGAACATTGAGATACAGCCTATAAAAGAAGAAGTGAGTCGTTAATCTACCTAATCGCTAAAATTCAATAATTGACAATTTAAAAGAAGTCCCGAAGCTATTTGCATAACTTCGGGACTTTCATAAAACTATTGCCAAACATCCATAGACCATAGTCTATAGTAGGTTGACTAAACGAAAGATTTTTATTTTCTCCACAATTTACTCATATCTTCCAGTGTTTTTCCTTTGGTTTCGGGAACCATTTTCCAAACAAACAAGGCCGACAGAACCGACATTACCCCATACAAACAATAGGTAAAGGTAATGCTGAATGCTTCGAGACTGGGGAAGGTGGATGAAACCACAAAGTTGGCAATCCACTGTGCAGCAACAGCAATAGCCACAGTTTTTCCGCGTACGGTGTTCGGAAATATTTCCGAAATCAACACCCAGCAAATTGGTCCCCACGACATCATAAACGAAGCCGAATAGATAACGATAAAAATCAGAGTACTTGCACCGATAATGTGCAGATAAGCCAGCAAACCGATGGCAAACATGCCCACCGCCATACCGGTAGAACCAATAATAAGCAAAGGTTTACGTCCGAATTTGTCTACCGTAAAGATAGCCACCAGTGTAAAGACAATGTTTATAAAGCCCATAATGACGGTTTGATACATAGCAGCATCGTTTCCGAACCCAAGCCCTTTAAAGATAGTAGGTGCATAATAGAGCACCACATTGATACCTACCACCTGTTGGAAAACCGAAAGCAGCACGCCAATGATCAATACCTTCCAGCCGTAAGCCAACACTTTTTCCACTTTTTCGTGGGCACTGTCTTTAATGTCTTTTAAAATCTCGCTGGCTTTGTTTGTTCCGTTTATTTTACCCAGAATATGCAAGGCTTTGTCTTCGTGCCCTATCAGAGCCAGATGGCGGGGAGTTTCGGGAACAAAAATCAGCAAGAATCCAAACAAAGCTGCCGGAACAGCATTGGAAGCAAACATATAACGCCATCCGTGAGAGTCAATCCATTCTACCGATTGACCTTTGGTGATAAAATAGTTGACAAAATAAACCACCAACATACCAAAGATAATGGCAAATTGATTCCACGAAACCAGTTTACCCCGAATCTCAGCCGGTGCAATTTCGGCAATATACATCGGGCAAATGGCAGAAGCCAGCCCCACACCTATCCCACCGATAACGCGATAGATATTAAAAGCAATCAGCACAGGAACCGAGCCGTCGCCTTTATGAAAGAAAAATATCTCAGGATAAGCAGCGCCGCAAGCCGAAATGAAAAACAGAATGGCAGCTAACAACAAAGAGTTTCTCCGTCCCAGTTTTTCGGCAAAAACTCCTGACATGGCACTACCGATAATACAACCGATCAATGCACTGGAAACCGTTGCTCCGTGGTAGAATGTAGCCATAGTGCCAAAAGTCGCTTCGTTCAAATGAAAAACCGTTTTCAATGAATCGACAGCTCCTGATATAACAGCCGTATCATACCCGAAAAGCAACCCGCCAAGAGTTGCCACTAAAGTAATACCGAAAATATATAATTTACTTCCGCTTTGAGTGTTCATTTTTTTTTTAGATTTAAGAATAAAGAGCAAAGACAAAAGAACAAAGACAAAATACTGCAGAGTAAAAACGGATGGTGATCACTTCTAATGATCTGTTACCTTACATCCTTTCTTGCTCTTTGTTTCTTACTCTTTGTTCTTTGCTCTTTTATCTGATTAAATATACATATTCACAATTGCTTCGTACAATTCCTGTTTTCCGCTGATTTGTTTTGGTTCAGCTTTCGATTTAGCATAAGCAACTACTTCTTCGAAAGATAATTTTCCTTCTTCGAATTCTTTACCTTTACCTGAATCATAAGATGCATAACGGTCGGAAACCATTTTTTTGTAAGGAGAATCTTCCAGAATAGCTGCTGCAGCTTCCAATGCACGAGCCATTACATCCATACCCGAGATATGAGCAATGAACAAGTCATCCAGATCGGTAGAGTTACGACGGATCTTAGCATCGAAGTTAGTGCCGCCACCTTGCATTCCACCACCTTGAAGAACAACCAGCATAGCCTGAGTCAATTCATAAATATCGATAGGGAACTGATCGGTATCCCAACCGTTTTGAACATCACCGCGGTTAGCATCAATAGCACCAAGCATACCTGCGTCCACAGCACATTGAAGTTCGTGTTCGAAAGTGTGACCGGCCAATGTAGCGTGGTTTACTTCAATATTGATTTTGAAATCTTTTTCCAAACCAAATTCTTTCAGGAAGCCGATAACTGTTTCGGTATCCACATCATATTGATGTTTCATTGGTTCCATTGGTTTTGGTTCAATCAGGAATACACCTTTGAAACCTTTTGCACTGGCATAATCGCGGGCTTTGGTTAACATGATACCCATATGTTGTTTTTCACGTTTCATATCGGTGTTCAACAACGACATATAACCTTCGCGTCCTCCCCAGAAAACATAAGCTTTACCACCCAGTTCGATAGTTGCATCCATAGCGTTTTTAATCTGAACCATTGCACGAGCTGCTGCATCAAAATCAGGATTTGTACTGGCACCGTTCATATAGCGTGCATGCGAGAATACATTGGCAGTACCCCACATCAGTTTAATACCTGTTGCAGCTTGTTTTTCTTTTGCATAAGCCACAATAGCCTTAATATTAGCTTCGTATTCTTCAATGCTGTTTCCTTCACTAATCAAATCAATATCGTGAAAACAATAATATTCGATACCCACTTTTTGCATAAATTCAAATCCTGCATCCATTTTGTTTTTAGCAGCTTGCAATGCATCAGCAGCTCCTACCCATGGGTGAATTTGTGTTCCGCCTCCAAATGGATCACCACCTTCGGCACACAATGAATGCCACCAAGCCATACAGAATTTAAACCATTCTTTCATGGGTTTACCATAAACTACTTTTTCGGCATCATAATGATGAAATGCCATCGGATTCTTACTGTCTTTTCCTTCAAATTTAATTTTTTCCACGGATGGAAAATACTGTTTTGTACTCATAATAGTTTTTTTTAAAAGCCCCCTAAATCCCCCAAGGGGGACTTACAGGCCGAGTTTGCATTTAATTGTTGTTTTGTATATTGATTTTGTTTTTTTGGCATGTACTATTTAAAGTCCCCTAAGGGGGATTTAGGGGGCTACTTTAATTAGCCATCGATTATAAGCTTCCATACTTACAGCTTTGTTTTCGGGTTCCGGAATTACCACAATGATTTTTTTTAGGGTAGCAAATGCCTCTTCGGCATTTTTGTATATCCCCGCTCCTATCCCTGCACCACGAGCTGCACCCACCGAACCGTCGGTATTGTATAATTCGATAGTGGCTCCGGTTATATTAGCCAAAGTCTGACGGAAAATAGGACTCAAAAATAAGTTAGCATGTCCGGCACGAATGGTTTTGGTTTCAATACCCATTTGATTCATAATGTCCATACCGTATTTAAATGAGAAAGCAATTCCTTCGTGAGCTGCACGTGCCAGATGAGCTTTAGTATGGCGATTGAAATTGATACCGTGAATAGAGCAATTTGGTTCCCGGTTGCCGAGCACGCGTTCCGCACCATTTCCAAAAGGAATAATGCTTACTCCTTCGCTTCCAACCGGAATCTGAGCTGCCAGTTCGTTCATCTCGCCATAACTCATTCCTTCGGGAGCCACATTATTTTTAATCCAGGTATTCAGAATGGCTGTTCCGTTAATACATAACAAAACACCCACGCGGGTTGCTTCTTTGGTATGATTGACATGTGCAAAAGAGTTTACACGAGACTGCGGATCATATTTCGCATCATCATTTACACCATAAACCACACCCGAGGTACCACCTGTAGCGGCTATTTCACCCGGATTCAATACATTTAATGATAAAGCATTGTTCGGTTGATCGCCGGCACGATACGTTACCGGAGTTCCGGCAGCCAAACCAAGTTCTGCAGCAATGTCGGCTTTCAAAGTTCCCTGTTGACCAAACGTAGGTACTATTTCAGGTATCAAAGCTGTATTGAAACCATAATAATCATATAGGAACTTAGCAGGCGATTCTTCTTTAAAATCCCAGGCAATGCCTTCGGATAGTCCCGAAGCCGTGGTACAAGCTTTTCCGGTCATACGCATGGCCAAATAATCGCCCGGTAACATATAGTATTTTGCTTTGGCAAAGTTTTCGGGTTCATGTTCTTTTATCCAGGCCAACTTAGACAACGTAAAGTTTCCCGGTGAGTTCAACAAATGCGACAGACAGGCTTCACTTCCTATTTCATTAAAAGCTTTCTCACCGTAAGGTACTGCACGACTATCGCACCAGATAATAGAATCACGAATTGCTTTCTGATTTTCATCAACCAACACCAGCCCGTGCATCTGATAAGAAATACCAATGGCTTTAATGGCCGATGAGTCGGTACCAAATTCGGATAAAACAGCTTTAGTAGCCAGTTTCAGGTTAGTCCACCAGGTTTCTGTGTCCTGCTCTGCCCAACCAGATTTCACTGATTTTATTTCCATTTCTTTTTTTGGAAAAAATGCACTCGAAACACATTCGCCCGTCTCTGCATTTACCAAACTCGCCTTCACCGACGAGCTACCTAAGTCATAACCTAATAAGTACATATATTTTGATTTAAAATTTCTTCATTTACGATTTACAATTAATGTCACGACCGACAGGAGTTAACGACCAACTGCAAAGCACTAATATCAATTAATAACGCTGCAGGCAAATATCGTGAAGCAAATAACGCCAGAGGCTAATATCATTTTTTCTTTTTATCAAACTTATAAAGTCTTGCCGCCCGATGCGGAACACCCTCTTCCATTTCATCAAGCGGAATCACATAAGCCATTTGAGCCACCTTCTTCTGAAAATTACGAACATCGGAGTTTGTTTGATGAACTGTGTTGTACAAAGACCGAAGTTGTGAAACCGTAAACTTACGCGGTAACAGTTCAAAAAGCAAATGTGGCTCTATATCCAAATTATGCCGAACATGCTCTAATCCTTTATTAATAATTTCGGCATGGTCAAAGGCCAGATTCATTTCCGCAACTTCGTTCAAATCATACCAATTAGCCTGTGTGTTATCTGATTTAACCTGAATTTTACGATCTATTTTGATCAATGCCACATAGGCCACTGTAACAATGCGACGAATCTTCATCTGCATTGTGTTTTCAAGCCACAAAATATCGCGCGGATTCTTTGTCCTGTCAGGTCCCCCGAAACTCCGGAACTGACTCAGATAAATATTTTTCAAACCGGTGAGCTCTGTCAGTACACGCGAAGCGGCATCATCCAGATCTTCATCATTCAAAATAATACTTCCGGGAAGCTTTTTATCATTATACAATTCATTCTGTTCTGTAATGCTTCGTTCCATCAGCAGAACCTTAAGCTGATCTCCGTCGAAACCAAACACTACACAGTCTACCGAAACATGTGGATTGTATATATTTTCACTCGACATTTATTCTCTATATTTAATTTTACGACACAAAAATAGCACATAGTTTTATATTATTATCATACAAAAACCATGTTATAAAACACATTATCAGCAATTTGAATACTGTACTTACTACAATATCAACAACGAGTTTACTGTATTATATACAATAAGTAATTCAGGTCTGAATTTGCTAAATTAGCGTATATAAAACAATTGAAGCTTTCATCGGAAATGAAAGCTTCGGAGAGACAATTACAATAAGGGGTGAGCAAAAATTCAGTTGCTCTGCCTGCAAAAAAAATAGGCGGTCAAATTGAATGACCGCCTATTTAAATCGAAATTATTATATATATCTTACACCAGCTTCTCCATAGTCAGCCACAATTTATCATCCGGAGGTACCGGAGCCGTAATTTGAATTAGTTTTTTCGATACCGGATGAATAAATTCCACATTGCGGGCATGCAGACTTATTCCTCCGTTAGGATTTGAACGGGCAAAACCATATTTCAGGTCACCTTTTATCGGGCATCCCATTTTAGCCAGCTGACAACGAATCTGATGATGACGTCCGGTTTCCAGATGCACTTCCAATAAATAATAGGTATCGGAATGTGCAATAAGCTTATAACTTAATGCTGCCGCCTTGGCATTTGGAACCATCTTGTCGTGCGCCACAGATTTGTTCTGCTTTTCGTTGCGCAGCAGAAAGTGTTCTAGTCTGCCTTCGGAGTTAGCCGGCTTTTCTTTCACAATGGCCCAATAAGTTTTCTTCACCTCTTGTGTACGAAACATTTCGTTGAGTCGGGTCAGCGCTTTGCTCGTTTTGGCAAACAGCACTACCCCACTTACAGGGCGATCGAGCCGATGCGTTACACCACAAAATACTTCACCAGGTTTGTTGTATTTTTCCTTCAGATAACGTTTAATGGTTTCCGAAAGTGGTTCGTCACCGGTTTTATCACCCTGAACTATTTCCGAACAGGTTTTATTGACGGCTATTATGTGGTTATCTTCGTAGAGAACGGTCATATTTTTGATGTGATGTGTTGATGTGATGATATGTTGATGTGGTAATATGATGATATTGTGATGTGGTAATGGATGATATACCATATCGTGATATCATGAAGTGCTAATATGGTTATAAACAAACATATCATCACATTAATACATCATCACATCATATAATTTGTCTTTGTCTTACAGCTTCATAAATCAACACTCCTGCTGCTACCGAAACATTCAATGAATCAATTGTCCCAAGCATCGGAATGCTCACCATTTCATCACACAGGCGTAAATGATCAGGATTAACCCCCTCGTCTTCGGCCCCCATAATAATGGCAATCGGTTCAGTCATGCCGGCTTCGGTATAGTTTTTAGTAGCCTTTTCGCTAGCTGCAACCAGTTTTATTCCGGAAGAAACGATAAATTTCAATGCATTTCCCAGATTTTCTTCCCGACAAACCGGTATAGACAATAATGCTCCGGCAGAAGTTTTAATTGCATCGGCAGTGATTGAAGCACCTCCTTTAGTAGGTATTACGATAGCATCAACACCGGCACATTCACAGGTACGGGCTATTGCTCCAAAGTTACGCACATCAGTTACACCATCCAGCACCACAATAAACGGCATACGCCCCTCTTCGTATATTCCCGGAATAATATCTTCTATACGTTGATAAGCCACGGGAGAAATGAATGCAATAGCACCCTGGTGGTTTTTCACAGTCATTTTATTCAGCTTTTCGAGCGGAACATACTGAACCGGTATTTGCAAACCATTCAATGCTGCAAATAATTCCCGCGACAATTCGCTGGTCATATCGCGACGCATCAGTATTTTATCTATCTCTTTTCCGGCCTGAATAGCTTCTATCACAGCACGAATTCCGAAGATCATATCCTTCTCAGGACGTTGTTTGTTTTTATAGTTTATCATTTTATTGCTGCTAATTATTTACTTTATATATAGCCCCTCAGGCATTATTTTTTTTATTGGTGTATATGATCAGTTATCATTCATCAGCTTTAATTTATCAAGCAACCAGAATATCAATGACATCATAACACCCACTATGGCCGCAAAAGCCATGCCTTTAAGCTGCACCGATCCGATATTAACCGCAGCTCCACTTACGCCAACCACAAAGGTAATAGCGCCCAGCACCATATTCCTGTTTTTGCTAAAGTCTACTTGTTGCTCTACAAACATTCTGAATCCCTGAACAGCTATCACACCATAGAGCAACACAGTTATACCTCCCATAACGGCTGTTGGTATAGTTGAGATAGCAGCAGATATTTTTCCAATAAATGAAAACATAATAGCCAGAATAGCTGCACCACGTATAACCCACACTGAATACACGCGTGTGATAGCCATCACACCTATATTTTCACCATAAGTTGTATTGGGAGGCGAACCAACAAATCCGGAAAGGAGATTACTGATTCCATCGCCCAACAACGAACGATGTAAGCCAGGATTTTTTATCAGATCTTCATTGGTGATTCTTCCTGTCACAATCAGGTGACTGATATGTTCGGCCAGTACAACAATACAAGCCGGAGCTATAATCAAAACAGCATTGGTATCGTATACCGGAGCCTGAAAATGAGGCAACGCCAACCAGGATGCATTGCTGATTGCAACAGTATTGACCATACCCATAGTAAGTGCTAATATGTAGCCAGCAATAACAGCAAAAAGAATTGGTACAATCTGCATAAAACCGCGAAATAACACCGATCCGATTATACCGATTAAAAGAGTGAACATGGAAACGATAACAGTATTGTTATCCATCACAAAAGGTTTCACAACCTGCCCAACATTGGTAGGCCATGGAGCCAGGCCAGCTTGCTGAGCCGCAACCGGAGCAAGCTCAAGTCCGATAATAGCTACTACAGCACCCATAACGGCAGGTGGCATCACTACATCTATCCAGACTATGCCCTACTTATAAACAACAAAGGAAATAAGAATAAAAAAAAGCCCAAAGAAAATAAAGCCTGACTGAGCATGTGCAAACCCACCATACTTTGAGCATATAAGCATCACCGGAGCTATAAAAGCAAAACTTGAACCTAAATAAGCCGGAATTCCACCTTTGGTCACCAGCGTATAAATAATGGTTCCGACACCATTCATCAACAATGCAATAGCCGGATCGACACCCAATAAAATCGGAACCAGAATAGTGGCTCCGAACATTGCGGTAAGATGCTGCAAACTAAGTGGAAGACTTTGAAGTAATGGTAATTTTTCGTGAATTCCAATGGTGCGTTTTTCCATAAATATCAACTTGTCAGATTTAATTGCTATGTAAATTTATTATTTCCTTCAGTTTAGAAATGATCATTTCACGTTCGAACGAGAAGGTTTTATCCTTTTCATTTAATAAATAATATAAATGTAAGCTTTTGAGAAAAAAGCTATGAGCGAATTCTTTGTTACCTTTAGCTTCAAAAGAATTAGCCGTTTCATGGGCTAATTGAGCTAAAATTTCCAGATAGCTTGAAGAATATCCGGCTTTTAAAACAATTTCTATGAACTTTTCAACGGGCATAACAGCCAGTTCTTCAGAATCAAAATTCAACAACTCTTTATAAGTCTCATCAGCGAGACGAAGAGCATCTTCCGGAAATCCTTTATCACGAAAGCCCAACATAGCCGCCACTACGCGACCTAACTTCTCAAGATACTTCAGCAAATAATCCTCTTTAGGCATCTGGGTTTAATTAATAAGTTATGCGTAAGCAATTATTGATTTGACAATTACATGTACAAAATCTAAATTTAGCTTTCTTTGCAAAGGTAGCTAAATTTATTGTATTTCATCACAAATCAATTGTATAATTCATGCAACACACTATATTTCAAATAGATGTGTAATTGTATGTAATCATTTGCAAATTACTGATTACTTCCTGTATCTTTGCAGAAATTTTCAATTCACAGCAATACCGGTACAGATATTCTAACAGAAAATCATAAAATTTCAAATAAAAGATATGTTTCAATCACATATAGGTGAGTTTGCCGGATTAGGCGTTTCAGTTTGCTGGACATTAAGTGCTTTATTCTTCGAAAAAGCCGGTTACAAAATAGGTTCATTATCTGTCAACTTCATCCGCTTATTGATGGCCATTGTCTTTTTAGGAATCACTACCTTCTTTACTCGCGGCCTGTTCTTCCCGACCGACGCTAGCCCTTATCAATGGTTTTGGCTCGGCTTATCTGGATTTATCGGCTTTTTCATAGGCGATATGCTACTATTTAAATCGTATCTGGTAATCGGATCGCGTACGTCGGCACTTATCATGAGCCTTGCTCCCATGCTTACGGCTGTAATCGGTTGGTTTTTTCTGGGTGAAATTCTCTCAGCTAAAAATATTATTGCTATTGCAATAAGTATAGCTGGCATTATTTTGGCTATCTCCAATCAAAAAATGAAACTCAATATTCCCTTTAAAGGTTTCTTGTTGGCATTTGGTGGCACTGGGACAGGCAGTTGGATTAATCCTCAGCAAGAAAGGCATGGGACAGTACGATCCGGTTGCTGCAACCCAAATCAGAGCTTTGTTTGGTTTGTTAAGCTTCACTATTTTGATGACCGTACTTCGTCGTTGGAGTAGACTCGGACAGGCTTTCAGACATACATATGCTATGAAATCAGTCACAGTAGGTGCATTTTTTGGCCCCTTTGTAGGAGTAGCTCTGGGACTTTTTGCCATCCAAAAAACACAAACAGGTATTGCTTCTACCCTTATGGCACTGGTACCTATTTTTATTATAGTACCTTCAGCCATCATGTTTAACGAAAAGATTCGACCACAACAAGTCATTGGAGCAATAGTTAGTATAGCAGGTGCCACTTTGTTCTTTGTATAACCAAAAGCTCATTTTTTGAATTAAACTCAATAAAGCGTTCTGTTTTCTGAAAAAATATAGTAATTTTGTGACCCAGATCAATAAAGGAAAGTTGCCAGAGTGGTCGAATGGGACGGTCTCGAAAACCGTTGAGCGGGTAACTGCTCCGAGAGTTCGAATCTCTCACTTTCCGCAAAAAAAACCCCGGCAAAATTTTTGCCGGGGTTTTTCTTTTTGCTTATTTAGCTTTACTCCTATTCCAGATAGCTTATATCCATCTTACTGCAATCAGGCAGCGTTCATCCAACGACAATCCGGGTTCTATTTTTTCGGAAAAACTCATTGATTATGATTTATATTCTATTGAGTCGAGACAAATGTTATCGCAAATACCTAATATGCACGCTTCGATAATACTAAAATCAATCATTTAATCCGAATTCGACATGTAGCTATTCTCCAGCGAATCCTGATTTACTCCTTTCTGGATATTTAGTCTTTGTTTTTCGGATATCCGACGAATGATAATACGGATGGCCAGACTTGTTTTATTGGTTATCGTTGCAATTTCCGAAATAGGCATATCAAGTGACATAAGTTCGCTAACAAGCATTTCTAATTTTGTCAATTTCCGGTATTTGGTTCTACGCACCCCTTGAGAACTACTTTCTATTGACCTTTTCCATTGAGATTCTTTCTCTATATTTTTTTTTGACTCAACTAGAACATTTTTAGAATTCGAAATCCACTTGACAGACTTAGAGGATTCAGAAGAAGTATCTTCCGGATTATCGCTCCTCAAAGCGAAAGAAGTAAAAGATCCTAAATTCCATCCAACCGATGGAGAAATTTCAAATAGTTGAAACAAGAACAGATCCTTACTACTACCATTAATCATACAAGCACATAATTCAACAACAACTTGGCTATCGTCTACGTACTTTAATAGTGTTCTTGCATGACGTACTATTTTTCCCTGTTTCAACTCGCGAATAATCGTTTTGATATAATCATGAGTAGGAAATACTTCATCCTTTCGAACATTAAACTCCTCGATATTGCTTAATTTGAGAAATTTGAGAGCAGATTCATTAATTTCGACTAAATTGTTTTTTTTGTCAAAAACAAGTGTATATGCCGGAAGAGACTTCAGCATGACCATCATCTCTTGTAAATTTTCTGTGAGGGAGAGATATTTATACATACTATTTAGATTTGAAGTAATACAATTATTATTAGTTTAGTTCATTCAAATTGGGTTTCTTTTGATTCGAAACCAGTTAAAAATATAAAGTATCAGATGTTAAATATTGTAAATCAAGATACCTACAATTGCCAGTATAAACATAACCTGGAAAAGAATAAACATCCGTAAACCAGATGAAATTGAGTTCCACATAAATATATATTAGCCTATAGATCTCACGGATCTGTTGAAAAATGCGTAAACTATCTCTTGCTTTAAGCGATTTTTATTTAATAAATTATTGTCCGTTTGGTTTAAAAACAATACCAACGGTTGTAATCATTATCTTAACGTCCAAAAATAGCGACCAATTATCTATATACTCCAAATCCATCTCCATCCATTTATTAAATGTTACCTTATGGCGTCCCCACACCTGCCATATACAAGTGATACCGGGCTTCATACTCAGGCGACGTAACTGGTGTCTTTTATATTGTTGCACTTCTTTGAGCAGTGGTGGCCGTGGTCCTACAATTGACATATCACCTTTGATGACATTGAAGAATTGAGGAAATTCATCCAAAGATGTTTTACGGAGTATATGCCCCAATTTCGTTATTCTCGGATCATTTGCTATTTTAAAAACAGGACCATCCGCTTCATTTTGTTCTAATAATTTTGCCTGAAGAGCTTCTGCATCACTTACCATCGTGCGAAATTTATAACATATAAATCTGCGGCCATTCTGCCCTACCCGTTCCTGTTTAAAAAACACAGGTCCTCCATCCTGAAGTTTTATTAAAATGGCAATTAAAAGAATGAATGGCGAAGCTATGAAGAGGGCGAGTGTACTCAGTAAAACATCTAAAAGTCCTTTTATTTTCAAACAGATATAATTTTCGGAAGTTGTTTGGTGAGTTATAAAATTATGATCAAATATAGGATTAATCGTATAATTAAAATTCAGTTTCTGCTTAAACACCTGCTGCATAATGTGTAATCTGACTCCGACTTCATTCAACTCAGCAATCATTTGTTCCAGATTATACCGGTTGTCACTCAAAGGAAGGCAATAAAAAACATCATCAATAGGGTAAAGTGTAATATAGCGCCTGAGTGTATCCTGATCGTCGATTATATGAGCTTTTTTATATGTTTCTTTGAATATTTTATCCGGTGATATAATAGCTAATAATCTATAACCCCAGTCTTCTGCTTTTAAAAATGAATTAATAAACGAATGTGAACTTTCATCTCCAAGTATAATTACATTTCGGGTATTGTATCCCTTTTTTCTAAGATAGCACATTGAATAGTACAATATAAATTTAAAACAGATCAATGCAAACAGATCTGCCGTAAAAAATATCGATAAATACGTAAATGAATGACCAATATGGCGTAGATAAGGAATAAATTGTAATTCAAGAAGTAAAAATAAAGAGCCAAAAAACACAGTTACAATATAGCCACGTAACATACTGAACAGAGAACTTACCCGAAAAATAACACCTAAGTGAAGTTTATATATAAATGCACCCCATAGCAGTGCAATTTGACTTATTAGAATTAGTTTTTCATTTAGAGTAAATACTTGTTCAGAAAAAAAACTTTCTGTGAATATAAATATCAGTATCGTGATGGCTATTTGCACTAAGGTCATTAATCGTGATAGCCATGATTCTCTTTTATTTAGCATAAGTTTATATTTTTTATTTAGACAGATAAAATAAAATAGACATAAGAGTTACAAGTTATAAAAATGGTTATTTGTATTTTGATTAAAAAAAAACAAATCATCAAATATTATTACTTGCATTCTTAAATAATT
>JAATGT010000145.1 GCA_015654525.1 Bacteroidales bacterium
ATCCCTTTATGGAAATCGTGCCAACCTTCGGGTACAATATGCCCCACCGAGATCAACATCTCCACGCTGGGCGATTCGGGCATGGCATCGTTGATGTGTGTGATGATAGGCTCTTCGCCAACAGCTATAATAGCTTTAATGTCTGCAGCATTGTTGCGGTAAATAATATCTTTTTTTGTCAACAGGTGCGTTGCGGGAATAATGATAGCACCGATCTTATGTAAAGCCACAATGGTAAACCAAAATTCGTAACGACGCTTAAGAATAGCCATCACAATATCCCCTTTTTTTATACCGAGGCTTTGAAAGTACGAAGCCGTTTGGTCGGTCTGTTTTTTCATTTCGGCAAAAGTGAACTTATGGCAGTCTCCCTGATCGTTTGTCCAAAGCAAGGCAGGTTTGTTTGGCTCTTTGCGGGCCCACTCGTCAACAATGTCGTACCCAAAATTGAAATTTTCGGGAACAATAAGCTTGTAATTTGCTTTGAAATCTTCAAAGTCTTTGAATTCCGTTTGTTTAAGGAACTTTTCTAACATATATATAATTTTTTAAGAACCATCGGGTTCATATTTCAGGCAGATAGAATCAAATTACTAATTACGCAATTGTTGATAACGAATGATATTCTTTCAGATGATTTTTCCTGAATTCCGAAAGAAATTTGCATTTCTTTTTACGAGGCTGCAAAGTAAGCTTCATAAAGTTAGATGACCAAAAAATAGGGGTAAAAAGGGATTATTTGGGATAAAAGTACCCATTAAGGGATAAACATACCTTATTCTGGAGGCCTTTTATTGCTCCGGTAACCCGATTCTATTTCCAAATGTAAATAATTAGATTTTTCAAAAATAAATGTTTCCGGAAATTTGAGCATACAAACAGACGTGGTATAATATGACATTATTGTATCAGGTGAAATTTCTCATTGCTGTAAACAGGATGCTGCTCCAGAGCTTTTTTTATTCTGCTTGCAGATATTTTCACAAACAGAATGCTCCTCTGGGGCTAATATTCATTCTGTGCATTGCAGAATATGGTGGAAAATGGGAATAACAAGCCCGTAGGAGCGACCTGTTGGTATTACGAATACAATTTAGATAATTACAGCCAGAAATTTCACCTTTTTTCCATTGAGAGCTTTCATTCCGTGTGGTTTTGTGGCATCAAAATAAATGCTGTCGCCCTCGTGAAGAGTAATGTCATTCGCACCTATCCGGAGTTGCATACTTCCCTCGAGCACTAAATTAAATTCTTGTCCGGAATGGGTGTTTAAACTGATGAGCTTGTTACAGGGTTCTACCATTACTTCGAAGGGATCCACTTTGGCATTGCGGAATCCATGAGCTAATGATTGGTATTTGTACGCTTTTGTGCGTTCCACGCTGGTTCCTGTTCCCTTACGTGTTACAGAGTAGCCTTCGGAGTGAGGGTCGTTACCCGAAATAAGTGCAGTTGTTTCTATTCCGAAAGTTTCGGCTACTTCACAGATAAAACTCATGGGAATGTCCGATTCTCCAGATTCGTAACGGGCATAATCTGTTTCGGAAATACCACATTTCTCAGCAGCCTGAGCGAGACTAAGGTCAAGTGCGTCGCGTAATCCGCGCAACCTTTCGGCTATTTGTTTAATTTGTGTGTTCATGGTGATTTAAGAATATGTAGATTATTTGTTTAATCGTTTCCTGCCACGAAAGCAGGAAACGATTCATTGTTTTTACTTGAATAACAAATTTAGTCTTTCACACAACGAATTGAAAATCCGCTTTGTTTTGCTGAATTTGCTGTGACTACCTGAGCTGAGCTATTGCTCAATGAGATACTATAACCATTTTTTGAATCAACTTCATCTGCAGCCCACCATTGTCCGGATGTTCCGAGTCCATAAAATCCATAGGCATTGTTTTCTGATGCAATATATCCTCCCGGAAGTGCTGTGAAACCACTGGTATTAGTAGCACCAGCATAAGTTCCTGTCCAATGTGTATTTCCTGTTTCTTTTAATATGTCACCGGCAACGCTTGCTCCTCCTAAATAGCTTATTAGAGTTGTCCATTCTGCTTTTGTAGCCACATGCCAGCCTGTTGGAGCCACATTCCGTGAATCATTCACTGCATACCAATTATAAAGACTTCCATAAGTTGTTTTATTAGCTGAACTGTTATCGTAGATGCAATAAGCTCCTGATGTAAGGCCTGACCAGGCAGTTGGATCAGTAGCATTCGAAATTGCATTTCCGGCACGATAGTTTTTTACTTTTAAATTTTCAGTCATCCAAATCTGATTTCCAATTGTTACTGTTTCACAAGTGTTGCCGTTATAGTCTTCAAATAATGTTGTAAAAGTAAGTTCGGCTCCATAGTTAGTTCCGCTTTTGTTAGTTGCATAGCAGCGTATATAGTACTTTGTTCCCATTGTTAATCCTGAAACAGCCACAGAGAAATTTCCGGTGCCGGCAGTTGTGGTCGCTTTACTATTTGAAGTGGTAGGGTTAGATTTGGTATTCCAGCAAGCTCCACGCGCAGTAACTGCAGAACCCGGATCTGAGGGAACATTGCCCCAGCAAGTCACAGTTGTTGCCCCTATGGCAGTTACACTTTTTGTTTGTACAACAGGGCGTGAAGCTTTGTCTTGACAACTGTAGGTAAGTGTTACGAGAAGAAATCCTACCAGTAAAAAAGGAATTTGAAGTTTACTTATTCTTTTCATTATTTTGAAATTTATTATCACGATGTTATTTTAAATGAGATGCTTTTAATCCTTTTATTACGGCATTTGTAAAACCATGCGATTCCATTTCGTTTAATCCTTTTATAGTGATGCCGCCTGGTGTCGTTACTTTGTCAATTTCTACTTCGGGGTGTGTGTCGTTGGCTTCAAGTAAATCAATGGCTCCACGTAATGTTTGAATTACCACCTCTTTGGCTACTCCCGGATAAATACCCATTTCCACGCCACCTTCGGTAGCCGCACGAATATAACGGAAAGCATAGGCAATTCCACAAGAAGACAATGACATAAATGCATTTAATTGTGTTTCTGGAACCAAAAATGCTTTACCTAATTCTGCAAATAGTGATACAATAAGTTCTTCCTGATCTTTACTTGAATTGAAAGATGAAATAGTAGAAACGCTTTGCAATACATCGATAGCTGTATTCGGGATCACGCGAAACATCGTTGCGTCTGTATTGAAAAGACCAGCTAATTTTCCAAAATCAACTCCGGCAGCAATAGATACAATGATTTGCTTTTTATAGTCAATCAAGTTCTCAATTTCTTCGGAAATAATTTCTACCAACCATGGTTTTACAGCCAGAAGAATAATATCTGCATTTTTGATAATTTCGCGATTGGAATTGCTAATGCTAATTTCTGGTGCAAAAGCCTTAATTGCATCCAGATTTACTTGCGAAACATCGCTAATCCGAATGTTTTTAGATAGAATTAATTTTCCTTTTGATAATCCACGGGCAATAGCTCCACCCATATTTCCTGCTCCGATTATAGCTACTTGAATGTTAGTTGTTTCCATATTTTTATATTTTGATAAACTAAATGTTGCATGATCTGATTTTGAAAGACAAAGATAGAATAAGAAATTAAGAATTTTCGATGAACAAATGAAAATTATATATAAAAATCAAGATACGTTGTTATTTGGCAATCCAATTAAAAACTAATACTTAAGCCAGTTCTGATTCCCCACGGAAAAACACCGGATTTATTCGTATCGGTTAGTCGCCATACCGACTGAATGGCAAAAATATGTAAAATATTGGTAATACCTACTCCGACTTCCATATAAGGTTTTCTAAGACCTTGCATAAAAATAGGATAATCGAGTACAGACTGGTGTGAATTACTTAATGAACCGTAAGCCATTTTAAAAGAGAACAATTCACGTAGATTCAGATATTTAATTAATGGTATTTGATTCATAATTAGTCCGTTTAGAGTAAGCTCACTCTGTAAATTTACGTACTTGTCAGCACCATACTCCATATACTTCATCATATTATATTGATACATACTGTATCCGCCAGAACCAGTTTGCACCGGAATATTCATTTTATATATTCCGTATCCGCCCAATTCGCTTCCCGAAGGTATTTCGAGTAACGGGTAAGGAACATTTCCAATTATACATCCGGCTTCGGCCACATAGTACAAATTCCCGATGTCAAATGGAACATATTGCTTTATCGCTCCCATAAGTTTGCCATATCCCTTTGTTTTGTTATTCAAGCTGTATTCACCTCCTTCGAGTGCAACAGAAAGAACAGGTCTGTTGTTGAGAATATAAATCCGTTGCAAATGATTCTCGTACGTTTTTTCATCGAATGAAAAGCGGGTATTAAGCGTTGCCGAACGTTGCAGGAATGAGGATATATTTATACCATTGGTTTGCATCGGTAAGCTTCCGTTTGCGTACATTGTATTGGCCCGGAGGTATAAGGTGGATTCTATATCTGAATTCCAGTCGTTGGAAAATGTAACATTAAATTCTTTCCTCCGATTTAATTTACTTGCCGACCAAAGCATTAAAAGTGTAGTTGAAATGTCCTCATCACCGGTGATTAGCGGATTCTCGCGATACATAAAATTATTGTAGTTGTAGTCAATTCGTCGGTAATCGTCAGTATAACTAATTCCGACAACACGTTTTTTTTCTCCGGGCAACTTGTATTTTCCTTCTGCGGAGTATTTTATTGTGTGATTTTTGGTAGCGTAACCTGCATATCCACCTATCATACCGTCTTTCCAAAGTGTCTCGTTTGTTTTCAACGGTAAGTTTAGGCGTAACCCCTCAATGTCGCTTAAGCGGGCGAGTTGCAGTATATTTCCAATGTCTACTTTACCGGCAGGAATATTTCCGGTTAATGCAACTTCAGCAATCAGTTTGGCGGTACGAAGCAGAGCAGTATTACTCAAATCGTTCAGTTTTTCATTCAATGTAGTCTGATCGTAATTGCTCCGGGCAAAATTTCCGGGCTCTTTCAGGTTTAATTCTCCCGAATGGTATGTAGCAGATCGTTTCACGAAAATCTCCGGTCGTGGATGTAAACTGTCAGCCAGTAACTCGTAATTCATATTGAGTGTCATCTCTTCCGATTGACGAACCCAGTTTTTGTTGGCAAGCGGAACAAAAGTTTCGGAAATGTGTAGGTTATGAATAAAGTTGATATTAGCTTTAGATGGTAGCTCGGCTTCAATTCTGGTCAGGGCCAGTGTCGTAGAATCAATCCAAAGCTTTCCGTTGAAAGCTAAATTCTTGGGATTCTTGGTGTGAAAATGAATTTCATATTGTTTTCCGGTCTTGCGTTTCACACTGTCGGCCAGATAATAATCGTAATATGCATTTCCCACATTGGCCAAGGGACTAATCATACCTTTTCCGAGTACAAAAATGGCATTGTCGTAAAAATTCAGTTCAGTAGTCATTTCTCCAACAAATTTTTCCAACAATCTTTCAGCATTCTCGGGAGACGAAAAAATATTTTTAGAGACTTGCTTTTTATCGATGTTAGTCAATTGATATTTATTCTCGGCCATGTACAAAGGAATAACCAGAGAAGAGTCGGTATGTGATATATTTCCTTTTTTTAATTGATCAAAAATACGCTTGCTCAATGTACGCTGATTAATTTTGCTCAATAGTACGAGGTTTTGTTCGGTACTTTCGGCATTAAATCCTTTTTGTCGGCTTACGTCATTTTCTCTTTTGAGCAGCCGTACTTTTTTCATTAAATCAATAGCCGGATTAACTCCCGGAATTACAAGAGCTTCACGAAGCAAGGTGTTTTCCTCTCTCATTTCCACTTGTACGCCTACACTTTGACCTGGTTTTATTTTGAGTTCCTGCTTTTTGTAACCAACAGAAGAAAAAATGAGTATTGATTCTTTACCCGTATAACGGATCAGGAAATAACCTTCTTCGTTAGTTTGTACTACCTTTTCGGTATTTTTGAAATGGATATTTACAGAAGAAATGGGAGTTTTATCTGCAATGTTCAACACCTGACCTACAACCACTGTTTCTTGTGCCGATGCAAAGAGAGATGCAAATAACATGATTATCAGCATCAATTTAAATATGTTTTTTCTACAAATTAGTATCCTATCGTTCAAAATCATTCCGTAATTATATCTTTTTCTTTGCATTCACTTTTGCCTCCTCCTCTCTTTGCTTTTTATAAAACGGGTGACAATTTAAAACGGTTTGGCGTAAATAGTGAACATCAATATGGGTATAAAGTTCTGTTGTTGTTATAGATTCGTGACCAAGTAATTGCTGAATAGCACGTAAGTTGGCTCCGTTTTCGAGCAAGTGTGTGGCAAATGAATGGCGGAATGTATGCGGACTCACATTTTTCCGGATTCCGGACAAAACGGTCAACTCTTTCACTATTTTGAAAATCATATCCCGTGTCAGTTTCGTTCCACGGCGATTTAAAAACACACAATCCTCATTTCCTTTTTTTATATCGAGCATGTTTCGGTCTATCTTCCAAAGTTCAATTTGTTTCAAAGCCTGAGGTGACATCGGTACAAGTCGTTGTTTACTTCCTTTACCTTCAACTAGCATATATCCTTCGTCCATGTATAACTTAGATAATTGAAGCCCGATTAATTCTGAAACGCGTAAGCCCGAGCCGTAGAGGACTTCAATTATAGCTTTGTTCCGCTGTCCTTTGGGCTTTGAAAGATCAATGGCAGCCACAATCGCATCAATTTCTTTTACTGATAACACCTCCGGAAGTCGTAATCCAATTTTGGGACTTTCGAGTAATTCGGTTGGGTCATTATCGAGAATATTCCGATAAATCAGAAAGTGATAAAATGATTTTATGCTCGATAAGATTCGTGCCTGCGAACGTGGATGAATACCCAAACTGCTAATTTCAATAATAAAATCACGCAAAATTTCAGTTGTCGCATTTTCCGGTTGAATGTGCGCATCTGATAAATAGTGTGTTAATTTGTTTAAGTCATTTTCATAAGCTTCTATCGTGTTGCTTGACAACCCTTTTTCAAATTTCAGATATAAATGATATTCATCCAGAATGGGAAGCATTGCTTAATTATTAGCTATAAGTTAACACTGTTTTTGAAATGACCTGCAAAGATATAAAAAGAAAGTTGAACTGCTTCGTTTTGACTGCATTCATCTTATTTGTTAGGAGGTATAAATGCAATTATTCATGTTATATTTGAATAAAAATCCTATCTTTGCCCAGCAAAATAAAGATATTGATAAACCGAATATATTATATCAAAAAAATAAATTGTATGAAAATCAACAAACATCTTCTTACGCTATGTTCTCTGGCGTTAACTGTTTCACTTTATGCTTATGACGCGGTTGGGCATCGAATTGTAGCCGATATAGCGTATCATAACCTGACTGATAAAGCACGGAATCAATTGGATAAAATTTTGGGTAAAAATGGTATTGTTTATGCTGCTACCTGGCCTGATGATATCCGCAGCGATAATAAATATGCTTACAGCTATCAGTGGCATTATCAGGATTTGAATGATAACATGACTTCGGCCGGTTTGAAAAAACTATTGGATAATCCCAAAGCCGAAGGCGAACATTTATTTTATGCCCTTGACTCACTCACAACGCGATTGAAAAACGACAAAAACGATGCTGAAGCTTTAAAGTTTATTATTCATATTGTGGGCGATTTACACCAGCCTTTGCATTTGGGAAGAAAAAATGATAAAGGTGGAAATACGGTAGATTTCAACTGGTTTGGCCGAAAAACAAATCTTCATGCTGTTTGGGATGGTTCTCTAATCGAAAGCCAAAAAATGTCGTATACTGAATTTAGTCAATATTTGCAGGATAAATACGAAGCCCGCAAAGCTGAAATTAAAAAGCAAACCATTCTCCAATCTATTGAATCTGTTTATACTGTTCGAAACATGATTTATAGTTATGATATGTCCGATACAAGTAATTATCATTATGTTTATTTCTTTGCCGACAAGCGCGACGAAATGCTTTATCGCGGAGGGATTCAATTGGCTAATGTGCTGAATTCGATTTATAAATAAGACTTTATAAAAAAGCGAGAACCCGTTTGCCATCCGAGATGGCAAGCGGGTTCTTTATTAGTAAAATAATTTTTTGTTCCTCATTCTAGGATCTTGTTCACATTTATAGGTCAAGACTAAAATTATATAGTCATTAAAAATGCAGTCAGATTTTGCTCATGCCCAATGCCCATTTTCTTACGAAGCCGGTAGCGAGCCATTTCAATACTTTTCAGCGATATATTGAGCAGAGAGGCGATCTCTTTTGAACTGATATTCATACGGATGTAGGCGGCCAGTTTCAAATCGGAGGTGGTCAGGCTCGGAAATCGGTTGCTTAAGTTCACCAAATAATTGTTGTAGGTGTTATTAAAGCTCATCTCGAATATCTTCCATTCTTCCTCAGGGTTCTTATTCTTTTCAACTATGAGCTTCAGTCCGCGCAGATTGGCTGGTGGAACCGATTTATTTTCCGATATCTTCAGTATTTCTGCATCCAGTTTACTCATTAACCGGTTTTTATACAACATGGTTTTTGTTATCCCCAACAGCTCTTCATTCTGCAACCGGACTTGTTCCTGAAGCATTTTATTTTCCATCTTGGACATCTCGTTTTCATGGTCCTTTGCAATTTGTTTTTGTTGCCGTTTAAGTCGCTCTTTTAGGTACAAATTCAGAAGATAAACGGCTATACATATAAGTATTGCAAACAAAAGATACCCGATCCATCCTAAATACCACGGTGGAAGAATCTTAATCCGGAGATCCTGCGAATAATAAACCTCATTGGTTCCATCAATAGTGGCTTTTATCTGAAAAATGTATTTACCCGAAGGCAGATGCGGAAAGGTAATCATACTGCTTTGCGAGGGGATGGAAAAATTTTCCGAACTGTCTTTTATGCGATAGCTAAACCTGATTTTTTCGGCATTTTCATAATAAGGTAATGTAAATCGGATAAATATGTTGGAATTATTTGGAAATTCTAGGTCGTGTTTGGCATAGTACGATATTGGGCTCTTAAGCTCCTGGGAGTACATTTTGTCCGAAAATGTACCAATGTCCCGGATGTATACTTGCATTGTTTTATGCTGCCGGCCAAAGTTGGAAGTATTGAGCACCGAGAAGCTCTTGGAAGTACACACTAGGTATTTATTGGGCGCTATGTTCAGGATATTTTCATTGGCATTCACTACCTGATTGTACAAGGATTCCATGTTGCGGGTGAGCAGCGAAGCTGATGGTTGGTCATAGTTGCGGATGCAGAAAAAGCGGTCGGAAGTATAGCACCACATATCGTGGTTGGTAAACTGAATCCGGTTTATACTGCCGTTTTTAGGAATCAGGCGGTTTAAAGTAGCATCGGGGAAGAACTGCCCCTGTGTAGGGTTGTATTTAAGGATGCCCGACTTGTCCAGCAGATACAAATTGTTGCGGTCGGAATAAACGCCTTTAAGACTGGGTTTATTCAGGCTCAGGTTGCCCGCTTTTTTTTTGACGGCTATTATTTTGTCGAAGGTAGCGTCAAATTGGAACTGGTAAATGCCTACCGGGTAATTATTGCCGGTGTAGATCAGGTTGTTTTTATCCTTTGCCAGGTAATTGCCATAATACGGGTATTCGGAATATTTTTTTATGCTAAAGTTAGCCCCTTGAATTTTGAGTATGCATAATCCTTCGTAGGTAGAGAATGCCGCCGTTTTGTCATTGATCTCCACCATATGGTTGGCGCCACTTCCTTTGTATACGTGGGTTACCTGCGTTCCATTGATCAGGAATATGCCTTTGTTATGGCAGCAAAATAGCCGATTCCCCACTCTCTGCAACTCCCACGCTTGTCCTTGCGTGTTGGGTAATAAGGAAAATTTCAGTTCGCGGTCGGGGTATGCCAGGTCGGCTGCGGAGCAATAATAAAGCCCTTGGTTAGTGGCAAAATAAAGGCGCCCATTGTCTTCTTTTACGTCATAAACCGAGCCCAGCAACCCGTTTGGATCGGGGAAATTACGGATGGGGCTGTTTATTTGTATATGGCTTATTCCCATGTCCATCCCAAGCCATAGATTTTCGTTTTTATCGCAAAAAATGCTGAGTACTGTGTTATTTGCCAGTCCTTTCTGTTTGTTGATGTGGGAAACTATATTTCCATTGTGGTCCGTAATGAGCAACCCGTTGAGGATAGTCCCGAAGGCTATTTTCCCGTTGGGCAATAAACACAGGCTAAAAACCTGATTTTTGGTAAGGAAAGCATCGCAGGGGAAATTGCATTTGGTTACGATATTATTGTCAATCCGATACAATCCTTTATCAATTGTTGCTATCAGTATGGATGTTGGAGATAAACTCACCATTCCGTATACACAGTCGCCATTCAAAACACCTCCGCCGGGAATAGCTTCCAGCTTATTACCCTTTACCTCCATCAGCCCGAGCTCTTTCTCTTGCACAAATATCCGCTTGTTGGCTTCAAAGATATACTGAAAGCGATGAGGTGCAGGGATAATGGATATCGTATTGGCTTTGGTATTGTACCGGTAGATGTTTTTGTAGGTGCGGAAAAAAATCTCGTCGCCCAGTATGATGATTTTCCATACCGCTTCTTCGTTCAGTTTTAGCTTAAACCGGTCGGAAAGCGAGAAATATTGCAACTTACCCGTGCTGGGATGTTCCAGCCAATATCCAAATTCATTTTGAGCGCCGATATAAATTTTCTGATCATCTGCAATAGTAACGCATCGCATCGTTGACCAGTGATTAGGAAATGAATTATTTGTCCATTGGCTCCCATCATACTCCAGCAAGCCGGCTGAATTGGCAAAGTAAAGGTATCCTTTTTTATTTTGAGAGATGAACCAAATTTTGCTTCCGGCATTGTAGGTAGACTTATCAAAGTTGGTGATTTTGGGAATGCATATGTTCTCAATTTTCTCAATACCGGCAAATGTATTTAGCGAAAAATGTAAAAAAATACTAATGCAGATTGCTGCAAGGTGGTGTGATATGGAGTTATTCGACATAAGGTTAATTTGTCTGTTTTTTTTGGCTTATACTTGTTTGTAAAGATATGACTTTTGAAATAAAGAACAAAATAATAGAAAAATATTTGTCAAGACGTTTATTTTTAGGCTATTATTTATACCTTGGTAGAGGAGTAATATAGGTGCTATTTCGGAGGTATATAGTTTTTGTAGAGGTATAAATTTGAAATATATAGTGCCAATCGAAATATATTTGCATCATGTTGTTGAAACGACACTAAGAAT
>JAATGT010000217.1 GCA_015654525.1 Bacteroidales bacterium
ATGATCTGATTTTACAGTTACTGATCTGGGTTGCGATGGTTTTACGTTAGGGGATCTTACTGTAAAAGACCCGGCGGCTGAGCGAATATAGGTCTTGGAAATATGCTTTGAAGAAGTAGAATCAAAGTGATTGAGGAGACGTGTTATTGCAAATACCAGGATTGCTAAAGCCAAAAGAATACGATAAGTCCAATACAAAATAGTTTCAAGACGCATTGATCGTCGATCTTGATCAGTTTGTCCTCTGAATATGAAATTATTTCGTTGGTACCAAAATGTTGGTTCCGATTTTTTACCGGCCATATTGATTGAATTAATATGGAAATAGTCAATTATTATCTGGTAAATAAAAACTAGAGTAGTACCTGTAGGACAACCCTAAAAAGATCAAGAGGTTCAGTATTAAGAATAGACTATGTTTTATGAGATCTTTTAATTTCTGCACGTTGCTTTAAAAATTCCTCCTCTGCCAGCTTAAGCATCTCGGATAAACTCAAGTCGCAAAACATTCCTATAGTATAAAGCTCTTCAATTGTAAATTTGTCAACTCTATTGATAAGCACGTTAAAACGATCGACTTTTTTCCCCAAATCAGTTGCAACTACAGTTTTAGGGATATAAGAAAAGATATCCTTGAACGACTTGATCATACCAGCCGTATGTAGAGCTCGTATAATTTTATAACGTTCATCGCGCTTAAGCATATTCAAAGAAAGGTATATTTTCCGAATACACAAAAAATAATATATTTCCAAATATAACTCCCGATTTGTCCGTTACTTAGTCCTTATTAGTTAGTTTATTACTCCTGATTTGCCATTTTATTCCTCTTGGTTATTCAGGTGTTTACTACCATTTTGTCCCTATAAATGAATTCGGCTTAAGTTCCCGACACACGTGGTCAGAGTAGTTTATAAAAATGTTTGCAGGCATTTAAAACTCGGTTCCATCCGGAAGATCCGGCCTTCTCTCTTTTGTCCGGCGGACCGATTCTTCATGCCGCCAATCCTCAATCTTCTTTGGATCCCACTGGTTAAAAGGCGACTCCGGAAGTTCTGGCAGAACAGTAAGAATGTGGGTATTCAGGCTCATGATTGCAAACCTGCAATAAATTAAAAAATTATCACTTAAGGTTGGCAAACTTGCATTATTTACCCGTATTACCTGTTGAGCCCCCGGGTTCAGACCTATCTCAGTATCAATAGTTAACAGTATCTGTCGCGTAACCATCAACCTTATCTTGTTTTTCTGGTCAAAATCATCTCTTCGGAGGTAAGGAAAAACATTGTCCACTGTTTCAAAATTAAAAGTATGGTAATTGAAAGACCCGATGACTATGAAAAGGAGCTGAAGGTAGCACTCGAACGATTTCTTCCCGGACTAACCCATTTTCTCATGAAAAGAGGCATCCCTGATAGACAACTGGCAGAAAGTCTTGTAATCCACTTGTTTACTAAATTATGGAAAATGAGATTTAGGTTCAACGATCCCGATAAGACCGAAACGCTGGAAAGCTACCTTTATAAAAGCATCAACACTACCCGTATCGACTACATCCGTGAAATGAAGAAAAGTAAAAAAAGAGCAGAACAGGAATGGGCTAAACTCTACCTGAATAACGAATCTACCCTGGAAGCCGAGCTTCTGCAGGAAAGAACACTTCTTCGGATCTACCATTTCGTTAAAACCCTCGACCCGGTTAAACAACAGTTATTCCAACTGGTACATAAAGATGGGCTGTCTGTTCACAAGGCAGCATCGGTACTTGGTATCCCTCCCCGCACCGCTGCTAATTGGAACGATACCATTATAGATACATTGAAACAAAAGTTCGGTAACCAGGATCTGTCTGTCCTGCTGGGGCTGTTGTCATTGTTCTGGGACCTGTATAAGAATTAAAATTTTTTTCTGAAAACATGGCAAAAAGCATCCTTTTCCACGTGTTACTAATGAAGACTATATCCAAAACCAAATCCACCGGATGGACCCACAGGAACATATAATACAACTTCTTCTCGGGTATTTCACCGATACACTGGATTCCGGCGAAAG
>JAATGT010000070.1 GCA_015654525.1 Bacteroidales bacterium
AATATCAATTATCAGGTTAGCTATGGTTCGCAAAAAGTCCGCAAAAAACTAGACTTACTTAATGGAAAACAATGGGCACAGCTTTATACCGAATTAAAGCAAAATAGCGGTGAAACTGGATTTACTGATGCACAAATTAATAGTTTTGGTGACGGTGAAGATTGGCAGAGCGCAGCTATCCAAACCGGCAATTCTCAAAATCATCAGTTGACGTTTAGTGGTGGCGATCAAAAAACACGTTATGTGATTTCAGGAAACTATACTGATCAGACCGGTATTATTAAAAATACCGATTACAAAAAAATAAGTGGTCGCGTAAATCTGGATCGTACTTTTTCAAAAAGCTTTACGGCAGGTATAAATGTAAGCGCAAGTAATTCAACACAAAAAGGATTGTCGAACTATGGAACTTTAGCAGCACCCGGGCGATTAGCAGGGCCTTATGATTTAGCCATCAGAACCTCACCCCTAGTCAGTGTTTATAATTCTGACGGAAGCTTCAATTATACAAACGCTTACGAGACCGGTGATATAAGGTTAGGTAATACTACTGTGAATGCGATTTCAGACATTGTTAATACAACAGCAGAGACCAAGCTAACCAATATATTTGGTAATTTCTACGCTAACTATACCATTATTCCGTCTTTAGTAGCTAAAGCTGTTGTGGGTGCCGATTTATACAATACCAAACAAAATTTCTACGCTCCAAAGATTTCGGCCATAGGACTAATTCCTAACGGATTGGGTTCAGTTGGATCGAAAATATCGGATACGTGGCAAGGGGCATTTACCCTAAACTACAACAAGACATTTGACGATCATTCAATAGATGCACTTGTTGGGTACACAACCCAAAAAAATTCCATTGAATATGCTACAGCTACGTCATCCAATTATTCAAATGAGTCATTGGGATACACTAGTCTGCAAGCTGGTTCTACCTATGGGGCTCCTACCTCAGGAGGTTCTGAATCTGTTTTAAATTCATACATTGCAAGAGCTAATTATTCATTCAAAGAAAGATATAATCTGACTGCTACATTAAGAGCCGATGGGTCATCCCGTTTTGCCGAAAGTCACAGATGGGGTTACTTCCCATCGTTGGGTTTGTCGTGGAATATTAATCAAGAACCCTTTTTCAAAAGCAAGGTTATCGACAACCTGAAACTTCGTGTAAGCGGTGGTACTGTTGGTAATCAGGAAATTGGTGATTACAAATATTTAGCTACATATTCTGCAGCAGCCAATGCATCATTTGGCGGAACATTAGTAACCGACTACACGAGAACTCGATTAGCAAACCCGAATTTGAAATGGGAATCGACCAGCCAGTATAATGCAGGTCTTGATCTGGGTTTATGGAATGATAAGCTAAATTTTGTTCTTGATGTTTATTCGAAAAAAACTTCCGATTTATTGGTTGATATTCCGGTGGCTATAACAACCGGTTTTACATCGCAATTGCAAAATGTGGGTGCCGTTACAAACAAAGGTATTGAGTTTGCCGTAAACGGGACTCTTTTGAAAACTAAAACCATAAACTGGACTGCTTCAGCCAATATTGCCCATAATGCAAATAAGGTTACCAGTTTGGGAAGTATAACTTCTTTTCAGCCTAATTTTTCAGCAGACAATAGTTCAAGTCCGCTTTCAGCAATTTTGCCTCTGATAGTAAAAGTGGGCGAACCTCTGGGCACTTTCTATGGGTATCAGTTTGCCGGAGTTGTTCAAAAAGGCGATGATCTGTCAAAAGTTCCGGTACCAAGCTGGTATAGTTCTGTTCAGGCAGGGGACCCCAAATGGGTTGATCAGAACGGAGATGGAAAAATTACAGAGGCAGATAAAGTCATCTTGGGTAATTCGCAACCTGACTTCACCTATGGATTTTCAACTTCATTCACTTATAAAAAGTTTGATATATCAATCTTGTTTCAGGGAAGCAAGGGAAACAAGCTCTATAATGCTCTCCGACAAAATCTTGAAACTTACTCAACCACTTACAATTCCGCAGCAATTGTAGCAGAAAGATGGACACCTACCAATCCGTCAACAACAGTACCTCGTGCTTATGAAACTGCAACAGTTTATCTGGATAGTCGCTATATCGAAGATGTTTCTTTCCTTAAATTGAAAAACCTAACCATTGGTTATACCTTGCCATTTAGAGTTACAAACAGTAAAAACTCCAATATAAGAATCTTTGTATCTGCACAGAACTTATTGACAATTACTAAGTACAAAGGTTATGATCCTGAAGCTTCTAGGTACGGAGGCGACGAAACGAACGGTTTATACCAAGGCATTGATTTGACCGCTTATCCTTCGTCTGTAGGATTTAATGTTGGTGCTAGTGTCACATTGTAAATCAATGATTTGACAATAAAATATATTAATTGAATTTAAAAATAGATCAAAGATGAAAAAATATTTATTCATATCCATACTTTCAGCCATCCTACTATCTTTTGCCTCGTGCAACAGCTTGGATGTTGACCCTATAGGAACACTAACCAGCACAAATTTTCCAAAGACCGACGCGGATGCGGTAGCTTTAGTAAATGGCGCCTATGTTTACATTTCTGAGATTAGTACATATACTTCTTATTTGACGGATTTACCAAGTGATGAAGAACAGTGCGGTGAGGCAGTAACTTCTGCCGGTGCACCGATTGGGACTTATGACCATACACCATCCAATGCAATGATTTATCAGGGATGGACCTATTTGTATCAGGGAGTGACTACTGCCAATGATGTAATTGATCAGTTAACGACAGCAACGACCATTAGTTCGGATATAAAAGCCAGAGTAATTAATGAGGCTAAATTTCTCCGGGCATTGTATTATTTCTCCATTGTTCAATATTGGGGAGAAGCTCCTTTGGTATTGCATTCAACAGATAGTAAAACACCAAGTAGGGCATCGGTTGATTCAATTTACACACAAATTGTAACCGATTTGACTAATGCAACTGCTTTGCCTGCGTCTTATTCAACAACAACGGATTTGGGTCGTGCCACCTCAGGGGCTGCCTATGCATTGCTTGCCAAAGTATATATTACCTGGGCACAAACCGGAGCTTCTCCAAATGCAACAGTAAGGTATCAAAAATCGGTTGATGCTGCTAATAAAGTAACCGGTTATTCGCTGACAGATGAATTTTTAGATAACTGGGATACCAGCAAAAAAAATGATTATACAGAAAACATATTTAAAGCTAGTCATACAATCAGTCAATTCTATAGTGGTGACGGATTCAATCACCTGTGTCATTGTTCCTTTGTAACAGGCTTCTCGCAAGAAACTCCTCATCTTATTGTTTCGGATCCTGCACAATTCTACGATAACTGGGATGGCCGTGACCAACGGAAAAAAGGTACGTATGCAAAATATCTGTACAATCCGAATACAAACAGCGTATTCATTTTTGACATACCTCGTTACCGGAAATACATCGATACACTAAATATCAATACAAGTGCTACGACGCGAGCTATCGACAGAACAATTATTCGCTATGCCGATGTATTGCTTACCAAAGCAGAAGCTTTAAACGAGTTGAACAGCACACCTCCAACAGAAGCTTACACTGCAATTAATCAAGTGCGTAGAAGAGCATACAAAAAAACAATCGACTCCCAAAATCTTGCTGCAGATGCTTTTGACTATAAAAATCTGACACAAGCTCAATTCAGAGATTCGTTACAAAAAGAGTCATTGCATGAATTTACATTCGAACAGCAACGTTGGTTCAATTTGGTTCGTTGGAAAATTCTTTTGAAAACGGTGAAAGCAGTTGCCGAAAAAGCCCCCGATACGGAACTTTATGCTAAGGTAAAAAAGAAATCACAAATTTTATTAAAGCATTATCGATTCCCCATTCCACAAAATGAGCGTGATGTAAATCCTAATTTAACGCAAAATTACGGATGGGATGGTTCAACTGCAAGTGCTTATGATTCAAGTTATCAATAATTAACAATAATTAAATTGTGTAGGTTTCAGATCTAACCTGAAACCTGCACAGTTCGATTTATCAATTCAGAAAATGCTTTCTACTCACAAATTTAATATTCGACTTACCGCATTTGCGTTATCAACGGTACTGTTTGCCTGTAAAGCTACCATGCCTAATGATAATGACATTGATATTTCCATTGTAAATTCCAGCATTGGAACGGTTCCCGATTCTGTCAAAGGGTTGTTAGTATTTCATGAGAATTTTCAGAAATGGACAAGAAACGGATACCTGTTGCAGAAAAAACAAGATTGTGAAACTGATTTAATGAAAAGTGCAGGAGTTGTAAGCTACATACCTACCAACGTTTCAGTTATATACGATACCTTGAAAGTAAACTATTCTCTTATTGATTTTGCAGCTAATCCCGAATGCGGCAACACAGAAGGGAGCTCTACTCCTACTTCGGAAATTAGTACCGGGTTCATTGCCCTCCAATGTCCTATTTGGTATACTTGTGGTCATTACTCAAAAGGAGATGTTATAACTTCTCCCATACCAGAAATTTCGTATGTTGAATTTACAGTTTCCTATGGAGACAATTCAAATGCAAATTATGCAGCCGGTGTTTCATTGTGGAAAAAAGGAGAAAATGACACTGATACCGTTCAGGTTGGAACCTATGTTCCAACGAATCCACTTAAGGGAGAAAAATTCACCGTGAAAATAAATTCAAAAGATGTAGTTCTAAAATTTAAAGCTGAAAAGAATAGTGGTTTGCCAATTAAAAATGAGAGTGATGTTAACCGGTCTGTGCGAATTCATGATCTGTATATCTGGAAACCCCGAGAATAGAATTAAGTAAGAAATTTATATTAGCTACCTATTTTAATCTGAAGTACGAAAATGCGCTATTGTAAATCAATTTTATTGACAACTATTTTAAATAGAGACTATACTTTTAAAGTATTTGAATATAATATGAAATAAACTTATAGCTTACACCTGAATTATTGTAACTAATAATGATATTAAAACATAGAATTTTTGCCTTTGTCCTTTTGTACGTAATGGTATTTAATATCTGCCGGTATCAAATACCACAGATAGAGTATGGCCTTTTTAAAAGCTATATTGCAAAAAACCTATGCGTGAAAAAAGAGATAAAAGGAAACTACTGTCTGGGTAAATGTTTTCTGAGAAAACAAATGAAGATGACAGATGAAAATTCCAATGGAAATACGACGAACACCAACAACAAAAAACATCAAATTATTGAAGTCATAGAGTTTGTGGGAGCTGGTATTGCCGTATTAATCCCAACAGAGCAAACTCAACGTCTCTATTCTTGTTCGGAATCGACCAGAATTTCCCGGTTTACTTCCGACGTCTTTGTTCCACCAAAACAATTTTCCTGACTCTGATTAGGAATAATATGTACTACGATTTTTAATTAATCAACTCAATATAAAAACAAATGAAAGTTTCAACATTAATCAAAATCCAGACAATGCTTGTGTTGTCGGTTATTTTCAGTGCTTGTCACCACAAAGCCCATAAAATAGAAGGTGCAACTGCCGAATTTCCTTTAGGAAAAATTGAGATTCAGGGATTGAACGGAGCTGCGTGTGGTGCGCCGGGTTATATTGCAAAGGAAAAAGGTTTTTTTGCAGCCGAAGGACTGAATGTTACTTTGGTAAGCGGAACTTTTGAAACAAACAAAACCGGACTGGCAAGTGGTAAATTTCCTGTGGCAATAGGCGATTTTCAGTATTATCCATCTATTCATGAAGGTTTAAAAATCAAATTGATTGCAGGGTTGCATCAGGGTTGCATTAAATTAGTGGTACCTCCCGGTTCTAAAATAAAAGATGCTAAAGACCTTGCAGGTAAAAATATAGGTGTAGATGAAATCGGCGGAACTCCCATGGCCATTACCAGCGTATACCTTGCCAACAACGGAATTAATGCAAAAACAGGAGTAAACTGGTTGGCATACCCGGTTGAATTACTTCAGAGTGTGGCCGAAAAAGGGCAGGTGGATGCCGTGGCATTATGGGATCCGTTTGGGACACTGGCCGAAAAGAAAGGCTACAGAGTGCTTTGCGATATAGGCAAACATCCACTTTTTGCAGGCAAATATTGCTGTTGCCTTTACGCTTCAACCAAACAACTTGAAGAGTATCCCGAACGCATAAAAGCCATCTTGAGAGCTTACAACAAAGCCAGCGAATGGATTGCTCTTCATCCTGAAGAAACTGCCAAAATCATGATTGCAAAGAAATATGTGTCCAGCAACGATCCGGCATTAATTACAGAACTGGTAAAGAGTTATCAATATCATGCCCATCACAATGCAGGCGTAAGGCACAAAGCGAAGGATGATGCTCTTTATTTTACAAAAGAATTGATAAAAACGGGATTTTTGCCAAAGGATCTTGATGCAGATAAATTTGTGGACAATCTGTATTTTGATTTACAAATTGAAGAAACCACAACGCATGGAAGTCAACATGAAGCTTCATCAGGTAAGTCAGGAATGAAAACTATGTAGATACAGCCCCCTTTTAATTGATTCTCATACAATTCTTCATTATGACTAAAAGAATAACTAAAAAATCAGAACCCGAAACAGGACATGTCGAATACTGGAAACCACAATCAGGTTGGTGGTATATTAGTGCTGTAATATCGGTTTTGGTAGCATTGGGTGTTGATACACTTGTGCCCGACTCCCAGTTTGTAAATACCTTGCCTTATCGGGTTTTTTTGGAGATATTCATCACAACATTGATTGTATTGTGGGTAATATCGTTCAAAGCAAATAGTTTACGAAAAATTCTGTATCATCAGGCTCAGTTTATATTTGCCGTGGGAATTGCTTTGACTGTCTGGGATTTGCTCTCCACCAAAAGCAATATCCTTCAACTTCCTTTTTTTCCGGGACCGGCTCAGATTATCAGTGTTATCGTAAGTGAACGGGAAACTTTTCTGATCAGTTCGTACTATTCATTACGCCTTTTTTCCGTTGGATTAATCTTGGGTACAATTTTAGGTATTAGTACAGGCATACTTATAGGTTGGTACCAACAATGGTATTACTGGCTTTTTCCTATACTTAAAGTGATAGGTATCATTCCTTCCATTGCATGGATTCCTATTGCCGTTGTTGTTTTTCCCAATAGCTTTATTGCCGGGCTTTTTCTGATTGTCATTGCTTCGTGGTTTCCGGTAGCTTTCATGGTTTCCGTCGGAATAGCTTCCACTCCAAAGGTGTATTATGAAGCGGCACTTACTTTGGGAGCTAACGAACGGTTTTTACTGACTAATGTTGCTATTCCCAATGCAGTTCCCGATATTTTCACTGGACTAACTACCGCAACTGGATTTTCATTTCTCACACTTATCGTGTCCGAAATGATAGGAGCTAAAGCCGGACTTGGATGGTATATTAACTGGGCTAAAACGTGGTCGGCTTACGATAAAGTGTATGCTTCCATTGTCATTATGGCTATTGTATTCTCTATCATATTAGCTGTGCTTAACTCAACCCGCAATTATGTTTTACGCTGGAAAAAAGGAATTTCAAAATGAGCAAACAAGAAATTTTAATCAATATAAGCGGCATAAACCGTGTGTATTATGACACTACTGGGAAGACCACCGTTGCCCTGCAGGATGTAGACCTTGATATAAGAAAAGGTGAATTTATTACGTTTATTGGGCCAAGCGGTTGTGGAAAAACTACTTTGCTTCGGTTAATAGCCGGACTTGATAGTCCTCAGAGCGGAGTGGTAAGCATCGAAGGTCAGCCTATTGAAAAGCCGGGATATGAACGTGGATTTGTTTTTCAACAAGCAGCCCTGTTTCCCTGGAAAACAGTAGAGGAAAATATTGCTATCGGTTTAAAAGCAAGAAAGGTATTTAAAGAGAAGAAACAGTATATCAAAGATTACATTGATTTGATTGGGCTTACTGGTTTTGAAAAAGCGTATCCACATGAAATTTCGGGTGGAATGGCACAACGGGTGGCCATTGCACGGGCATTGATAAACGAACCGAAAGTACTGTTGCTCGACGAACCATTAGGTGCACTGGATGCATTTACACGCATTGAATTACAAACAACTATTCGCCGAATTTGGAAAAAAACCGGGACTACTATCGTGTTAGTTACTCACGATGTGGATGAGGCTGTTTTCCTAAGCGATCGGATTGCGATTATGACTGCCCGACCAGGACGAATTAGTGAAGTGATAACTGTAAACCTGAAACCAGAGCGAGACCGGAACGATGATGAATTTATTATTCTACGTCGACGGGTACTCGAAAAGCTTGAACTAGCAGGCAAACACTGGTCGTCAAGACTTATTGATCCATTGGAGCAACCAAGTATCAGCGGAGTAGGTGAAGCTATTTGATAGATAAAAATAAGAAAGCATTGTGAAAGCAAATTATCCGTATCGAATAGATGAAGCAAATAGCATTGCTTACACATGGTTTATAAGAATGGAATATAGAGGTGAGGCTGTCACTTCTGATTTATGGCCTAAATTGATTTTATTTGAATATAAATATTATGATATATATCAAAAAGTTGGAAATGATATTTTTGCTGATTTATTTAGTAAAATACATAGCAACATACGACAATTTTTTCCTCTTGAAGAACTTCAAGAACGTGAAACGTATCTTTGGTTCGAAAACGATGAGCTTGTCGGAAGCATCCGTATTAATCATAACAAAGAGGAAAACTGTTATGAAATCGAAAGAGTAATGGTAGCTACACAGTTTCAGGGTAAAGGTTATGGCTGGAAGTTATTGAATTTTATTGTCGCAAAACTTCAGCAAACTCATCGTACACCGATTTTTTTGACGGTTGCTGCTTGCAATGACAAAGCGGTTAAGATGTACGAAAAGTTTGGATTTGTTCCTGTTCGCGAGGAAATGGAGGAATGGAAAATCGAAAAAAGAAACTGACTTGTTACTCGACTAAGCTAACTATAACGATTGTAATCCCGAGAAAACAGTATAGTATAACATAAGTATAGGATCAGTATTATAGA
>JAATGT010000055.1 GCA_015654525.1 Bacteroidales bacterium
ATGCACTTCTTCGTTATTATAACACCGTATTTCTTCAAAATTAAGCTCCATAACTATTCTCAATTAAACGAATTACAAAACTATTATTGGTCTGTTTCTATCACAATAGTTCACACTAGTTTTAAATATAAGATATAAGACTCAGACCACATAGCATTATCCCGAATACGGGATAATTTCAGACATAGTAAAAGTATCGTCAGATACTTTTACTATGTGACCTAAGTCTTTTTTTTTACATTATTCCTATGTGTGCTATTGTGATATAAATATATCATTAAATATTGGAAACTACTTAGCTGTTTGTTCAAATAAAAAACTCAAATAAATAAACACAACCGGAGCGGCCAAAAGCATACTATCAAACCGATCGAGCAATCCTCCGTGACCGGGAATAAGGTTTCCGGAATCTTTAATGTCAACCGTTCGTTTCATAAGTGATTCGATTAGATCGCCCAAAGTACCAAAAACGACTACAATCTCAGAGAATATTAACCACTGGATTAAACTTATTTGAGGAATCAGCATCGAAAAAATATAACCGGAAAGTAATGCAAACAAAGCACCACCAATAAAACCTTCCCATGATTTTTTGGGAGAAATTCGTTCAAACAATTTGTGCTTGCCGAGTGTAACACCAACCAGATAGGCAACGGTATCATTTACCCATATTGTTACAAATACGGACAACAAAACAAGTGGTTGCCAATCGTTGATAAATAATATAAAATTGAGCAACGAAAAAGGCAGTGCAACATACACCTGCCCCATGATAAAGTAGGCCCAGTTATGAAGAGCATTCGGTTTTTGTTTAAACAATTCGGACACCAGAACAAGAACTACGTAGAGGCCATAAATAGAAAACACAGGATAGTGCCAAATACCGGACGCATATACAAACGATGTCAAGAAAAGTAATACCCCACCCAATAGACCACTTAGCCGATTGACACAAACACCTGCTTGTCTGTTAGACAATTTATGAAATTCACTCACCGCCAGCCCACAAATCAAGGCAAAAACCGTTGCAAAAAGAAATTTATTGAGCAAGATAGAACCAACTAACAGCGCTACAAAAAGAAAACCGCTCAAGGTTCGTTTCACGAAGTTATTCATACGTGTATTCAGAAGTATTTAAGGTGTAATTATACAAGAGTGTGCTTAGTTTGCTTTGAGAAGTTTCATTATCTCGTCAAGTTTTGGAGACAGAATAATTTCCGTCCTCCGGTTGCTTGCTCTGCCCTCGGGTGTGGCATTGCTTGCTCTTGGTGAGTATTCTCCTTTTCCTGAAGCTGTAAGACGTGTAGGAGCAATGCTATACTCATTAGTCAGTATACGTACAATTGAAATTGCCCGAGCTACACTTAAGTCCCAGTTATCATGATAAACTGACGTTTTAATTGGAATATTATCAGTGTGTCCTTCGACCAGGATATCTATATCTCCGTTTTTATTAAGTACATCAGCCAAAACCCGGATAGCCTCAATTCCTTTGCTTTCGATAGCTGCACTTCCTGATTTGAAAAGAAGCTTGTCGGACATGGAAACATATACCTTTCCGTTCTTTACTTCGACAGAAAGCTCATCCGATTTAAATCCTAATAAAGCATCGCGCAAGATACCATTCAATCGTTTGGTAATGGAGTCCTGACGCGCAACTACTTTTTTCAGATCATTAAGAGCATTTTCGCGCTCGGCAAGTAGCTTTTCTTTTGCGAGCAACTCACTTGATTTTTGTTTCATGGAAGCTGTGAACTGCTCATTCTGAGATAAGTTTTTATTCAGAAGATCATCCTTTTGCTTTTTTAGTTTTGCAATATCTGAATTCAATCCGACTGTATCTTTTCTCAGACTATAAAGTTCATTCTCTCTCGAGGACAAAGTTGTACACAATGAATCTCTTTCTTTTATAACCGTCAACACAGACTTGGGTAAAAAAAGCTTCTTCACCGGTTTTGGATCCCCACATTTGTAAATTGGGCTACAGGAAAATAAAGCAATTGCACAAACAATTGTCCCGACTACTAATTTTAAAACTTTCATAAGAGTATTTTTATAATCAATCTAAGAGTAAACATTGAAAAAAGCAGATTTATCCTGAACTTTCAATCGGTATATTTAAACCAACACAAAGATAGCAAAACTTTGTTCCTCACGCGGAAAAACAATAAATTCTTTTATCACTACTTCAACAGGCGTGCTGTGTGTTTTTTCAGGCAAACAGCACTGATTGGACTAAGAGAAATATTGATTTGAAATTTTGCTTTTTATTTCCAAATGTCAGCACAAAAGCAAGCCGCCCATTTGGGGCGGCTGCAATTTATTTTACTTTACTATTTTCGAAAAAGAATTAGTCAACATTAGGTTCTACCTTATCATCCGGGGTTTCTTCTGATAATTTTGGAGTTTCAACAGCAACGGGCACATCTATCTCGTCAGCATCACCATTATTCTGTGCCATCAATTCATCGTTTCTGGAAGTCCATGGACGCTTACCAAATATTTTCTCCAAGTCTTCGGCAAAGATTACCTCTTTTTCGATCAACAGTTCTGCTAATGCATTATGTCCGGCAGCATTATCAGACAGAATCTTTTTGGCCCGGTCATACTCTTCTGCAACAATTTTCTTTGCTTCCGAATCAATCAATTCTGCCGTTTTCTCGCTATATGGTTTCGTAAAGCCATAATCGGAATTTCCGGTAGAGTCGTAATAGCTCATATTTGCCAATTCCGGACTCATTCCGAAATAAGCAACCATAGCATAAGCACGTTTGGTAACGCGTTCCAGATCATTAATTGCACCTGTTGACATCTGATGTAAGAACACTTCTTCAGCAGCACGACCACCGAGTGTCGAACACATTTCATCAAGCATATGCTCTCTATTTGTCAACTGGCGTTCTTCAGGCAAATACCAAGCTGCACCAAGCGCTTCGCCACGCGGTACAATAGTCACTTTCACGAGAGGATTAGCATGCTCTGTCATCCAACTTATTGTAGCATGTCCGGCTTCGTGATAAGCAATCGATTTTTTCTCCGCAATGGTCGTGATTTTAGTTTTCTTTTCAAGTCCACCTACAATACGATCAACGGCATCCAAGAAATCCTGCTTTTCAACAAACGATTTATTTTTGCGGGCAGCAATTAAAGCAGCCTCGTTACACACATTCGCTATATCGGCTCCCGAGAATCCGGGAGTCTGACGTGCAAGGAAATTTACATCCACCGTTTCATTTATTTTTATCGGACGGAGATGAACATTGAATATCTGCTTGCGTTCGTGTACATCCGGTAAGTCAACGTGAATCTGACGGTCAAAACGTCCGGCACGAAGTAAAGCCTTATCAAGAATATCTGCACGATTGGTTGCTGCCAGAATAATAACGCCACTGTTAGATCCAAATCCATCCATTTCGGTCAATAACTGGTTCAAGGTATTTTCCCGTTCATCATTACTTCCCATATTCGGATTTTTACCACGTGCACGACCCACAGCATCTATTTCATCAATAAAAATGATACAAGGTGCCTTCTCTTTAGCCTGACGGAACAAATCACGTACACGTGATGCCCCAACCCCAACAAACATTTCCACAAAATCAGAACCCGACATTGAGAAAAACGGAACGTCAGCTTCACCGGCAACCGCTTTTGCCAACAATGTTTTACCAGTTCCCGGAGGGCCTACAAGTAACGCACCTTTGGGAATCTTACCACCAAGCTCTGTATATTTTGTAGGATTTTTCAAAAAAGACACAATTTCTTCAATCTCTTGTTTTGCCTCTGCCAAACCGGCTACATCTTTAAAAGTTACTTTATTTGTAGTATCTCCTTTATCAAATAATTGAGCTTTCGATTTTCCCACATTAAAAATACCTCCGGAACCGCCACCCATCTGACCAGACATCCGACGATTCATAAAAACAAAAAAGAAGATCAGCAAAAGTATTGGTAAGATACTGTATAAAAATATATCTACATAGTTTCGCGTATCCTGATATTCTACACTACCTGTAAAACCATATTTATCTTCAGCAGTCTGAATAAATCTCGAAAATTCTTCAGATGGGACACTTACTATGAGTGTCCGATCTTTTGAATAGGTTTCATATTTATCGCCAAAAACTCTCTTCAACACTTGCGTGTCTTTTTTCATCAATGAATCCTTGAACGCTTTCGGATCAGAAGCAAACGATCTATATCCAGTTCCAAATGCTTTACGCAGTGTAACAGTATCTTTCGAAATTTGAGTATAATTTATCAGCTGGGCCTCTATCTCATTCTTCGTATTATATACATTTATCTTCTGAATCATTCCCTGTTTCACGTATTCTTTGAATGTGGTAAAAGGAATCTCTTTTACAGGCGAATTCTCTTTAAAAAACCACGAACCGAGTAGAAATAATATGATTATTCCATAAATCCACGAAATATTAAACTTAGGGAATTTACCAGCTGGTTTGATCGGATTTTGATTCGGCGATTTATTTTCCATTACTTACTATTGTTATCTTATTAATTATAGATAAAACAAAAAACTTGTACATTGGTTTTGACTTAACTCAACAAAGAAAATAAAAATCAGAGAACATCCTCTAATTTTTTTAGATCGGCATCAGACCACAAATGTTCTATGTCGTAAAAAGCACGAGTTTCACGCTGAAAAACATGTACAATGATTTGACCATAATCCATAGCAATCCATTCACAGTTTTCGAAACCATCCACTGCGTAGGGTTTAACTTGGATTTGTTCTCTAACCCAGTCCTTAATAGAGCTAGCAACAGCATTAACATGAACATTAGAATCACCTTCACAGATAACAAAGTAACAACAAGGAGCTTCTTGCAGCTTATTCAGATTGACTATTACAATATTTTTACCTTTCCGTTCCTGAATTCCTTCAACAATCTTATCTACAATCAGTTCGTTTTCCCTCATTCTACTATCTAGCATTCTGTTATCTTATTTTTATTTTCGAAAATGGATACAAAGATACGGTTAAATGCCCGTAAATGAAAATGTTGTTGACGAAAATATCATTTAATGTTCATTAAATGTAACAAAAAATAGAATTCAAATTCCAAATCATTTTGATTCACGTCTAATTATCAATCAAACAGATAGACAATCTATATTTATTTGCATAAAAAAAACCGATACAATATTTTGTATCGGTTTTTTTTTATTTTATTTCAAACTACTTAAGAATCGAAAGGAAATCTGCATCAGTTGCAAATTTAGAAAATTCAATATCTTTAGCCGCCTTTAAAGCGAATGAGCTATCTTGCTTCACAGCGCTCTTCAAATTACTGTAAACCGCGTCACGATCGTTTGTACGAGCTCCAATAACCGCACCTAAATAGGCTGTAGTAGCATTAGGTTGTGCAACTGCAGATAAGGTTTTACGTGCACCACTGTAATCCGCATTTAAGATTTGTAATAAAGCTGCATTATTTGAAACTGCAGAGCCAAAATATGTTTTTGCTTTTGCATAGTCGCCTTTAACTAAATAAAGAGTTCCTAAACCTTGGCTCAAATTTCCGGTTGTACCGGCAGCCTTTCCAAATGATTCTTCTGATTTTGTCAAATCACCTTTTGCCAATGAAGTTAAACCTAAGTTATAATTTACATCAGCTGATTTAGGATCGATTTCGAACGCTTTTGCATAATAGCGAGAGGCATCATCAACATTTCCCTGTTGAAATTTCACTGTTCCTAAATTATTGAAACCACGGGCATCAGTTGGGTAAATATCTGTAACCTTTTGATAAATAGTTCCTTTTTCAGACAAGTCATTTGTCAATGTAGCAGCATACAATAACTCTTCAACAGAAAGTTTAGAAGCATCTTCTTTTGCCAATTTAGCAATTTCTTCATCTGATTTTCCTGTAATATCAACAGTCAAGTTCAAACGAGAACGACGCAACTGAGGAAGAATTTCTTGTGCAATAGCTTTAAATGCAACAGAAAGATTTTTGATTTCACGTTCGCGTTGTTCAGGATCAGTATACATTGTCAAAACGCGTAAGATAACTTGTTTATCTTGGATGTTAGACTTTTCCATTAAGGCTTGAAAACCAGCCCAGTCTTCAGCAGTAAATTTAGAATCAATTTTAACCCCTGTTTTTAATTTCTTTAATTCCTTATTTAAATAAGATACTGTTACAGCCTCACGTTTTTCTGCAAGGTTTGTATTCAACTTCATTCCACCATCCGGAGAAGCGTAACCTGAGACTTCAAATGCACTTACTTTCTCATTTTGAGAAGCAGAAGCCTCTTTGATCTTTTTAGTCAACGCTAGAACATCAGCTGAATTAGTTTCTGTTTTACGAAGTTTTGATTGTTGAATCAAGAATAAGATATCAGCATCTTGTTTTTCCTGAATAATGCGTTGGAATTTATCAGGAATAATAACAGGAGCCATTTCCGAAGCACTTGTAGAAGCAAGTTGAGAAGTAGCAATTACCCCATCAGCCACTTTCACACTAGGAATTTGGTAGGTTTTCTTTTTAGTTACCACATTAAATTCAAGATAAAGTTCTGATTTAGCCATTTCAGGAACATAATCGAAAGATGCTTTCAATGTATAAGTTCCACCTAATTTGTAAGAAATTGTTTGATCGTTTCCTACAATTTTTTCACCCTGGAAAGTAACCGGTGTGCCTTTAACCTCTTTGCCTTCGAATTTCAAAACTGGAGTTACAGTAACTGTAGCTTTTTTTGTGAAATACTTAACTGGGAATGTTCCGGTAATTGTTGCATCCACTTTACCACCTTTCACTTCAAGTGGATTTGGATTACATTTAAATAAGCTAGGATCTAAAGCGGTCATATCTTTAGAGCAAGAGCTAAAGAATAATGCGAGCACCATCGAAACCGCGAAAAATAATTGCTTTCTCATAAATTTCATTTTTTGTTATAAATTATTTAATTTCAATTTTAGGACATTTTGACTACAAATATACAATCTTTCAACGGAATTGCATTACTTTGCAAACTATTTTGACATTTTTTGTTAAGCAACGTAGAAAAAGCAACTCAAAAAGGACAAAATAACCAATTTAGCACTAGTTTAATGATTAATTCAAAGCAATTCAATACTACAAGTAAAGAAACTCACTATATTGATAAGTATAGCAAGCTATCTTTTAATTTAGGAAACAATCAATTTATACTTGATAGATGAACTTAAATCGACACTATTGCATCTTATACCATACTTTCAGGGAGAGCCATTTATAAATAGTCAGTTGACTGAATTTATCAAATTGCTAACCAATCCAAAATTCTACACATCAACCAATGCTAAATTTTCGATCACTAACACACAAAAAATAATGCTTTTTTGTTTAACTAAATTGATTATTTCTGTAGATGGAACTAAACAAGAAGCATACCAAAGTTATCGGATCGGCGGAAACCTTCAGAAAGCGTTGGATAAAATTGAAGAAGTCGTACATTGTACAATTGCTAGCACAATACAAAAGTTTCCGATTTTTGAGATTAAATTCTCAAAAATCGGACGCAATTACCACACTTTTAAAATGTAGAGCAAAATAACAAAATCCAGCTCGCAAACTTCAAGCTTTCATCCTTATTTTCCAAATGGTTGTTTCCACTCTTCTTCTTTAAAACCAATCAAAACAATTTCGCCAATCAGAAGAATCGGACGCTTCACAATCATACCATTAGAAGCAAGTATATCGAGAAGTTCATCTTCCGACAAGGTCTTAACCTTATCTTTCATGTTATACTCTTTGTATAACAAACCACTTGTATTAAAGAATCTGGAAACCGGAAGTCCGCTCTTGCTAATCCATAATTTTAACTCCTCTTTGGTCGGATTTTCGTCTTTAATTGAACGGCAAGTATATTCTATATTGTTTATTTTCAACCATTTTTCAGCTATTTGGCATGTTCCACATTTTGAGTAACAAATTGCAACTGGTTTCATATTTGATTGATCAATTATTTAAATATAGCTTTAAACAAATCATTTCCATTGGCATAAATAAGCAATGCAAAAAGAAGAAACATTCCTGTTGTTTGAGCGTATTCCAAGAACTTGTCGCTCGGTTTTTTTCGGGTTATCATCTCGTAAATGAGATACAGTACATAACCGCCATCCAAACCTGGAACAGGTAGAAAATTCATAAACGCAAGAACCACGGATAGAAAAGCAGTCATTTGCCAGAAAATCTGCCAATCCCACATTTTGGGGAATAATTTTCCTAGAGCTCCAAAACCTCCAAGTTGTTTCGAACCCTCTTTAGTAAAAACTATTTTAAATTGTTTTACATAACTTGTCAAAGTTTCCCAACCTAGATTAATTCCGGCAGGAATGGATTGAAAAAATCCATATTCAATGCGTTTAGTCGGCATATTATCAAACCGCTGGCGTGGAGTAACGCCCAATTTACCATCTTCCGTTAACTTGACATTGGTTTTCATCAATTGCCCTTTACGAATAAAATCAATAGTTACATTCGTATTGCGTAACGCATCAAATTCAGACACAATATCCTGATAAATAAAAAGTTGTTTGCCATTAATTCCGACAATACTATCATCACCCAGCAATTTAGCTTTGGCAGCTGGTAGA
>JAATGT010000176.1 GCA_015654525.1 Bacteroidales bacterium
ATCAAAGTAAAGAACACCAGCAAGGATAACAATAAATTCAGGGCAATGGCTATTTGGTTCACCATTGGGCTTCTTGTGATCCTCATATCTATCCCGTGGCCATTCTCACCTTTAGCTAGCAGGCCTTTGTTTAGAACATTTTAAATTATATTTAACCAAATGGTTAGACCGAAAATACGATAAAGATTAATGTGAATAAACTAGAAACTATGGAAAACAATATCAGTCTTCAACACAATATTATTTACTCCAGGGCTTATCAGAAAGTACAAAGCACAGAACATTACTTTCCAGAACACGCTTTGGGAATAATGCTATCGGGCGAATCGCAGTATTTTACCAACGATGGGACATTTGTGATGAAAGAAGGTGCAATTTGTATAATGCGCCGAAATCAGCTGTTCAAAAAGTTGAAAAACCTTGGCCCAAATGGCGAACCGATTGAATTAATCAGTATGTTGCTAGACCAAAACGCCTTACACAAATACGCAACGGAAAATAATATCCAAAGGCAAAATGCCTACACGGAAAAGCCAATGATTGACCTTACAGGCAATACGTTTTTGAAAGGCTTTTTTGACTCATTGTTGCCTTACATTGATCATCCGGAAAAGCTCACTGCAAAAATTGCGGAATTAAAAACCTACGAAGCAATTGAGTTATTGCTTCAAACTAGTGATGTTTTCAAAAACTTTTTGTTTGATTTTCAGGAGCCGTATAAGATAGATCTGGAAGCATATATGAACCATAATTATAAGTATAATGTTCCCCTATCATCGTTTGCCAAACTCACTGGACGTAGTCTTTCCACATTTAAAAGGGATTTTGCAAAGACATTTGAAACAACACCCGAAAAATGGTTACAGCAAAAGCGTTTGGAGCAAGCTCACTTTTTGATTTCTAAGAAAAAACAACGCCCATCAGAAGTGTATTTGGAAGTCGGTTTTGAAAACCTGTCGCACTTTTCTTTCGCTTTCAAAAAGCAGTATGGTTATTCACCATCAGATTCAAGTGAACAAAGCAACGGTTGGAAAGAATGACTAGAGTTGAGATTACTAAAATTGAATATGTCGCTAAAATATGAAAACTATTAAATTAATCTTTTCAATACTATCGGCCTTTCTGCTACTGACTAGTTGTAAAATAAAATCTAATATAGTCGAAAACTCAAAAAACATCCGCATAGGTTTTTTCGATGAAAACAAAATGGATTTTTCCATACTGGATGAAAATACTGGCAGTATTAATACCCTCATACATATTGAGGATACAACAAGTGGTTTGTATCGAAGAACCGTATGGAGTCCTGACGGACATCAATTTGCTTTCACAGGAATAGTCGATGGGATAAATGCTACATATATCGCAGATGCAGATGGCAGTAATCGAAAGTTGGTGTTTAAACCAAAAGGGAAATCACCTGAAGGTGTTCTGGATTGGCATAAAGACTTGAAACTCATTTTTGTTATGAAGAGCGTTGACGGTAATGCTGAAATATATAGTGTTAGGGATAGTACAAACATTAAAAATCTTACAAACTTACCAAGTTGGGAATTTTTCCCAGCAGTGTTCCCTGATGGGCGTATTTCATTTGTATCGAATATGGATGAAAAGAAAACGGTTAAAAATTCAACTTTCAAGAATGTATATATTATGGATCCTAACACTTTAGCGTATAAATTTTTACTATCAATTGAGGGGATGGATATGCAAAGTGTCTCGACAACAGGAATATTCCCTAATATATCACCAGATGGAAAACTAATGTGCTTCACTCTAGGGGGTGATATTTATACTATCGGAACAGATGGCAAAAACATCACGAACATCACGAACACACCCAATCTAACTGAGTTGACACCATCATTTTCCCTAGATGGAAAATCACTATTGTACAGTGGATCAAGTTTGCCAGAAAACGACCTGTTATCGGGTAATAGACCTAACGTAAATTTATTTAAGATTAATCTTGCGACCAATAAAAAGAAACAACTCACCTTTGGTATAAATAATTTCTTTACGCACCCCCTATATCAGCCATTAGGTAATTAGTTAATAACCAATTTGTAAGGTGAATGGATAAATTTTATAACGAAAGCTTCTGTAAGCTGGAAACTGCTATTAAAGATTTGGAAACTGGAACCGATTGCTCAATAGAACGGGTAGAAACCATTATTAATATTATTCTTAAATGCTTGTCTGAATTAAAGGAATATGTATTAGAAAAGGGATTTAAGAATATTGATGAGGAAATCCATTTTTTCAAATATCAGAAACCTGCTATCGTTTCAAAACTAATTTACTACAATGCCATTTATAAAATCGAAACAAAAAAGCCTTACGGAGCAAAGCCTATCAAGAAATACCAGAATAATGAACTGAAAAAACTCAAAAGGTATTTTGACAACAACCTTGAGTTTTATAAATACTACCGAACCAATAATTCCTTTATTGACCATAAGCTCTTTGTACGGGGTAAATATGATATTAAGCTAAGTTTGGACACATTTTATTTTGAGGCAGACCATAGTTTCTCTACTTCCCACGATTATAAAGTAGCGAAGATTATAGCCAACGACCTGATACAAGTATATCTTGAAGACCAGCTACACCACACGGCTTATCAGGATAAATCAACAGACCTGCCGACATTAAATTGGACAAGCAGTAAAACAGCATTGATAGAATTGATTTACGCCCTACATTCACAAGGACTGTTTGACAACGGGAATGCAGATATTAAAGTTATTGCAAAAACATTTGAACGTATTTTTAATATTGACTTGGGCGACTTTTATCATACGTTTATGGAACTTAAATCCAGAAAAATAAACCGAACTAAATTCCTCGACAGCCTGCGTGAGAGTTTAATCCGTAAAATGGATGAGCTCGATGAAAAATAGTATTGGTTTTATTGCATATGTTTTACTTCAAATTCTGCTGTCAGTGCAATTATCTTTTGGCATAATATGACAAGTTCTACAGTTTGTTTTTCCAATTTGTAGAGATAGGCTGCCGCTTTTCTCTCTGAAAAATTACGGTATAACATCTTCACAATTTGGTTGTAGTTTACACCAATGCTCCTGAACTGGCTATGAAAATTGGTCAATCGCATATAGTAATCCATTGTAACCTTATCAACCTTTACCGTTTTGATTTCTTTTCCAAACAGCAAGGAAGTAATGAATTTAGCCTTTGTATGAACACCAGATTTCTCAAACATTGCTAAAAATCGGGCATTTTCTTCATCGGTAAGCCTGAACATATACCTGTTTTGTGCAGGGTTAAGCTTTGGTTTTCTACCGCCTTTGTTCCATTTTTTTCTTTGATTTCCATCCATAACAATCCATTTTTAATTTTTCAACCATTCGACTTCGGAGAAATGGTTTAGCCCGATGCGTAAGGGCAAGTAGTTTTGAGCAGCGGAATTTATTTCGAGCAGCTCAAAACACAACTTGCCGTGTTCCGGTGAAC
>JAATGT010000020.1 GCA_015654525.1 Bacteroidales bacterium
CAACAAACGTTTATATAGATATTATAATAGCTCAATAAAGTCCCCCTTGGGGGACTTAGGGGGCCGTAATTAAATAAATATTACCAGTGCAGCAATAATTAATGTCCCCAACAGGAATACATAAGCATATTGTTGTACCTGACCCGACTGGAATCCTTTTATTTTCAAAGAAACCCATTGAGTAGTATTGGCAAATCCATCCATCGTAGCATCAATCACATGACGGTCGAACCAGGCCAATGGACGTGATACATTATTAAAGATAATTTTCTTGGTAATAAACAAGTATACTTCGTCGATATAAAAACGATGTGAAGCAGCTTTGTGCAATCCGGCAAAAGTGGTAGCCAGTGTTCCCGGTATTTTGCTTTCTTTGCGATACATGATAGTTGCAACCAGAATGGCTACAGCAGCAATCACCACACTCATGGTGGCTACCAACGGATCTAAATGGATATCGTAGTTAGCTCTGTCGCTTGTTACGAAGTGACCAAAAGGAATAAATCCGGCAACACAGGTTACCGTTGCTAAGAATACCAATGGGAAAGCCATAGCAAACGGAGATTCGTGAGGAGTATGGTGTTCGTGACCGTGTTCTGCTTTATGTTCTTTACCCCAGAAAATGTTGAAGTATAAACGGAACATATAAAATGCAGTTAATGCAGCAATGAATGTCATGGTTGCACCCATATATGGACTAAATTCGTAACATGACGATAAGATTTCATCTTTACTGAAGAATCCAGAGAAAGGAGGAATACCTGCAATAGCCAGACAAGCAATCAGGAATGTCCAGTTTGTTATCGGCATATATTTGCGAAGTCCACCCATATCTTTCATCTCGTTGCTATGAACGGCATGAATTACCGAACCGGCACCTAAGAATAACAAAGCCTTGAACATGGCATGTGTGAACAAGTGGAACATTGAAGCCATATAACCAAGTCCTTCGTGGCTACCATAGCCCGAAACACCCAATGCCACCATCATAAAGCCAATCTGCGAAATGGTAGAGAATGCCAACACACGTTTAATATCGGTTTGTACGCAGGCAATAACTGCAGCAAACAAGGAAGTGAATGCACCCACATAAGCAATGCCATGCAATACTTCAGGAGTTTGAATTTCGTATACGGGGAAGAAACGTGCAACGAGGAAGACACCGGCAACCACCATGGTTGCAGCATGAATCAGAGCCGATACAGGAGTAGGACCTTCCATAGCATCCGGTAACCAAATCTGTAAAGGGAACATAGCCGATTTACCTGCACCACCGATAAAGATCAGTGCCATTGCCCAGCTTAGTACCGAGAAACCCATAAAGGTAACCCCGGTTGTAGCCGCAAATACACTGGCATTACCCGAAGTCAATATGCCAAAATCAAAAGTTTTGCTGTAGAATGAAAGTACCAGAATACCAATCAGGAAAAACAAGTCGGCAAAACGGGTAACGATAAATGCTTTTTTAGCAGCAGCCACGGCTGAAGCTTTAGTATAATAGAATCCGATCAATAAGTAAGACGAAACGCCTACTAATTCCCAGAAAATATACATTTGAAAGATATTGGTAGCTATCACCAGTCCCAACATAGAGAAGGTAAACAACGAAAGGAACGCGTAATAACGTTGGAATCCTTTTTCACCATCCATGTAACTCAAACTGTAGATGTTTACCATAAATGATACGGTAGTAATCACCACGAGCATCATTACCGAAATAGGATCGAGTAAAATACCTAAATCAATATGCAGAAATTCGGTAAACTGAATCCATACGGTATTAAAAGGAATCACTTTTTCGTACACACTGGCAACCTGGTGCATGCTGAAATATTCCCAGGCCGTGAAGTAGGAGAGGGCGGTGATAATTCCTAAAACAATAGTTCCGATTGTTCCGGCTACTTTGGGCTTCCATTTTGAATCTACCAGTCCCAACACGATGAAACTAAGAAGAGGAAGTACTAAAATCAATAATGTATAACTCATTTAATTTATTAAAAGCCCCCTAAATCCCCTTTAGGGGACTTAAAAGATAGTTCATACTCTTTTTTTTATTTTTGTCAATTGTTATACCCGCTGATAAAGTCCCCTATGGGGGATTTAGGGGGCAACTTATTCTTTCATTTGATCCAGATTGCCAACTTCTACACTGCTTAAGTTTCGGTAGATATTGATGATAATAGCAATGGCTACAGCAGTTTCGCAGGCAGCAATGGCTATGGTGAACAGTGCAAAGTAAAAACCTTCCAGATGTCCGGGATATAAGTAGCGATTAAACACTACGAAGTTGATATCAGCCGCATTGAGCATAAGTTCTATCGAAATTAAGATCATCAGCATGCTTTTGCGCGATAAAAAACCATATACTCCGGCAAAGAACATAATTAAACTTACACCTAAGTATGCTTCAATTGGAATTTGTCCGGCAAAAATGTTATTAAGTAAATCCATATATAAGTTAATTAAAGCCCCCTAAATCCCCCTTAGGGGACTTCAAGACTAAGTTTATTGTTACTTTAAATCCTTAATTGTTATATTACCACCTATAATAAAGTCCCCCATGGGGGATCTAGGGGGCATTATTTATCGTTTTCTGGCAATCATAATAGCACCCACAATACAAGCCAACAGTAAAATACTGATAGTTTCGAAAGGTAGTAAGTACTGATATTTATCGGTTCCCATCATGGTATGACCTAACTGTTGAGGAGTTAAATCGCTTTGAGCTACCAGTGAGGAAACTCTTTTTACATTATAATAAATGATATGTCCACAAAAAGCAAGTCCAACCAACGCTGTGAGTCCGGCTGCATAACGTCTTACGGCTAATTCTTTTCTTAAGTCTTCACCGGGTTTGTTAGTCAATAAGATGGCGAAAATAAACAACACCATCACACCACCTGCATATACGGCTATCTGAACAGCGAATAAGTAATTGTATCCCAACAGAAGGTATAAACCGGCTGTACCGAGTAATACAAATAATAAATAAGTTGCCGAGCGGATAATGTGTTTTGAAGTTACAGCCATAACCGAGAAAACGGCTATTACCACTGCTAAAATGAAAAATATAATTTGTTGTGCCATAATGTTTTTTTATAGTCTAATGTCAAAAGTCTATTCTCTTTTTATTGTATTATTCAGCTTTCGGCTCTACGGGTTTCACCTCTTTTTTCTTTTCGCGCATCTTCGAACCTTCGTGATTCAGTTGTTGTTTCAGCTTATCGCGCGTAAACACTGCATTTTCGAATGTGTTTTCAAATTTGATGGCATCCGAAGGACAGGTAAGTACGCACAGGTTACAGAAAGTACACATTCCCAAATCCCAGTTGTAGGTATCCAGAATTTTTTTCTTTTTACCGTCTTCTGTTTCGATGGTTTTGGATGTAACGCGGATAGTTCCGTTCGGACAGTTCATCTGACAAATACCGCACGAGGTACAAGCATGCTCATTATTTTCGTCATGAGGCATAGTCAATTCGCAACGGAAACGATCCGATATAACGAGGGTGTCTCTGTTTTCGGGATATTGTTGTGTTACTTTTTTTGTCCACAACTCTTTCCAGGTTTCACCCATACCTGTCAGCAATGATTTGATGCCGGTGAATAAGCCTGAAAAATATTTTGATACTGAACTCATTTTATCTTATTTAAATTCAAAATTCATAATTTTTACTTGCCAAGTTCTTTTTATTGAACTTGTAATGCGTAACTGCTAAGCCCTGACAATTAGAATAAACCCGGAAACAAATCGGTCAAGGTTAATCCTGTCAATACTAAAATCACCATCAGCAATATATTTACCAGATTGATAGGCAACAGATATTTCCATTCCAGATTCAATAACTGGTCGATACGTAAACGAGGAAATGACCAACGAACCCATAAGCTAAGGAAAATCAGTACAGCTGTTTTTCCAAAGAACCAGATATAAGTAGGGATGTAAGTCATGATCTGATTAAAACCTTCCCAACCATGTACCTGTATTGGCATATAACCACCTAAGAATACGGTAGTGGCAATAGAAGCGATGATAAACATGTTCAGGTATTCGGCCAGGTAGAAGAACCCGAACTGAAGACCTGAGTATTCGGTGTGATAACCGGCAGTTAATTCCGATTCAGCTTCCGGTAAGTCGAAAGGTCCACGGTTTGTTTCTGCATGTCCTGAAATCAAATAGATCACAAAAGCAATAATAGACGAAATATGTCCGTTGAAAATGTTCCAGCAATAACGTTGTCCTTCTATCATTGCAGAGAACTGCATGGTTCCTGCCAATACCACGATGGTCATCAGAGCAAATCCTGCAGATAATTCGTAGCTTACAAACTGAGCACCACTACGCATGGCACCAATCATGGAGTATTTGTTATTACTTGACCAACCGGCCAGCAATACACCGATGATACCCAACGATGAAACAGCTGTTACATATAGTACACCGATGTTGAAGTCGATGGCATGAAGTCCTTTTCCGAAAGGTACCGCTCCGAAGGTAAGCATTGAAGCCACAATCATAAAGAAAGGAGCTACGAAGAATAAGAAACGATCCGAACGGTTGATTTTTATAATTTCTTTCAACAAGATCTTAATCATGTCGGCAACACTCTGTAAAAGTCCCCATTTACCAACACGATTCGGACCGAAACGTGCCTGAAAGAATGCGGTTATTTTGCGTTCGGCATAAATAAGAATCAATGCTATTACGGCATAAGCAGCCAACAGAACAACAGCTACCAAAACAAATTCAATGAGTAAGACCCAGAATTCAGCTAAACATCCTCTCAGGGCAGCGTCTAACCAACTTGTCAGGTTACTAATTTCTAACGGTTGTGAATAATTTAATGACATATATTTATTTTATAAATACGAATTTCTCGAATTAAAACTAATGACTGGATTTTTAATAACGCCGAAGGCTACTATCACGACCGAAGTGAGTAAATATCACCGCAGGTAACTATCGCCGGAGGCTATTATCTGTCGATATCCGGAATTACATAGTCCATAGAACCCCCGATGCCGATAAAGTCGGAAATCTTTTCGTTTTTGCAAATCAACGGCATGGCTGATACCAATGCCATAGAAGGTGAACGGAATTTCAGGCGGTATGGAGTTTTGTCTCCACGGCTTTCGATAAATACACCGAACTCACCACGACACGCTTCAACACGCGAATAATATTCTCCTTCGGGAAGTCTCAGGATTGGTTTTACTTTTGCACATATATCGCCGGCAGGGATGTTGTCGATCAATTGCTCAATGATATGTAACGATTCTTCAATTTCATCCAGACGGTTTAAATACCGGGCATACGAGTCACCTTCGGTGCGGATAATTTCTTTAAATTCCACTTTGTCATACAAAGCGTAAGGGATGTGTTTACGAATATCGCACGACCAACCCGAACCACGTCCGGCAGGACCGGTAACGGCATAGCTGATGGCATCTTCTTTGGATAGGTTACCAATGCTTACCATACGACCGAGACCGATGACATTGTGCGAGAAGAAACGATCGTATTCCACCAGCTTGGTGCGCATATACGGAATAAACGCTTTCACATCTTTCTGGAAGTCGGCATAGATGTCGAACATCACCCCACCTACTACGTTTTGGTTGATGATTAATCGTCCACCGCAGGTTTTTTCAAAGATATCCAGAATAACCTCACGTTCGCGCATACCATATATAAAGGCAGTAGTGGCACCAAGGTCGTTGGTTTGACAAGCCCATGCCAGACAGTGCGAATCGATACGGTTTAATTCGTCCATGATGGTGCGAATATATTGTGCCCGTTCAGGGACTTCAATTTCTGCTGCTTTTTCAACACACATACACAAACCATGACGGTTAATGTTAGCCGAAAGGTAATCCAACCGGTCGGTAAAGTGAAGTATCTGCGGGTAAGTGAGTCCTTCGCTTAGTTTTTCAATACCGCGGTGGATATAACCACTGTGTACATCAATCTTTTTTACAATTTCGCCATCCAATGCTGTGCGAAAGTGCATAACACCGTGGGTAGACGGGTGCTGAGGACCTATATTAATAATGTAGTCGTCATCTTCGAAAATTTTCACCGTATCTTCCACCAATTCTCCATCGGCAGTTTCCGTAATACGGGGAGCAATATCAACGATATCCTTACTTTCCAGCGTAACCGGATTAATTTCAGGATTAGCATCGTAATCTTTACGCAATGGATAGCCAACCCAATCGCCGTTCAGGAAGAACTTACGCATATCCGGGTTGTTGATAAAACGGATACCCAGCAAAGCGAATACTTCGCGTTCGTTGTAATGGGCAGTTTCAAAAAGGTCGGTAACAGAATATAATAAGGGGTTTTCGCGGTCGGTAGTTCCGGTTTTCAGCACTACTTCTTTCGAAAGATCGGTGGATGAACAAAGCAGATAATTCACGCCCAGTTCTTCGCCACGATCCACACCGATTAAATATACCAGCGTGTCCATAGGCAAAGCCGCATTATCGCGAAAAGTTTTTGCCAGCAGGTGCAATTTATCCGGTACTACTGTTACTGTCAGTTTTTGCTTATCTTCAATAACTGCATCGGGTACAGTATTAATTATTAGCTTTTTTATGTTTTCCATTTTATAAATGTCTATTGTCAATGGTCTATTGTCTATAGTCTTTTTTTACTTCCCTTTGTTACGGCCTGTTGGGCTTGTGGTTTATCTGCTGTTTTCGGTCTTCCGATTTCGCTGACTTTTGTGGATTTTACTCCCCAAAAAATACCCGGTGCTGTAAAATTAGTTTTTAAATAACGCCGAAGGCAACTATCACGAACGAAGTGAGTTCATATCACCGTAGGTAAATAACGCCGGAGGCAAAACTTATCGTTGTTTGTGTCCCAAAAATTGTTCTACCTTAATTTTACGTTGCAACTGCATTAAACCGTAAAACAAAGACTCGGGACGGGGAGGACAACCCGGGATATATACATCCACCGGAATAATTTGATCAACCCCTTTCAC
>JAATGT010000094.1 GCA_015654525.1 Bacteroidales bacterium
AGTTAAACTTGTACCAAAACCATTAAGACTCCCCCCAGATCCAATATTATACCACAGCTCTGTATTAGTAGCCAATGTATTAGATTTCATACTTCCAGATTCCGAATGATAACCTGACGCAGATTGCATTAAAGTAATACCTATTTTATGATAAAGACCTAAATTTCGATCATAATAAATCAAGTTATCTAGCGTCCACGAGCAGACCTGACTTGTGTTGTATGAAGCTTGATTGCTTCCATCTCCATTAATACCATTACTATCATAAAAAGTAGCATTACGATTATATCTTAATTCTGGACCAAATTGAATCCTATATTTTAATCCTTTCAAGGGGCTGAACATTTCACCTAAATCTAATTGACTATAAAAGCTACTGTTAACAATAAATCCCTGACGATTATTTACAGTATAATCCAATTCATCTATCGGATTGATTATGTTTACATCTCCAGCAGCAGGATTTCGAATATAGTCTCCACTAGCAGTATAAGGTACAGTCCATGCTAACATTCCTCTCAATGCACTATAATAATCTCCAGCTCCTGTTACTGATTTTGCAAAGCTATAACCATAGTCTTGCTTTGCATAAGATCCGTTAATAGACGTTCCCATCTTAAACCATTTTGTAGGAGAAGCATCGAAACTGACCTTTGAAGTATATCTTTCATATTTTTGTCCAGGCTGGGTTCCATCCTGTTTGAAATAACCAAAAGAACCATATCCTTGGCTATTTTGACCACCACCCGAGACACTTAAAGTGTGTTCAGTAGTTATGCCTGTTTGCTTGCCATATTTTTCCCAATCGAAACTTTTGACATTGCTGGAATTCCAAACATCATTACCATTTGCATCTTTAGACCAACCGGCTTCTATATTTGCCCATGAATCAGCCACAGATCCCCATTTTGCGTAATCAGCTGCACGAGAAGCAGTAGTCGCCCCATAGGTACCTGCGTTTATTTTTGCTTGACGAGAGTAGTCAATCCATTCTCCAGCGCTCATGTTCTCGGTCACATTATACAGTTTTTCAAGTGTAACTGATCCACTATAATTTACAGACAATTTACCACTTTTTCCATGTTTGGTTGTAACCAAAACGACACCATTGGCTCCACGTGATCCATAAATAGCAGTTGCCGATGCATCTTTTAATATATCAATTGATTCAATGTCACTTGGGTTGATATTATCAATTCCACTTGCTTGAAGTACCATTCCGTCTACAACATACAAAGGATTATTACTTGCATTTATTGAACGTACTCCTCGAATTTTAATAGCTCCAACTTCTCCTGGCCGTTGATTAGTTGTAATATCAATACCAGCTACTTTCCCCTGCATACCCTGCAAAGCATCTTTCACTGGCATAGCTTTCAATTCTTTTTCGCCAACACGTGCCATAGCCCCAGTTACATCAGCCTTCTTCTGAACACCATAGCCTACTACAACTACTTCTTCAAGTGCTTGGGTCTTTTCTACCATGATTACATTCAAGAAGGTTTTTGAACCAACGGCGATATTCTGTTCTAAATACCCTATTAGCGTTACATTCAACACTTCTTTTGATCCGGCCAGAATTGAAAAACCTCCATCAAGATTAGTTATTGTTCCTCGAGAAGTACCCTTAACTGTAACCGAGGCTCCAATTATGGTTTCTCCCTTCTCATCGACGACTTTACCAGTTATAGTTTTTGTCTGAGCGAAAATAAGTGTTGACATAAACAAAAGAACAAATGTCAACATACTCCTGGCCATTAAAAGCCTTTTTTTTTGGTCATTACTCATAAATATTAAATTAATTGGTTATATGATTTTTCAACATTACTTATGATTCTTGAAAGCCTTCTTTTTGGAATATTTACTCATAAATATAAATTAGAGCTGGTTCTGGATTTTCGTATATCTTGACTGATTGTAGTCCTTCTAACGTATAAGAATATGTGGCAAAATTAATCCGAACCCCTTCCTCTGAGAATGTATTTTTGTTCATTATAATGGAATCCTGAACTTATATTTCCTTTTATTTTTACTAAATAATTACATTTTTTTCCATGTTTTTTCGCCTGCTTTCATTTTGGCAAGGGTTTCTTCCAACCATTTAGTATCCTTTTTGCCGGCAGAATGCAAGGCCTCCTCTTCCTTAGCAATAGCCTCTTCCTTTCGTCCAATCTTATAGAGAAGATTTGCATAGGTATCTATCCATGCTACGTTTCTAGGTGATAACTCCAGTGAACGACTCGACCAACGAAGTGCATCTTGTAGTGCGATTTTATCTATCACTTTTTCAAACACTTGCCAGGCTACGCTATTTAAACTTCCTCCAATTTCATTTCTCTCTGCATGTGCTAAATCTGTTTTCAATTGGGCTAGTGATGTGGAGTCTAACTTCGAAAATGCTCCGGAACTAATTCCTTTTTCTAGATTTTGGGATAATAACTGATCCTTTTTATCAATCGAATCTATAGACATTTTCATTAGATAATTGTTGCAAAAATTTGTTGCATGGTTCAAGTAATTGTCTGTTTCCCCCGTTCGTTGATAGTATTCTATATAAATTTCATCCTTTCGTTTTAAAGCTGGATTTTCAGGAATTTGATCGTAGGCTTTTATAGCTGTAGCAAGTAATTGTTCATCTTTTGATTTAGCGGCATCATGCACTGTGTTCAAAATTCCGGCCTGAAGGTAAACGCTCACAAATCCAAACAATTTTGCAATATATTTATTTCTGTTTTTAAGTAGATTTTCAAATGCAAATGAATTTACTCTCAGCTGCTGCCCATCTTTTATATAGATTTTCACAACAATATCAGAGGTCAGTTCTTCTTCTGAAATAAGTTTCAGATATTCATCAAAAAGCGTAGCATTTGACATTCCTAGTTTTGACCTTTTATTCATATAATCTAACAGAAATGCAGGATCGTTTTTTTGTTCAATATATTCTTTTTCCCAAACAGCTATTGGCTTAGGGTCATTCATGTCGGCTAAAGCTGATTTTGAATCAGCTATAAAATCTTTTGCTTCTTTATAACCACTTGCTCTTGAAAAAATTGCTCCATCAGATTTGAGAAACAGGTAGGTTGGAAATGCCCTTACTCCATACTTCTTAGCTATTTCAATTCCATCCCCTTTTTCGGCATCAACCTGATAACAAATGAAATTTGCATTATAAGCTTTGCCTACTTCGGCCAGTGGGAAGATGTTTTGGCTCATCATTCTGCATGGACCGCACCAAGAAGTGTAAACATCAATAAAAATGGGTTTATTGGTTTGTTGTGCTTTTTGCAGTACTTCTTTCCATGTTCCATGCTCAAATTGAATGCCTTGCGAAAATACCAGCAGGGGCAATAGCAAAGTGACAATAGTAATTATTCGCTTTTTCATGATTTAGAATTTCAGATTTTATTCTATTATTTATGAATGATGTGAAATAGTATTGTTTGTTTTTATAGTAATCTTATCTTATTCAAAAGTTGGCGGTTTAAATTTTGTTCCGGGAACATAATCAATACCAAACTTCTTCAAGTAATCTTTCAATGGGATAAGTCCCATTTCTTTACGACGATCATCAACGTTACTTTCTTTCTTTTTTCTTCCGATTTAAAATTGAATCGAAGGTATAAATCAGTAATACATTAAATGCTGAATATGCTAAACCACAAAATACTGATTTTAGCCAACTTGTATCAGTTAGCTTTAATTGTTTTATAAAAAAGAAATAAATGGTAGTTATAATCCACATAAAAAGAAAGATTAGCCCTAAAATTTTATTTCGTTTTCTCTTGAAATCATTGTTATCAAACCTGTTTCTTATTTCTTGTAAAATATAAATTGTAGAGAAAAGAGTGGACATATTTATTGATTTTACAATAGTATCCAGAATAAAAAACGGTTTGTTTCTGCCTGCTTCATAGCCATAAAAATCAAGGAAAAACATAAAAAAGAATATTAAAAAGAAACAGATAAAAAAGCGAATGGGTAAACTTCTTATTCTCATGCAATATTGAATTATTTTGATATTAAATTGGCTATTTCTTATTTCATCGATGCTTCTATTTTAAAGTATTCTTACTCTTTTTTTTGAAAATTATATTCTACATAAATTACAGGAATCAAAATAACTAATATTGTAATCATTAAGCTAAGTAGAATTGTTTTGACCCATCTTTCATCCGAAAACGATATAGAATTATTGTTTAATTGCAATGCCAAAAATATTCCCCATGTAATTAAAAACATGAGAATAATTGTTTTTATTCGCTTTTTTCTTAATGTTACTTTTGAAACTTTTGCTCTTAATTCGGAAATATGATCTCTATAGAAATTAAGGGAAAGAGAAATCAATAACACAATGAAAATATTAAAAGCACTTGCTGATTTGTAAAAAAACATAAGGATTAAATCAGTAAAACAAAGGACTACTAGAATTATATAAAATTTATTTAACGCTTTCATATGTTTATTTAACTTGTCATATGTAATTAAAATTCGAGTTTTACCACCAACTATCATTGTTTAAAATGATCTGATATTTATTAGTGTACAAAACACTAAATGGCGCTTTGCACACTGTAAATATTAACAGTAATAAATAGCGATTATTGCAACAGAAGAAGAGCAACCTGCTGTTAGTCATATGGTCACCTAGGACTCCTACAGCTGCTGCTGTTCCGCCCGAGAGTGCAGTAATAAAAACTTATTATTTGAATTTGAATCTGTTTTTGAAATGATAAGCATCACTTTATCAAATGATGCTTATCGTTTTAGTAATTGATGAGCATCATGTTGGCAAACGATGCTCATCGTTTTAGTAATTGATGAGCATCATGTTGGCAAACGATGCTCATCGTTTTTAGAGCTTATTTAGCTGCCTTTACATAGTCCACAGTATCAAGTACTTTTTGTACCTGTTTACCAGGGCGGAAGTTCAGGCTGTTGCCTTTGATATTGGCTGCCGTAAAATCTTCTTCTTTTTCCACTCCTTCGCTGTTGATAGACATACTAAAACTTCCAAACTCGCCTAATCGCACAATTTTACCTTCGTTAAGTCGCTCAGGTACGAGGTCGATTAAGGATTCGATACTAGCAAATACATCGGCTACACTTATGCCGTTTCGTTTACTAATCTCAATAGCTAACTGGCGTGTGGTTTCTTCGCCGGTACTTTTGGTAACAGCATAAAACTTACGTTTGGCTGTTACATCTTTGGGGTTGACGCGTTGCATCAGAACATAATTAATAGCCATAATTTTGTTGTTTTTAATTGTTATTACTAAATTTATCTGTGATTATATATATAATTTTAATTAAGAAATCAGGAAGATAAACCGGAGCTGAACTTTTGAAGGTTCAGCTCGGATTTATTTTATTCAGGGTTGTTTCTGTTGTTTGAATACTTCAATTTACCAACCCGAATTCTGCGTTAAATTCGGATTTTTCATGATTTCAGATTGCGGTATAGGGAATAAGTACATTTTATCATCCCATATACGAGGTACATTTACACGATTGTATGTGTAGGTACCGTCTGCATTTTTTATTATCTTCATTTCATCAATACTGCTTAGCTTGGATCCTTCTTTCCACCTTCTCAAATCCCAGAAGCGATGGTCTTCGAAAGCCAGTTCTACCATACGTTCGTCTTCGTATTTGGTCCAAAAATCAGTGTTTGAGAGTCCTGTGGCATAAAGTGGCATTTTTACATCCGAACGATTACGAATTGTATTCACAGCAGCTGTAGCGGAAAGTGGAAACTCTGCTGAAGTTGTACTTGCGGAGCCTAGATACTTGAAAACTGCCTCAGCGTAATTCAGATAAAATTCCCCTAAACGAAAAGTGATCCAGGAGTGACGTTTCGTATTAATGCTGGTTGCCGTCAGATTGACAGAAACATCACAATATTTTTTTAAATAGTATCCGGTTGTCGTAGCACCTGAAATGGGCTCGCCATTAGCTCCACCGGAATACGTTTGGATAGGAAGTGTGTTGTATGAAGGCCATCCCGTATCACCGTTTTTTGCAATAGAAAGGGCAAATCGAGGATCACGTCCATTGTAGGGATTAGCAGGATTATAACCACTTCCTGTTTCATTCCATAATTTTCCGGTTGCTTTCATTTGATAGGCATCTACCAACGTTTGAGTCGGACAATTGCCTGATTTTCCTCCTTCTACCCCAATTGGGAAATTATAACCTTCTAGCGTATTAGTAGCATCAGGATACATACGACGCACTAAAATCATTTCTTTGTTAGACCAATTTGTTTGTCCCCACAGAGAAGCATATGTACCAAGCGTATAACCGTATTTTGCACACGAATCTAATACAACCTTGGTTGCCAAACCGGCCTTATGCCAAAGCTCATTGTCACTATTTGTATTGAACAGCGGACTGGCCTGGTAAAGGGCAGCACGAGCTTTCAATGCAAGAACAGCCAATCGATTAGCACGTCCGCTTTCAGCTGAGCTACTTGGTAGTGCGTAAATACCCAGATTGGTATAGTCTGCAGGAATCTTTTTGACAATACTATCACATTCTGAACCGATAAATGCAAAAATAGAATCAGCCGAAGTGCGTTTCAAGCTATTGACTGTTGCAGTAGTAACTAAATGTTTAATTAAAGGAACATCACCATATTGTCGAACCAAATTGAAATAGAAATAGGCTCTTAAGAAACGTACTTCGTTTGTATAATTGTGGTAACGGTACATTTGTGCTTCGTAATCTGAGTTCAGTTTTAATTCATCAAAAGTTAGCCCTTGAAAACTATCTAAAAAAAGATTACACATTTGAATGGCAGAATAGCTGTTTGTCCAGGTTCCACTTAATGGATTGGCAGCACTCCAGGAACCATTATAAAAATTGCATATAGTATTAGAAGAATATGCATATTCGGCTTCATCACATGCTGAAGCTAACATACCTCCCGAATAATTTTGTCCGAAATCATAGTCCAACATAGTGTAAATATTGGTTACTAAACCGGTAACATTATCATAAGTAGCATCAATATAATCTTTCTGATAAAGAGAATATTCATGATAATTCATGTTGTCACTACAGGAAGTAATAACAATTCCAAAAGTTATTCCAAATAATATTGATAATAATCTTAATTTCATATTGATATCTATTTAAATGGTTTATAAATTAAAATTTCAGAGATAAACCTATTACAGCGCTACGAGTCAGTGGATAAGTTGCTCCATATGATTCTGGATCTGCAGTCTTAATATGATCGAAACAAAGTAAATCAATTCCATTTATGTAAATTTTTGCATCTTGAATAACTTTTGTTGCTCTAAGTATTGACTTCGGAAAATTGTAATAAATTTGCAATGTACGAAGTTTTAAGAACGAACGATCTGCAAGCCAAAAAGTACTCGTCTGATAGTTATTAGTATTACTTTGCGAACTTAAACGAGGAAACTTTGCATTAGTATTAGTAGTTGTCCAACGATTATCATAATAATATTGAGAAATAGTTGTATTATTAATTAATGGCCAATAAACACTTGCTGTGTTCAAAATGGCAGAATATCGGGCAGCACCTTGAAACATGGCATCAAAACCAAGTCCTTTCCACTCAGCTCCAAGATGGAATGAATAATAGATTTCAGGAGCTATTGTGCTGTTTCCAAAATAAACTTTATCATTTGCATCAATTTTACCATCACCGTTTACATCTTTATATTTGATGTCACCAGGTAACACAGTGCCAAAAGATTGAGTTGGGCTTGCCGCAATATCAGCTTGATCTTTGAAAAGACCTATTGCCTCTAATCCGAATGATTGACCGATAGATGACCCCGTCTGGACTAAATTAGAATACATTTTAGGCTCTTCATCCATGTTTATAATTTTATTTTTCGACCAAGTGAGATTTGCTCCGATATTTAAAGTTATGTCATTTCCTATTTTTTTTGAATAGTTGGTTCCGACCTCAATGCCCCAGTTGTCAACAATTCCATCATTTTCATAAGGAGCCGTAAATCCTAAAACTGTGGAATATATTCCACTTGAAGCTACCCAAATATCTTTTTTGCGTTGATAATATCCATCAATTGTAAAATTGAGATTTTGAAATACTGTACCATCAATTCCTAAATCGTATTTGAAAGACTGTTCATGAGAGGTATTGATTGAAGCTAGTTGACCCAGAGTCCAACTGGAAGTACCAACTGAATAATTTGTATCGAATGGATAGTATGCACCTGTTACATAAGCTTGTTGCCAATATCCTTCCTGAGTGTCATTAGGGAGTCTGTCGGAATTGATGATACCAAATGAACCTCTTAATTTTAAAAAATCAATAAATGATATGTTTTTTAAAAAATTCTCTTTTGAAAGATCCCAGGCTCCTGAAATTGTAGGTGAAAATGCCCATTTGTGTCCGGGAGCAAGTTTATTCGATTCGGAAGCAACAAGCGTTATATCACCATAATAACGTTCTTTATATCCATAATGAGTATATAATGACATGTTTTGTTTATACCATGTATTATTCAATCCTTTCGTGTTTCTGGATTCATAATCCCATTTTAATTGACTATAGATTTTATTATTACCAAAAGTTCTATTAAAGTTAACATCTCCAGAGTAGTTCAATAACCGCGTCCATCCAACAACGTACGCTGTAGTGTTCATACCACTTGCTGTACCCGCCGTGTATCGTTGCGTCGTTGCAGGACTTCCGTCAGCATTCCATGCAGTAACGGCATCACTGCCATAAACAAACGTTTGTGAATGGTCTTCCCAAACAGTGGATGTGTTATCGTATGACATGTGTAAATTAGCATTTAATCCTTGAATAAGTGAAGATAAATTTTGTTTCAAGTTTATGTCCATAAAATCAGAATAAGTATGCGTTTTTGAATAAGATGCTGCTTCAGATATAGCAACAGGATTGCTTGTTCCCAGCCATGTTGAATTTCCTCCCCAGATTCCATCCTGTAATTTTATAGGATATGATGCCGAAGGGAGTGTATAGATCATACTCCACAAATTGAGCATTCCATAAGTTGTAGAATTAGCACCCGGACCACTTTCTTCACTAAGATTTCCTACTACATTGAAAATTAACTTTGTATTCTTTGTCAAATCAATATCAAGGTTAGTTCTTAAACTACCTTTTGAATATTTATTTTGAGTAGAATATCCGCTATTCATGTTCGGATGAGCAATAAATCCATCATTAGATACAAGATTAGCTAATGTAAAATAGCGAAAATTAGAACCGCCTCCCTGAAAAATAATATTATATTTATTTGTTTCTGCAAGATCTTTGAATGTTGCGGTCGTCCAATTAACATTTGGATACAAGTAAGGATATTGTCCCGATTTAAATGCGTTTAGTTCATTTGCAGAATATCGAACGCTTGATCCCTGATTAGTCAATGCTTCGTTCGTAGCATTAGCATACGTATAGGCATCAACAAAAGTTGGACGGCGTTCTTGCCAATCGTATGAATGATCATAGGTGACTTGTATTGATTTTGTGTTGTACTTGCCACGTTTAGTAATGACATTGACGGCACCATTAATCCCTTTGTACCCATAAAGAGCTACGGCTGCTGCATCTTTCAATACAGTTACCGATGCCACTTCTTCGGGAGTTATAAAACTCATATCGCGTTCAATGCCATCGACAAGTATCAAAGGACTATTTGCAGCACTGCTTTGTAATCCCCGAATATAAAATGTGGGTTCCTGTGAACCATAAGTGCCGGCATTTTCTAATGTAGAAAGCCCTAACCCATATCCAAAAAGTGAATTGGATACATCTTTGCTACTTCGCTTAGAAAGATCGTTTCCATTAATAATAGATACCGATGAAGTTGATTCTCTTATACTTTGATTTATATCGTATCCAATGTTAACAGTTTGATTTGCAAATTTTTGGATGGTATCTCTTCTATTGGTTTCTTGCGATATTCCACTCATACTAATGCAAATGAGTAGGGCTATCAGTATTATTTTGTTTTTTTTCATACTAAAATAATTTTAAAGTTTAAAATATTGTTGCTGTTTATTATCCAGCAACAATATATTTTTTTCAATTTATTGAGTCATTGATTAGTATATGAATTTATACTTTACCATCCTGGATTTTGAACCAAACCATATCCTTTATTAACTTCTGTAATCGGAAAAGGAGACAAGTACCATTTGGGATCAAAACCATTGGTCCACCAGTATCGGGTTGGTCCTGTGATTGGAAAGACTTCATAATCAAAAGATGTTGGTTGCGCTGCTCCTTTACTTTTATCTCCGTTATACCAAGCGGTTTGAATACGATTACCATTTGCGTCAAGTCGGTATATCCGAATTCCATGTAATTGTGTTTGAAAAATATCTGCTCTCTTATAACGAATCAAATCGAAGAAACGAGAATCTTCCTGACCCAATTCGCAAGCACGTTCACGGAGTATTTCCTTAAGTAGTACAACTTTATCGGTTGTAAGATTTTCTGTTGGATTAGATACTACCAGACCTTTTAAGCCAACCCTGGCACGTACTATGTCTACTTGCTTAATAGCACCAGCTAAATCACCGGTTTGCAATAATGCTTCAGCATAAGTAAGGTAGAGGTCAGATAGTCGAAGATAAGGCCACTCACAATACTGACGCAACATATCATTACCCATTAAAAACTTCATTGGCCCATAGCCCGTTCCAAATGCACCTGATTGTGTCATAGGTTGTTGTAATGCATTTGTTCCGCCAACCCAACTCTCGTAAGTTGTTCCACTCATATTACCGGTAGTCCAATCTAGTGACTGTTGCATTCCATTAACAATAGCTTCTTCATAAAGTCTTGGATCACGAGTTAATGTAACACCTGAAGCAACTGTACCTTTAACATACATCTGATTCAACTTACCTGCATTTTTTGTTGCAGTCCAATCAAAAGGAGTACCATCTGCCCATGGAAACATTTCAACATATTCTTCTGTAGGACAATAACATAATCTTTGAACTGTTTGTAAAGCATCTCCCCACGTATGCCAAGCATAATATCCTGATTTAAAAGCATCTGTTGTTGTAACGGTAGTAAAAAGTAAAATTTCTGGACTTGTTTCCGAGGCATACGCTGAACGATAAGCAAGACGGTAATCCTGAGGGCGGGTTCCATTTGCTTGAACCAATTGATAGTAACCATTTGTTGTTAGTCCATTAAAAAAATCTTGACAAGCTTTCAGGCATTGTGTCCATAATTCTGGTTTATAACTACCGTACCAAACAGAGAGGTTACTTGTTGCTCCTGAATAATAAGGTGTATCAGAATTAAATAAGGGAGAAGCTGCAAAAAGAAGAATTTTACATTTTAATGCCATGGCGGCCGCTTTAGTCCAATGTCCCTCCTGGTTTGAAATGTCGGAAGTACTATAATTCCATATAAAACTTGGAGATAAAATTGCACTATCCAATAGATTAACCATGAATTTTACTGTTTCATCAACGGTTCCACGAGGTATATTGTAACTCGCATCTGTTCCGCTAAAAGTACCCTTAACAAGGGGTAAGCCTCCATAATTTCTGAATGTATCATAATAACGTGCAGCAATAATACATCTTGCTTGTGCTTTCATTGATGCTTTTTCATCACTCGCAAGGTCGGGAACCTTATCTACATTTTCAATCAACATCCAGCCTGCCCGTACAGCCTGCCATACTTGATTGTACAGAAAAGAAAATTTATCAGATAGCGTTCCATACCCGGAATTATGTGCTCCGGCATAATATTGACTATACATGGCACATCCTGACCAATTTTCTTGCCAACAATCCGAAAGGACTTCAGATTTACCAACATAAGGATTACTATTTTCGGGGAAGCCACCTGTGCTGGATCCATTATAGTAAGGTAATCCATAGTATTGGTAAGAATAGAGTGAGGTTAAAAATTGGCGCGTATATTTTGCACTATTGAAAATAGTGTCTTTGGTAACAGTTCCACCCGGAGCTTTTGATAGAGCATCATTGCCAAGCTGGATAGGATCTGTACATGACCCTACCATAAAAACCAATAAGCCTGCTATGGTGACGATTATCCAGTTATTATTATTTATTTTCATAAAATAGTATTTTTGATATTGTTGTGTGAAAATTTTGTTGTTTTATAAATATCCATCCTGCATGTTTCAAACAATAAACATAAACATGTATTAGAATCCAAGTTTCAGATTTAGAGTGTATGTTTTAGTCAATGGATAAGTTGGAGCGCTGGATGCTCTTGATTCCGGATCTCCCCAAATATAATTCGTAAATGTCAACAAATTATAACCACTAAATGCCAATTGTAATGAATTTAATCCTATTTTTTTCATAATAGGCAAATGAAAATTATAAGCTATTTGTGCGCTTTTCAAACGTAGATAACTGGCATCTTTTTCATACAGTGTTGAAGTGGCATAATTATTTGTGGCATTTAACCATGTGGCGCGAGGATACTCCGAATTTTGGGATGGATTATCGGTTGTCCAGGTATTTTCAACCTGATATACCAATAAACCTCCTTGATTTACAGTTGCCCCACTTACAAAAGGGCGACGGAAAACATCACTCAGCATTCGGGTTACTTTCCATGCAGCTGTCCAATTAAGAGTGACTTCGAAATTATTCCATGTTAAGCCCATATTTACTCCGGCCATATATTCAGGATCATCTGTGTGACCTAATCCGTGGGTCATATCGTTGGAATCAATTTTTCCATCATGGTTTAAGTCAACATAGACACAATCACCATTTTGTAAAGTTTGTAATTGTGTAGGGATATCTGTTCCAAATACTTGTTTGTAATGAGCGGGAGTAGTTTTTGAATCATAGAATTCAAAGAATTGATACATTGACCGAGAACCAATTCGATATCCTTTTTGATATTGGTAACTATTGTTTTGAGGGGCTTCTTTCATCTCAAGAACCTTATTTTGGTTGTATGAAAGGTTAACACCAACAAAGTAATTCATTTTATTATTAATTTTATCGTTCCACTTTAAAGAAAGTTCCCACCCCCAACTTTTTACACTACCAAGATTAGCATAAGGAAGCGTAACTCCTAAAATACCGGGTGCCGTTTGATCCTGTAGTAAAATGTTTTTACGATTTTCAATATAATAATCGATGGTAGTTTGTAAGCGTTGATTTAGAATATAAAAATCCACGCCATAATTTTGCTTAAAAGAATGTTCCCATGTCAAATCCGGATTATTTTTCGAGAGTTCATACGCACCTGGTGTAATTGTACCATTATTTTGACCAAAGAAGTACCCATACCCTAAACGATTTGGTGCAGTAGTATTATTTATAGCATAAGGATCAGCTGTGTACATGAAACGACTTCCTCCTACTTGATCATTACCTACTAGACCCATCGAAACTCTGAATTTAAGATAATTGATAATTGGTTTGATGTTTTTCCAAAAACTTTCTTCGCTTGCAATCCATCCTACCGAACCGGCGGGAAAAGTGCCAAATCGTTTGCTGGGAGCAAAATTTTCCGAACCATTGTAACCTAAATCAAATTCTGCCAGATAACGGCTCCTCCAGTCGTAAGCAATACGTCCAACTAAGCCTACATAACCGCTTGGTAAATCTGAATAAGTAGCAGGATAATAGGTTTTTGATTCATTATAAAGTATTAAGCCCGTGATATGATTGTAACCAAAAGTTCGGTCATAATTAATTCCAGCTTCCGTGTACCAATTACGACCTTTTCCTTGGTCTGCTGTATTTTCGGTATATGCAATTTGTGAATTCTGGCCGCTCTTTTTATATGCTATTGTGTTATCGGATTGTATTACAGGGCTATATGTAGCTATGGAAGCTGTACCATATTTATAGTTAGTAAAGCTACTATTATAAGAGCCTTTAATTCTTGCTGAGAGACCTTTTGTAATAAAATCCAATTTTTGAACTAAGATCGCATCCACATTTAAGTTATTATTTCTGGTTTGCATGAAACCATTTCCATAATAGGCCATACCAGAACCTCCCGTAAAAGGCAATCCATTATCAGTAGTGCTATATATCATTTTGCCGTCAACTAAACCTGGACTGGAGAATGGAGTTGCATAGTACATATTTTTCAACATTCCAGCACTCCCTTGTCCTGTATAAGGTTTGTAAGCATTATCCATCTCACCGCCCATATTAAAGGATAATATAGTGCTTTTTGTGATATCAATATCCAAATTGGAACGATAGTTAAATCTATTATATCTGTAATCCAGATGATATGGCAAGTCAAATTCTTTGAATAACCCGCCTTGAGTGAAATTTCCTAAAGAAATGAAATATCGTACACTTTTTGTTCCACCTGTAATATTGACATTATTTTGCGTCTGAATAGTTGTTTTATTTAAGCAATAGTCCACCCAGTTAACATCAGGGTAAAGAATAGGACTGGAATGATCCTTAAACTTTTTTATAATGGCATCAGAAAACATGGGTGTAGCTGTTGGGTCATCGTTCAATTGCATTTGATTATAGAACGTAGCATATTGGCTCGCATTGGCCAACTTAATAGTAGATGTTGGTGCAATTACACTATTGGAAGTTGAAAAGGAAATTTTTGCTTTTCCTTCAGTACCACGTTTTGTTGTAACTAATATTACACCGTTTGCTCCACGTACACCAAATACAGCTGTTGCTGAGGCATCCTTTAATACTGTAATACTTTCAATTTCATTCGGATCAATAGTGTTTATATTACGCTCTACGCCATCAACCTCTATTAACGGAGCTGAATTGTTCCATGTAGCTTGACCGCGTATAAAAATACTTGCGGCATCAGAACCCGGTTCTCCGGAATATTGTACAGTTGTAAGACCGGATAGCTGACCGGATAGCATATTGGATATAGAACCGGTGGGTGTTTTCAATAGCTCAGATCCCTTCACGCTGGAGATAGCGCCGGTGACTGTGACTTTCTTTTGTGCACCGTAAGCAACAACTTCGACATCTTTCAGCATTGTTGAATTTTCAGAAAGAGTAATTTTCATTTTCTCAGTTTGAGCTACTACCGCCTGTTCTTCAAATCCAATATAGGATATAATCAATTTTGTACCAACTGGAACATTCAATTTAAACACTCCATCAATATCGGTAATAGTGCCGACTTTTCCTTTTTCCGCTTTTACATTAGCTCCAATAATTGCGTCTCCCTTAGCATCGGTTACAATACCCGTTACAATATTCTTTTGTTGTTGAGCTGCATTTCCAATGGCTAATAGTGGTTGTACTCCCATTAGTGGAATAAAGGATATGGCTAAATAGAATAGAAAAATTGGTGGTTTGATTAGTAATCTGGTCTTCCACCTGTGGAACCGGAATAGTTTTTGTTTCATAAGATTATTATTTAATTTAAGAAGTTAACTTGTTGATTTTTTAAATTTGTTCTGCTACAAATTTATTAAGCGCGATCATAGAAATGTTTTAGTGTGCCCATTTGGCATCATATACATTCAAAATAGCATCTTAACTGAGTAACTCAGCCCGATGTCGTAACTATTGATAGTATTCTTTTTCATTCACTCATAAATATTAAATTAGAACTGGTTATGGATTTTAGTGTATTTTGTAATTTTCTTCCTATAATTTTATGCTCTTACTCATAAAATATGTGGCAAAGTTAATCCAAACTCCTTTTTTTGAGAATGTATTTTTGTTCATTATAATGGAATTCTGAACTTATCTCCCTTCATATTTTTGCTAAATGATTATATTCCAATCCTCCCCTATTTCTATATCAAAAAGCTATAATAAATAAGGCATATTATCTGTCAATCTTAGATATATCTTAAAAAGGACCAATCCCGAAAACCTATAAAATTGTTCAAATACATAGATTTTTCATTGCATTCACTACTGTTATGTTGCTTTAACATGACATATATTTAATATATTCCTTATATTTACAGCAAAAATTGAATTATGATGCTACTATGCACCATTAAGCAAAACAAAAGTTGAATTATCCATAAAGAAAAAGTCGCACTTGCTTTTATATTCAAATGATGAATCTGCTAAGAAGAATAACCAAAATCCTTTCTCAGCAGTTATTGCTGTGGCAAACTAACTGCTGATTATGACATTTGGTTGCTGAATAGCAACTTATAATTACATAGACTTATTTGATGTAAATTTGTAACTATTTTACACAATTAAACTTGAAATTATCAACCCTATGAATCTATTAAAATCCACAATTTTCGCATTTTTCTACATTATTATACCTGCAAAATTGGGTGCAAGCCCAAATAGCAATTTGCAGTTCAGCCAAATCAGCACAAAAGAGGGATTATCTCAAAATACAGTAAGAACAATACTCGAAGATAAGAAGGGCTTTATTTGGGCAGGTACTTTAGACGGACTGAACAGATATGACGGATATAGTATTATTGCTTACAAACCTCAATTAAATAATCCTAATTCGCTCATAGACCACCGTATAAAAAATGTATATCAGGATAAAGACGGATATTTGTGGATAAAAACATATAAGAATGAATTTAGTTGTTATAATCCTGTTCTAGACTCATTTATCGATTATCATCCATCTGGTGTTCTTGATGGCAATATCTATTTTGTGAATTATTTTGAAGCCTCAAATGGAGAAATATGGTTATGGGGAAATGCGAATGGATATTTGCTCCGTATAAATAAAAGCGGAGAGAAGTTTATTTCAAAATCTTTTCTAACTGAAAGAAAAACAGCGAACAAAAAAAATTGTAAATTTCTGATTGAAGACTCCAATTCCGCAATATGGGTTGGAGGAGAATCCGGACTTTTCAGGATAACTGGAGATAGAATACGAAATATCTTCTTCAATAAATATTCTTTCACCAATGCAATAAAAATAAACGATAAAGTATATTTTATAACAGAGAAAGCCAGTGTTGTAGAATATGATACTAAACGAAAATCGTTTAATGAAACAATTGACCCTCTGCATAAACATAGCTATACCAATGTAGCTAAACTTTCAAATCACGAGTTACTAATAGCCACAAAGTCTTCCGGACTTATCGCCTATAATTTCAATAGTAAACTTTTCGAAAAACCGGATTGGACAAAAGATCCACAACTTAATGGTGGGATAGAGTTTATAATAGATAAAAATCAGGGTATTTGGATGTATAACCATTCTGGAATAGTATGGTATTACAATCAAAAGATGCAAAAAATAAAAAAGATGGAGCTTATACCTGCATCTATTGCCCAAATAATAGATCTGGAAAGGTATAATATTTTTATAGATTCTAAGGGTCTTATTTGGATTACCACCTATGGTAATGGACTATTTTGTTACAACCCCAAAACCGAATTACTCCAAAATTACAAATACAGTGCAAATAAGAATAGTCCTGCATCAGATTATCTGTTATCGATCACCGAAGACAAGTATGGTAATATATGGATTGGCAGCGAATATGCAGGAATAATAAAAGTCATTAAATCAAATTATGATATACAGGTTGTTCGTCCGGAAAAAGAAACATCTATAGGAAAGAATAATAATGTACGTACAATACTTAGCGATGTATTCAACAAAATCTGGGTAGGTACAAAAAACGGTAGTTTGTATGTATATGATAATACCTTATCAACAGGCAAATGCATATATAAAAATATGAATCCCTATGCGTTTATGCGGGATGCAAAAAAAAGAATGTGGGTAGGCACAAAAGGAAAAGGATTATATATCATTGATATGGAAAGCTATAAGGAAATAGCACACTATACAAATGTTGAATCCGACATTAATTCACTAAGTAACAATACCATATTTAGTATTTGCAAAGATTCCAAAAACCGCGTATGGGTAGGGACTTTTGGTGGAGGAATAAATCTGACAGAAGAGACTGATAAAGGGTTCAGATTCAAACATTTTTTCTTCGATGATGGAAATCGAAGCTATATTCGTTATATCTATCAGGATAGTAAAGGTAAAATATGGGTTGCCAGCAGCGATGGAATTATTTTCTTCGATCCAGAGAAGCTTATAAGAAACCCAAAGGCTTATAAAACTTACCGGATGGATCTTCATAAAGAAAACAGTATCAACTGTAATGACATAAAAACAATATACGAAGACAAAGAAGGTATTATCTGGATAGGGACAGCCGGAGGAGGATTAAATAAATATGTACCGGCTACAGCTAGTAAAAAGGAACATTTTATTGCATACACAATTACAAATGGTTTATCTGGTGATTTTGTAACAGGGATTCTCGAAGACAAAGAACACAATTTGTGGATAAGCACAGAAAGTGGCATTACTAAATTGAATAAAAAACGAACTGCATTTACAGTATACCAATTTTCAGAAAAAATATATGGAAATCAGTTCAATGAAAATGCAAATATCTATTACAAGAATTCTAATATGTTGTTGGGAAGCCTTGACGGATTACTCATATTTAATCCGGAATCATTTGTTCCCGATCAAAACACACCTCCGGTTACATTGACAGATTTGTCCATCTATGACGTGAAAGCACAAACAGGGAAAGAAGATTCTCCATTAAAACGTTCTATAAGCTATTCTGACAGAATTGAATTGAATTATAAACAAAACACGTTTACTATTGAATTTTCATCTTTAGCATTGAAAGATCCTCAAAAAAATAAGTATGTGTATATACTTGAAGACTATGACAAGCAATGGAGTTCGGTTAGCAATCACAATACAGCAACCTATAAAAATCTTTCTCCCGGGAAATACATATTTAAAGTAAAAGGAGCCAATAGTGACGGAATATGGAATAACAAAGCTACACAAATTGAAATCATAATAACTCCTCCTTTCTGGAAATCGTGGTATGCATATATGTTTTACAGCTTACTGCTAGCATTTCTCTTATATACCGCATTCAATATTGTTCGTAAGTTTAATGTACTGAATCATAATATAAAGTTAGAAAAGGAACTAACAAATCACAAACTTCGTTTTTTTACAAATATTTCGCATGAGTTCAGGACTCCGCTCACCTTAATTCGTGGAGCTGTTGAAAATCTCAATGAGCAGACCGGAATACCGCCTGAATCTATGAAGCAAATAAATACATTGGGAAGAAACTCTACTATACTAACACGGTTAATTGATCAATTACTGGAATTCCGTAAAATACAAAATAATGTATTGAGACTTGACCTGGAAGAAATAGACATTATTGATTTTTCAAAAGATATATACGCTGGTTTTCAGGAAACAGCAAGAAAAAAGAAAATAGAATATCTGTTTGTAAGTAATACAGAATTCTATACTATGTTCATTGACCGTCGCAAGATGGATAAAATACTCTACAATCTATTATCCAATGCATTTAAGTTTACAGCTATTGGCGGAAAAATAGAACTGGCAATCGTAATTGACAGTCAAAAGCAGATTTGTACTATCAATGTAAAAGACAATGGTGTAGGTATTGAGAAAGAGAAACAATCCCTGCTTTTCAGCAGATTTATGCAAACTAATTTTTCCTTTTCCGGAACAGGCATAGGTTTATCTCTGGTAAAAGAATTTGTGGATGTTCATAAAGGTAAGGTTTGGTACGAAGATAATACAGGACGTGGTTCTATTTTTTATGTTGAACTTTCTACAAATCCGGATACTTACCAAGGCGAAAATTTCATAGTATCTTCTCGTCCTGAGACTATTTCTACTGAAAGTGAAAGCAAGATATCATATCCATCAGACAGTACTGAGAATATACAATTGCCGGAATTGGATAGTGCCATATTATCTGATTACAAAATGTTGGTGATAGATGATAACGATGATATCAGGAACTTCCTTATCGATGAATTCAACAAATATTTCATGGTAGAAGTGGCCGAGGATGGAAAAAAAGGATTAGAAAAAGCCATCGAAATAAACCCCGACCTTATTATTTGTGATGTTATGATGCCTCTTATGGATGGATTTGAGGTAACACGACGGTTAAAAGAAGATTTCCAGACTTGCCATATACCAATTATTCTACTAACGGCACACTCGTCTTTAGAACATCAGTTGGAAGGTATCCAAAGTGGTGCAGATGCCTATATAATGAAGCCATTCAGCTTAAAATATCTGGTTGCGAGAGTATTTAAGCTTATAGAACAACGCGAACAATTAAAGAAACGTTTCTCGAATGAATATGTGCTTGATGGAAATCTGATTACATCGACAGATCAGGACAAAGAGTTCTTTAATCTGATTGACAAAATTCTTGAAGAACATATTGCTGATGCGCAATTTTCCGTTGATAAATTTGCTGAGCTGACAAAACAAAGACGTACAATATTTTACAAAAAAGTGAAAGGCATAACAGGATTACCGCCTAATGAGCTGATAAAAATAAAACGGTTAAAACGAGCTGCAGAATTACTTTTACAAAAAGAATTTACAGTATCTGAAATATCCTATAAAGTAGGATTCGATGATCCGTTCTATTTCAGCAAATGCTTTAAAATGCATTATAAATGTTCTCCATCGAAATATGGACAACCTATAAATCAAAAAAAGTAGAGAGCTTATCCATTAAACAAACCGAGTGAATAATTGTAATTGTGCAAATTACAAATCATTCACTCGGTTCAGAATAATAAAAGAACTGAAATATTTGTGTTTATCACTTATTCCATCTACGCAAATCGGTCTTATAGTTCAAACTCTACTCCCGCTTCCGGAATTTCAATATCGTGAAATCCTACGTTTTCCAACTCTTTCTGATAAAATTGCTGTACCTCATATTCACCGTGTACAAGGAATGTTTTTTTTATTTGTTTCGGATCCTGACAACTCAAAAAAGCTTTCATCTCATTGTAATCTCCATGACCCGAAAAGGCTTCAATTTTGGCAATACGGGCATTGACAGCATGATAGTTTCCAAAAATTGAGACTTCGCGAAGACCTGGTTCCTGAATACGTGCTCCCAATGATCGCGGAGAACAATATCCTACAATAAGAATGGTGTTTTGTGGATTATCTATATTATTAGCCACATGGTGTTTAATACGTCCGGCTTCCAACATACCCGAAGATGAAATAATGATACAGGGTTTATGATAATCGTTCAATGCTTTAGATTCATCTACATTTTTAATATAATGTAAGGAGTTAAAGCCAAAAGGATCATCGTCAAATTTCATGACCTGTTTCACATCATTATTCATACATTCGGGGTGCATGCGAAAAATCTCAGTAGCATTTACCGAAAGCGGACTATCGACAAACACTTCTATTTTAGGTAATTTTCCTTCGTTGTAAAAGTTATTAAGTACAAACACAATCTCCTGTGTCCGACCGATAGAGAAAGACGGAATAATCAGTTTACCCCCTTTATCCACACAGGTTTCAACCACAATTTTCAACAGATCTTCTTCACTTTCCTTGTCGGCCGGATGAAGGCGGTTGCCATAGGTTGATTCGGTGATCAAATAATCACATTGAGGGAAAGCAACAGGGGGTTGAATAATACGGTTATGCGGACGTCCTATATCGCCGGTAAAAGCCAGATGCACTTTTTTCCCGTTTTCCAACAGCTCCAGGTTGACTACCGCACTGCCAAGCATGTGTCCGGTATTGGTAAATTTTACATTGATTTTGTCGTTGATATAAAACCGGCGATTATAAGCCACCCCAATAAAGAGCTCCATACATTTTTCAGACTCGGTCTGACCATAAATAGGCTCAACGGTTGGAAGCCCCTGGTTAACACGTTTTTTATTGAACCATTTATTATCCAGTTCCTGAATATGTCCGCTGTCGGCCAGCATGATAGAACAAAGATCACGGGTAGCATTGGTACAAACAACCGAGCCACGAAAACCCAGCTTATACATATACGGAATCAGTCCCGAATGATCAATATGCGCATGACTGAGAATTAAATAGTCGATGGTTGCCGGATCAAACATCAGGTTACGGTTCATTGCATCCGTTTCCATTCCTTTTCCCTGAAACATACCGCAATCAAGCAGGATACGTTTTCCTTCATTTGTTGTAATCAGGTGTTTACTGCCGGTCACTTCACGTGCAGCACCTATAAATTTAATTTTCATGTTTTTAGTATTTAATTAAACGGTTTCTTTTTTAGTTTTGGTTCTTGCGGAAACAACCCTCTACACAATAAACACTTAGTTTACCCACACTATTCTCTTCGTTACAGCGTGCCGACATATCGCAGTGGCCACAAAGTTCGGCCACAGAGTCAATAACTAAGGTTTCTCTTTTTTCATGCAGTGAATAAAGATATTTCAGGTATTTACCTTCGGCTATCCGATGATGTTGATCTTTGCTGTTCAATCCTTTCCATTCGTATAAACGCTTACTGCCCTTGGAAGAATTACAACTTTTGCAAACCCGTACCACATTATCGGGTGTATCTTCCCCACCCCGGCTTCGGGGTAAGATATGTTCGGTGGTTAAACCCGTTTCTGCACCGCAATAAATACAGGTATTGGGATTTTCATGCTCCAACAACCATTCACGTACAGATGTCGACCAGTGAATATCACCACTTTTTAGTTGATTACATTTAGACATGATAAATCCAAAGTTCTTTTTTCCAAAACCCGATGATTCGGCAATGATTTTAGCGTACTGGTAAAAGATTAAATCGTGTACACTTTTAATAGCAGGAGGAGGCATATATCTCAGATTTAAACCGATTAGTGATTCTTATTTTTTACTCCCCAAAGCTACACAATTCATTTTATAATTCCTATCATTAGGTTAATGATTTATTCCTCTAAAGTCAAAATTTAATTTTTAGTATAATATTTTAATTTTTCGGTATTTTTATACACCTAAAAACGGCTGTACTCCCTCCTATCAAGCTATTTATGTGTAAAAAGTACTAATTTTGCAATCTCTGCATTGCAAAATAGAAATAAATGGCTACATTTGCATTCAAATAAATGCATATGGAGGCGTTTTACAAAACACATAAGTATTTGGTCGAACATGTACAATCACCCGTAAGACGATTGTTGATGGATGAAATCGACTGGACACACCGCCTGATCGGAGTCAAAGGCAGTCGTGGAGTAGGAAAAACCACCTTTTTACTTCAATATGCCAAAGAACAATTTGGTACCGATCGAAGTTGTTTGTACATCAATTTCAATAACCTTTATTTTACAGAACATACGCTTGTTGAATTTGCCGCCGAATTCTGTGCACAGGGAGGAAAAACATTGTTGATTGATCAAACGTTTAAGTACGAAAACTGGTCGAAAGAATTACGTGAATGCTATTTCAATTTCCCCGATTTACACATTATCTTTTCAGGATCTTCGGTTATGCGATTGATTGAAGACAATCATGACCTGCAGGATATTGTGGCTTCTTATAATTTACGCGGTTTCTCCTTCAGAGAGTTCCTGAATTTACAGGCCGGAACAACACTCCCATCCTATAATCTCGAACAAATCATTCAGAATCACGTACAAATAGCTCAAAACATTTGTCAGCAAGTTAAGCCTCTGGAATATTTTCAGGCTTATCTGCATCATGGATTTTATCCTTTTTTCCTCGAAGATCGTAATTTCTCGGAAAATCTGCTGAAAACCATGAATATGATGTTGGAAGTAGATATCTTACTTATCAAGCAGATTGAATTAAAATACCTGTCGAAGATACGTAAATTGCTATACCTGATCATGAATTCAGCGCCTGGAGCACCCAATATAAGTCAGCTTAGTAAAGAGATTCAAACTTCGCGGGCAACCATTATGAATTACATCAAGTATTTGAAAGATGCACGTTTATTGAATACTTTGTATGCCGAAGGAGAAGAGTATCCAAAAAAACCGAATCAGGTTTATTTGCACAATACCAATCTGATGTATGCGGTTAGTCTGGGCAATGTAGACAAGGTAGCCGAACGCAAAACCTTTTTTTATAATACGCTGCATGCGCGCCATAAAGTCAATATCTGTAAATACCACATGGATTTCTGCATTGACCAACAGCATCATTTTAAATGCGAGGCCAGACCGGATGCCGGAAAACACTACTCAAAAGCCATGTATGCTGTAGATGATATAGAAGTAGGAAGCAAAAGCGAAATACCCCTGTGGTTATTCGGATTTTTGTATTAACAAATATAAGCCCTCCGTCCGATAGAACCGGAATAAATTATAGGGTTTTAAGCTGCAATTTAATTATAAAAGAAGAGACATAAATAAAAATAAACACCAACTTCCGTTCTCTTTCAGGGGTCAGAGGTTCTTTATAAACAAAAAACAAATTAATTAATTATCAATAAATTACTAACAAAATGGCTAAATCTAAAAAATTTTTAACCTGTGATGGTAATCAAGCTGCTGCACATATCTCGTATATGTTCACTGAAGTAGCTGCAATTTACCCAATCACACCATCTACAACGATGGCTGAATATGTGGACGACTGGGCATCAACCGGCCGTAAGAACATTTTCGGTGATATAGTACAAGTACAGGAGATGCAATCTGAAGCCGGAGCAGCCGCTGCCATGCACGGATCTCTTCAGGCGGGAGCATTAACTACCACCTATACTGCTTCACAAGGTTTATTACTTATGGTTCCAAACATGTATAAAGTAGCCGGTGAATTATTACCAGGTGTTTATCATGTGTCGGCACGTGCTTTGGCTTCACACGCTCTTTCTATCTTTGGTGATCACCAGGATGTAATGGCTGTTCGTCAGGTCGGTTGTGCTATGTTTGCCACCGGTTCTGTACAGGAAGTTATGGATATGGCTGCAGTAGCGCATCTTGCATCTATCAAAACCCGTGTTCCTTTCGTACATTTCTTCGATGGTTTCCGTACTTCACATGAAATACAAAAAATAGAACAACTTGATGCAGAGGATTTGATTCCATTGCTCGATCAGGAAGCATTAACAGAATTCCGCAATCGTGCTTTAAGCCCCGAACATCCTGTTGCACGTGGCACCGCTCAAAACCCGGACGTATACTTCCAGGCTCGCGAAGCTTCAAATCCTTTTTACGATGCTATTCCTGATGTAGTGGAAAACTATCTGAATAAATTGGGTGAAATTACAGGACGTAAACATGGTTTGTTCGATTATTATGGTGCACCGGATGCTGATCGTGTGGTTATTGCCATGGGTTCTTCTACCGAAGCTATCAAAGAAGGTATCGACTACCTGACCGCTCAAGGCGAAAAAATCGGTTTGATTTCGGTTCACTTATATCGTCCATTCTCTGCTAAACATTTCTTAGCTGTATTGCCTAAAACTGCAAAACGCGTTTGCGTATTGGATCGGACAAAAGAACCAGGTGCCGGTGGAGAACCATTGTATTTAGATGTAAAAGACGTATTGTACGGACAAGCTAATCAGCCTTTGGTTGTTGGTGGACGTTACGGTTTGTCTTCTAAAGACTTTACTCCTGCTCAGGTTATTGCCGTTTACGAAAATCTGGCTTTACCCGAACCACGCAATCACTTTACCGTAGGTATTGTTGATGACGTTACCTTTACATCTCTTCCATTAAAAGAAGAAATTGCATTGGGTGGTGCAGGTACTATCGAAGCTAAATTTTACGGTTTAGGTGCTGATGGTACGGTAGGTGCTAACAAAAACTCAATCAAAATTATTGGTGACAACACCGATAAATACTGTCAGGCTTATTTTGCTTACGACTCTAAGAAATCAGGTGGTTTCACTTGTTCACACTTACGTTTCGGCGAAACTCCTATCCGTTCAACTTATTTGGTAACTACTCCTGACTTTGTAGCTTGTCACGTACAAGCTTATTTGAAGTTGTATGATGTAACCAAAGGATTGAAGAAAAACGGAACATTCCTGTTGAACACCATCTGGAATCCGGAAGAAGTTCAAAAGAATCTGCCTGTTAAAGTAAAAAAATACCTGGCTAAAAACAATATCAGCTTGTATGTTATCAATGCAACTAATATTGCTGAAGAAATCGGATTGGGAAATCGTACCAACACCATTCTTCAATCGGCATTCTTCAAAATCACCAACGTAGTTCCTTACGAACTGGCTGTTGAAAAAATGAAATATGCTATCAACAAGTCATACGGTAAAAAAGGGGAAGACGTTGTAAAGAAAAACTATGCAGCTGTTGACCGCGGTGGTGAATATTCGAAAGTAGATGTACTTCCTGAATGGGCCAACCTGGTAGATGCCAACGAAGCGCTTACCGACATTGTTCCTGCATTTATCAATGATATCGTTCGTCCTATCAATGCTCAGGCAGGCGATGATCTCCCTGTATCAGCATTCAAGGGTCGTGAAGATGGAAGCTGGGATCAGGGAACATCTAAATACGAAAAACGTGGAGTTGCATCACATGTACCGGTTTGGAACTCATCAAACTGTATCCAATGTAACCAATGTGCTTACGTTTGTCCTCACGCTGCTATCCGTCCGTTCATTCTTGATTTGAAAGAACAAGAAAATGCTCCTCAGTTCGATATGCTGAAAACTAACGGTAAACAATTTGCCGATACAGCATTCCGTATTCAGGTTGACGTGCTCGACTGTATGGGTTGTAATAACTGTGTGGATGTTTGTCCGGGCAATAAAGGAAACAAAGCCTTGTCATTGGTTCCAATCGAAACCCAATATGACAACCAGAAAAACTGGGAATACTGTATTGACAGTGTGAAATCAAAACAACACTTAGTGGATGTAAAATCTAACGTGAAAAACTCACAGTTGGCTACTCCATTGTTCGAATTCTCGGGCGCTTGTTCAGGTTGTGGTGAAACTCCATATGTAAAATTAGTTACTCAACTATTTGGTGATCACCAATTGGTAGCTAATGCAACAGGATGTAGCTCTATTTACTCTAACTCTGCTCCTTCTACTCCATATACTACCAACGACGAAGGTCGCGGACCAGCTTGGGCTAACTCTTTGTTTGAAGACAATGCCGAATTTGGTTTGGGTATGGTGTTTGCCAACGATAATATGCGCGACCGTTTGGTTCGTTTATTTACCGATGCACAAGCCGATGCAAGTTTTTCAGACGAATTGAAAGCTTTGTTTACCGAATGGATTGAAAAACGTGAAATTTCTGACGAAACTCTGGTTCTCGAAAGAAAAATTACTCCGTTGGTAAAAGCTATTGATAGTCCGTTAGCAAAAAGAATTGCCGAAATGTCTCAATACATTGTAAAAAAATCACAATGGATCATTGGTGGTGACGGTTGGGCTTATGATATCGGTTATGGTGGACTGGATCACGTATTGGCTTCTGGTAAAAACGTAAATGTTTTGGTATTGGATACCGAAATTTACTCAAATACAGGTGGACAATCTTCAAAATCTACCCCAGTAGGTGCTGTTGCTAAGTTTGCTGCTTCGGGTAAACGCGTTCGGAAAAAAGACTTAGGTATGATGGCTGCAACTTATGGTTATGTATATGTAGCTCAAATAGCTATGGGTGCTAACCAGGCTCAGACTTTGAAAGCCCTTCGTGAAGCTGAAGCGTATGACGGACCATCTATCGTAATCGCTTATTCTCCATGTATCAGTCACGGTATTAAAGCCGGAATGGGTAAAGCTCAGGACGAACAACAACGTGCTGTTGAATGTGGATACTGGCATTTATATCGTTATAACCCTACTTTGGCTGAAGAAGGAAAGAACCCAATGACCTTAGATTCGAAAGAACCACAATGGGATAAATTCCAGGACTTCTTACTGGGCGAAGTACGTTACAACTCGTTGTTGAAACAATTTCCTGCTGAAGCAAAAGAATTATTCGTTGCTGCTCAGAAAAATGCAAAATGGCGTTATGACGGTTACAAACGTTTGGCCGATCAACAATACTAATTTTCACAACTGACTTTTTCTAATCTATTATCGGCTTTTCCAAAGTTTGAAACCTTGGAAAAGTTTGGATAGATCTTCGAAAAATTCAGCTACTCAATAAAGAGAGGATACCCCGCAAAGGTGTCCTCTTTTTTTTCGTTCGGATGGACGGAACAATAATCCGACTCCTTCCGGATATATCGGAATAAATAGCGGGACTATACATTAATACCGTCTCTAAAATTATAATAAGCCATTATAGGAGCTGTAGAAACATTTTAATGTCGTATTCTATCCTCTTTTTCTTTTAAATATAATTATACGGCATTATATTTGACTAGCTACTTATGTCCACTTACTCAGACATCTGAAAATAAGCAACAAAGAACTTCCGGAAATTCAGGAGTTATTGAAATATAAGTTCTAACTTTGTAGAAACTCAAAACAAGATATTAAACAAGGATTAATTATTATAAAATGGGATTTTTTTCATTCAATCAAGATATAGCCATGGACCTGGGTACGGCTAATACCATAATTATTTACGATGATAAAATTGTAGTTAACGAACCATCCGTAGTTGCGTTGGATAGTCGTACAGATAAACTTATCGCCACCGGCAAAAAAGCACTTCTGATGCGGGGCAAAGAAAATGAACGTGTTCGTACAGTACGTCCATTGCGTAGCGGGGTGATTGCCGATTTTTCCGCCTGCGAACTGATGATACGCAGCATGATTAAGATGGTTCCCGCAAGACAACGTTTGTTCTCACCTACACTAAAAATAGTAGTGTGCATTCCATCGGGAAGCACGGAAGTAGAAATTCGTGCAGTGCGTGACTCTATGGAACATGCCGGCGCCCGGGAGATTTACCTTATTTACGAACCAATGGCTGCTGCTATTGGAATAGGTCTTGACGTAACGGCCCCCAACGGATGTATGATTGTTGATATAGGAGGTGGTTCAACCGAAATTGCGGTACTATCGTTGGGTGGTATCGTTTCTAATAAATCTATCCGTATGGCCGGCGATGATTTAACCGATGACATTATAGAATTTATGGGACGCATGCATAACATCAAGGTAGGTGAATATACTGCCGAAATGATTAAGATTCATGTTGGCGCAGCTTTGACCGAGCTTGAAAATCCTCCCGAAGATTATATCATTCACGGACCGAATCGTATGACTGCTCTGCCTATGGAAGTGCGTGTTTCCTATCAGGAAATTGCCCATTGTCTGGAAAAATCAATTTCTAAAATTGAA
>JAATGT010000330.1 GCA_015654525.1 Bacteroidales bacterium
CTTTCTGCGTTCGTCGAAACCGAGTTTTATGACTATCGTCCGGCTTTGTTATCACTTGATCAGCTAACCTCTGCGGAGGCTAACTTAACTTCACTGCATTTCGGTGATAATAGCATTGAAAGTTTATCGTGTATGCATACCATTGAACACATTGGTTTGGGAAGGTACGGCGATGAAATTGACCCTAACGGCGACATTAAAGCTATCAATGAATTGAAACGAGTTTGTGCTCCAGGCGGAAATCTATTAATTGTAGTACCCGTTTGCGAACAAAAAATCATGTTTAATGCACACCGAATATACAGTGCAACTTCATTTGTCAATTACTTTGAAGGTTTTAGCTTGCGGGAGTTTTCGCTGATTGATGACGCTGGCAATTTTATCCGCAAATCTGATCTTTCACTAGCAGATGAGCAACTTTTTGGCTGTGGATGTTTTTGGTTTATAAAAAATAACAATTGATAATAGTAAAATTACAAGGTGGCCTGGGTAATCAGTTATTTCAATTCGCTATTGGGAAATATCTGTCGGTAAAAAACAATGATACATTGATATTCGACAATTCGTTCTTGAATATCACCGATGCCACTGGTTATACACTAAGGAATTACGAACTTGGCATATTTCCGATTGTTTCGGTTATTCAAAACGAAGAGAAATATTTTGGAAAGACCAGATGGTCCCGTATCAGGGCAAAATTCGCCAGAATTAAATACGTCGGTGAGCGCTCTTTTAAGTTTATGCCGGAAATTTTAGATTTATCAGGCAACCTATATCTGGAAGGCTTTTGGCAAACAGAAAAATATTTTTTGTCAATTGAAAACAGTATAAAGAAAGATTTAACTTTTTTACCTTCTCTTAATGTTGTGAACGCGAAAATTGCCCAACAAATAAATTTATGTAATGCGGTATAAATTCATATACGCCGTACTGATTATGTAGGAGAGGGCGTCGTTGCAACCTATCACAATCTCTGCTCGTTAACTTATTATTATGATGCAATCGAATTGATTGTCAAAACTGTTCCGGATGCAGTGTTTTTTTTGTTTTCTGACGATATCGAATGGGTAAAACAAAATCTGCTGATACTATTTCCACATTACTTCATTGACCATAATCACGTAAACGAAAGTTATGTTGATATGCAATTGATGAGCATGTGCAAACATCATATTATAGCTAACAGCAGTTTCAGTTGGTGGGGTGCGTGGCTTAACAACTATCCAAACAAAATAGTAATTGCTCCCAAAAAGTGGTTCAATAATCCCGAAATTGATACGTCTGATATCGTTCCTGAATCATGGTTGAGATTGTAAAGTCATGCTTTTTCTCCGTGATTATGCCTGTTTTCAATGCGGAGAAATTTATTGAACGGGCAATTATATCTGTGCAACAACAAAGTTTTACTGACTGGGAGCTTATTATTATTAATGATGGATCAACGGACGAAACATCAGCTATAATAAGAAAATTCAACGAAAAAGACAGCCGGATACAGGTAATTAATCAACGTAATAGTAAACAAGGCGCCGCACGTAATGCTGGAATGGCTGTGGCAGAGGGAGCCTGGATAGCATTTCTGGATGCTGACGATGAGTGGCTGCCGCAAAAATTGGCTTATCAATATAAAATCATTCAGGAAAATTCGAAATATAATGTTATTTCCACATCAGGATATACAAAATTTAATCAGGAAACTGTAGCGGCTCATTATCATCTAGCATTGAAGCCGGGATGCTATGAGGGAAAGGAAATGTACGCACTGGAAATGTTTAATAACTATCTTCCTATTTTATCGATTGTATTTGAACGAAAATTAATAGACAAAATTGGCCTGTTTGACGAAAGGCCAGATGTTCAGGGCTGTGAAGACCATGATTATTGGTTGCGGCTGGCCAAAGCTGGTGCATTTTTCTTCAATAGTCCTGAACGGATGTTTGTTTATCATATTCATTTGGAAAACACCTCCAATCAACAAGAAAAGCAAAATTTCAGTTCGGCTAACGTGCGTTTGAAAAATTTCGATCGTGAACTATTGAGCCAGCAACAAATTTGCGATTTTGCTAGTGAGATAACAAAGATTATCACATTTTTAAGACAAAAACAACTGGTATTTCAAGCCGATCAACTTGGTGAAAAATTAAAAGACCTATCCTTGCAGGAAACGCGATCGGGTTTTAGCTCAACAACGTTAGCTCAGTCAGTTAAAAGCGTAATCAAGCGGGTAATCATCGGGATCTTAAAAACCGGTATATTTCCGATAAAAGAAAGATTTGATATGTCAATCAAAAGGGTGTCTTTTGAATATCAAAAATGGCTATATCGGTCGAATTTAAATACCAGGGGACCTGTTCAAATCAGTCCTAAGGCGAAAATTGAATTTCGGAATGAGCGTGCCAGAATCACTACCTATGGTTTAAGAATCGATGATTATTCATATTTAAACTTGACAACCGAAAAATCGGAATTGACTACCGGCAGTAGTTTTGTAATTAATAAGTTTTGTAACTTCAATATTTTAGGCAAAGTAGTTATTGGTAACGATGTATTGTTTAACAATTATTGTACATTAAATTGCTTCGAGGCCATAGAGATAGGTAACAATAGCTGGTTTGGTGAAGGTGTGAAATTTTACGATCACAACCATCGTTATAAAACTAAAAATATTCCTTTTATAGCTCAGGGGTACACCACAGGTAAAATAAAGATTGGAAGCAATGTCTGGATAGGTAGCAATACGGTAATTCTTCAAAATGTAACCATTGGGGATAACTGCGTAATTGGGGCAAATAATATTATTTACAATTCAGTTCCGCCAAATACATTAATTAAATCTGGGCAGGCGGAACTTATTGATCACAGTTTTTAGTTAAGCCCATGATGGTTAGTTTCATTTGCTTCAATAATTCATTTTAATAACTGCCCGTGAATAAAATTTTCAAAAGAATCATAAAAAAAGCGCTAGGGTTAAGTAAATCATTAATGGTAGGCACAAAAAATGAGGTAACGCGGGATACCTGGATTAAAGACACATTGCTTAAAATTCCCGCAGGCAGCAGAATACTTGATGCCGGCGCTGGCGAGCAACCTTATAAAGTATTTTGTGAGCATCTAAACTATGTTAGTCAGGATTTTGATAATTATAATGCCGGTGGCGACGGTGTCGGATTACAAAGGCCGGCATGGGATCACGGGGTACTGGACATTATATCTGATATCGCTTCAATACCAGAACCCGATAACTCATTTGATGCCATCATGTGTACGGAAGTTTTTGAACATATTCGTCACCCCCGGGAAGCTATAAAAGAATTCACAAGATTATTGAACCCAAATGGTTATCTGATATTAACGGCTCCGTTCGCCAGCTTAACTCATTTTGCGCCTTATCATTTTTATAGTGGTTTTAACAGGTTCTTCTACTAGCAGGAGTTGACAGAAGCCGGTTTTCAGATTTTAACAATTGAAGCGAATGGAAATTACTTTGAATTTCTGGCTCAGGAGATCAACCGTATTAACGGCGTGGCGGCGTTATATTCTAATGGTCGCCTCAATCTTAAAGAAACCCTGGCATCTAAACTGTTACTAAAGGCTCTGCAAAGATTTTCAGAAGAAGATAAAGGATCATCTGAATTATTGAACCTGGGATTTCATATACTAGCACAAAAAGACAAATTCGGCAAACTATCGTGAGTTGGGAACACCCCTTACAATATACAGGCAAATGAGACATTATTTGGCTATTAAAAACGTTAAATCAAAACTGTCCTTTTACCTGGTGTTGCATCATTACATTAAACTCAACTCAGAAATAACCACATTTATATGATTGCTTTCACCATTTGCGCTAATAACTATATATATAAAGCCCAGGTTTTGGCAGATTCGATATTACGGACTTCGGTGATACCGGTATATCTGGTTTTGGCTGATAAGGAGAGCGCTTTAATAGATTATACGCAGTTGAATTTTGCGGGTGTCATCACTCCGGAGGAATTATGTATACCTAATTTGCAATGGATGAAAGAAAACTATGATGTCGTTGAATTCAGTACTGCCATCAAATCGTTTGCTTTTACGTATTTTTTTAAAAAAAATATAGCTGATCATATCTTCTTTCTTGATCCGGATGTAAAAGTATATGAACCTTTACAAAGCCTGGCTGTTTTTTGGGAAAAGGCATCCATTTTACTCACACCCCATATTTTAGCACCATTGCCTTTTGACGGGAAGTTTCCGAATGAGAACCTTTTTCTAAACCACGGTATTTTTAACTTGGGTTTTCTTGGCTTAAAAAAAGGGACTGTGAGCAATGCCTTGCTAGAGTGGTGGAATGTACGCATGAAAGAGCATTGTATTATTTCGTTAGCCTACGGCTTTTTTGTTGATCAATTGTGGTTTAACTTGGTGCCGAGTTTATTTGGAGAGGTCGCCGTGATTGAACAACCTGGGTTTAATATGGCTTATTGGAACCTGCATGAGCGGCGGTTGACCTTTTTCGAAAATAAATATTGGGTTAATGAACAGCCATTATTTTTTTATCATTTTA
>JAATGT010000126.1 GCA_015654525.1 Bacteroidales bacterium
AAGAAGTCAAACATGACTTATCAAAAGGAAATGTGTATCGATAATATGCAATTGTTCTATTTGCACATGCGGTCTGAATATCCGGATATTCCTGTAGCAGAGTCGGCACGCGAAGCGCTGAAGTTTTACACGGCGCAGTCCGAAAAATACTGGACCGGTTTTACACTTTATGGTAAAGCTATGACGGCGGTGTTGGCGCAACGCAACGGTAAGTCTGAACTGGCGGCAGATATTCTGAAATCGTTGAAAGAAAATGCAATGAAAACCGATGAGCTGGGGATGTACTGGGCAAAGAACAAGCCGGGTTATTATTGGAATGAACGTCCGATAGCTGTTCAGGCTGCTCTGATCGGGGCTTTCTCTGAGTTGTCTGGTAGTCAGACCGATCTGGACGAAATGAAGATCTGGTTGTTGAAGCAAAAGCAAACGCAGCGTTGGGATTCGCCTCTGTCTACGGTCGATGCTGTTTACGCCTTGTTGCATCAGGGGTCGGATTGGCTTGCCAACGACGGGGTGGCACAAATTAAGCTTGGGTCTGTTGTGCTGAAGCCCGAAAATGTAGAAGCGGGAACTTCTTATTTCAAACAAAGCATTGCTCCGGCTGATGTCCGTCCGGAAATGGGAAAGGTTACGGTTTCAAATACTAATCATTCGGGAATCGGTTGGGGGGCTATGTACTGGCAATATTATCAGACCTTGGATAAAGTGACCGGACAAGGCGGCCCGCTGAAGATTACGCGGAATTTATTTGTTGTGAAACCTTCGGTCAAAGGCTCTGCATCCGGCAGCGCTCTTAATGGATTGGTTCCGGTTGAGCAAGCGGTCTTGCATAAAGGCGATAAAGTGGTTTCGCGTTTGGTTATTACCACTGATCGCAACCTGGAGTTTGTGGCGTTGAAAGATTTGAGGGCTTCGTGCTTCGAGCCGGTGAGTCAACGTTCCGGTAGCGAGTGGAAAGAAGGTGTTTGTTACTATCAGTCGACGAAAGATGCTTCTACGCAGTTCTTTTTCTCCTTCTTGCCAAAAGGAACGTATGTGTTCGAATATGAAATGTGGGTAAATGCGGCCGGAGATTATAGCAGTGGAATAGCTTCGGTTCAGTGTCAGTATGCACCGGAGTTTGTGGCTCATACAGGAGGCGAAAAGCTCACGGTAAAGTGATGCCGGGAGTTGGTTGGTGAAATTCTGTTTTGCTACGATTGGATAGCTGTAAAAACAACTGCTTATTGGTCCGGCCATGTCGGGTGCCGGACCAATAAAGCGGTTTACTCTTTTTCTTTTTCTATTGCCTGCACCACCAGTGCTGCAATAGTCATCCCGAACATGGCCGGCATGTATGATGTTGTTCCGTTTATTTTGGCTTTCAGGCTGCACCACTCGTGGTTTACCAAATCCGGATCGCCGGGTCCGGCAATGGCTTTAGGGCACATGCATTTTTCAGTTCCGCATGAGGCGTTTTCGCCCTGGTTCTGCAATAATTCGTCGCTGTATACGCACATAAACTTCTTGCTTGTCCCACCAAGTTTCCGGAGTCTTCCTCTGAGTGCTGCTCCTAGCGGACAACCTTGCACTTTCCAGAATTCAGCCACCTTGATGCGTGTCGGATCCATCTTTAAGGCTGCGCCCATCGACGAAAAGAAAGTTGCGTTGGTTTTTGTGGCTTGTTGTATTAAATGGACTTTGTTTGCCAGGCTGTCGATTCCGTCAATAATAAAATCGTAGGTGTCCAGTTCAAAGGATTCGTAGTTTTCGGGACTGTATATCTTTTGCAGAGCAATAATTTCGGCCGTAGGATTTATCTCGAGTAAGCGTTCCTTCAATACTTCGGTCTTTACTTTGCCTACCGTTTTGGTAGTGGCCATAAGCTGCCGGTTGATATTGGTTATGCAAACCCGATCAGAATCGACTATGGTCAGGTGACGTATCCCTGAGCGAACCAGACTTTCGGCGCACCAACTACCAACACCTCCAATGCCGAAAATAATAACCCGCTTTTCCGCTGTACGTTCTATAAAACTTTTTCCTAAAAGCAGTTCCGTGCGTTGGAAGATGGCTTTTTCTATACCCATATGTCGTTTGTTGTTCTGATTAAAAATAATTTTGAAAAAATCAGGCGCAAAGATACAACGATTATTAGAAATAGAAAGTCCGACTGAAGTTAAGATACTCCAATTTAAAGACTAAAAGGGTTGCTGAATTTATTTGTTGCTGTTTGTTTTGCCGCTAACCTGAGCAAGTACCGATTCAGAAGGTAGAATAAATTGTTTCGCCGGAATAGAATCCATTCTGGTGATTTCAACCGGAGCTACTCCTGCGCGAATAATATCGAGTTCTTTAGCTGCCGAATAAGATAAATCTATGAGTAACCTTTTTCGGTGCGGACCGCGATCGGTTACTTTAACTATTACCTGTTTGTCATTTTTTGGATTCCGGACTCTTAATAAGGTTCCAAAGGGATAGGTCCGGTGAGCACATGTGAGACTGTCTGTGTGGTATTTTCCTCCGTCAGAAGTGTGTCTGCCATGCATCTTATGACTGTAGAACGAGGCATTTCCCCGTTGTTGAGCATAAATTGATGTTAGGGCTATACACAGAAAAAGAAGGGTCAATAGGCTTGATATTCTCATAAGTTTTATTGTTTCTGTCACAAATATAGGAAAAAATATCGCATTTCTACTATAAAAGCTGGATGTTTTAACCTTTTAATGGGCTAATAAACGAAAGTAAAGGCTCTAAAATGAATAGTATTATTATAAATATGCAATATTTATAATAAGAATTTATAGCGGAAATTTAGATTTTCTTTGATTGTTCGTTTAAACAAAAAACAGTACCTTTGTTGTTCCTAAAAAACAGCTTATCATTATGAGCCACACCGATCAACAATTCGACCAAGTTGCTGCTATTTGCCGTGATATTTTTACTAAGAAGATGAAAGACTACGGTGCTTCGTGGCGCATCTTGCGACCGCAATCGGTTACCGACCAAATATTTATCAAAGCAAATCGTATCCGAAGTATTGAGACGAAGGGCGTTTCAAAAGTAGACGAAGGAATTTGCCCAGAGTTGATAGCTATTGTGAACTATGGTGTTATCGGATTGATTCAATTGGAATTGGGCTGCTCCGAAACCGATGATCTTACTTATGATCGTGGGGTCGATCTTTATACAAAATATATATCGGAAGCAAAAAAATTGATGATAGACAAAAATCATGATTACGATGAAGCCTGGCGTAGTATGCGTTTGGAATCGTATACTGATTTGATATTGATGAAAATTTACCGTACGAAGCAGATAGAGGATAATAAAGGAAAAACCCTGATCTCGGAGGGAATCGATGCGAATTATTTCGATATGATAAATTATGCTGTTTTTGGATTAATTAAAATGGAAGAGTCTCTCAGTAACTGACGCTTGACTTATATTGTTAATGATTGACAAAAAACAAAAGGTATGAATAAAACATTGCAAACTGCCGGAAATATTTCATTAGAAATAGGACGAAAACTTTTTGGTCTCGTATTTATCTTTTCCGGTTTTGTGAAAGCGATTGATCCTCTTGGGTCTACGTATAAAATTGAGGATTATCTGCATACTTTCGGCGGTTTTTTTGAATCGATGGCCGATTACGCTTTCCCTCTCGCCATTGCACTATCTACATTGGAATTGATTATCGGGCTCAATATGATTTTCAATGTTCACATTGATCTGACAAATGTGTTGGCACTGCTTTTTATGTTGGTAATGACTCCACTCACCCTATATATTGCCATTAAAAATCCGGTAACCGATTGTGGTTGTTTTGGTGATGCATTGGTTATTAGTAATTGGGCAACTTTTTTCAAAAATGTGGTCTTGATTGCTATTGTGATTCTGATGCTTATATATCATTATAGGTTTCATCCGTTTCTCACTAATAGAAGTCAGTTTGTTGCATTCTTCTTGTTTATTGTAGTAGGTGTTTCCTTGTCGTTATACAGTCATCGACATCTGCCTATGATAGATTTTTTACCATTTAAAGTTGGAGTCAATATTCCGAAAGCCATGGTGGTTCCCGATAATGCTCCGGCTGATGAGTATAAAACAACTTTCATTTATGAAAAGAATGGTGAACAAAAGGAATTTACATTGGACAATTATCCGAAAGGCGATTCCAGCTGGGTATTTGTGGATCAAAAATCAGTATTGATTTCGAAAGGATATAAGGCTCCGATTCATGACTTTAATATCATGAATGCACAATTTGATGATATAACCCAGCAGGTGCTGAACCATCCGGGACAAACTTATTTGCTGATTATGCACGATGTAACCGAGGCTTCGACTGAGGGAGCTAAAAAAGCCAATGAAATTTATAAAAAAGCTGAGAGAAGTGGAATTAAGTTTTATGCTTTAACCGGTTCAAATGATGAAGACGTGAAGAAATTCATCAAAAAAAATGGTCTCGCTTATCCTTTTTGGAAAACTGACCCTACTACCTTGAAAACAATTATTCGGGCGAATCCGGGTTTGGTATTGCTTAAGCAAGGTACCGTTGTGGGAAAATGGAACTGGCGTGACTTTAAATCGTCACCGGTAGGTAGTAAGTAGTTTATTACAACCGTGAATGTACAAAAGATTATCAAACTAAACATAAAATAAAAAAGATGAGAAAAAACATTGTTGCAGGAAACTGGAAAATGAACAAAACCCTGCAGGAAGGGTTGACATTGGCAACTGAATTGAATGAAGTATTGGCTGGCGCAAAATTGAAGTGTGATGTAGTAATCGGAACTCCGTTTATTCACCTTGCAAGTGTAGCTGCTGCTGTTGATACAAAAGTAATTGCTGTAGCTGCTCAAAATTGTGCTAACAAAGAATCAGGTGCTTATACAGGCGAAATCAGTGCTGCTATGGTAAAATCTACTGGTGCCGCTTATGTTATCTTGGGTCACTCTGAACGTCGTGAGTATTATGGCGAAACCAGTACTATTTTAAATGATAAAGTAGCTTTGGCTCTGGCTAACGGTTTGACTCCGATTTATTGCTGCGGTGAAGCGTTGGAAGTACGTAACGCTAACGGACAAAACGCTTATGTAAAGAATCAATTGGATGAAACAGTATTCAACCTGAGTGCAGATGATTTCAAGAAAATCGTAATCGCTTACGAACCAATCTGGGCTATCGGAACAGGTGTAACTGCTTCTACTGAACAAGCTCAAGATACTTTGGCATTTATCCGTTCTGCTATTGCCGAAAAATTCGGTAAGGAAATAGCTGAAGGAACTTCTATTCTTTACGGTGGTAGCTGTAATGCTAAAAACGCTCCTGAATTATTCGCTCAACCGGATATCGATGGTGGTTTGATTGGTGGCGCTTCACTAAAAGTAGCCGACTTTAAAGCAATTATTGATGCATTTTAAATGTGGTTGACAGATTAATTGGTTTATCAATTATCTGTTTCTGAAAATAATAAAAATCCTGCGAAGATTCTTTGCAGGATTTTTTTGTACCTTTGCACTGAAAATCAACTGATCGACTAATCAATCATTAAACTAATTAATCAACTTGTTACTCAAAATTTACGATACTAATCCGAATCCTGTTGAGGTACGCCGTGTGGTGGAAGTGTTGCGCAAAGGCGGGATAATTATTTTCCCTACTGATGGTGTATATGCTTTTGGCTGCAATATATTCAATGGTGCGGGTGTGGAGTTTATCGCAAAATTGAAAAACCACGATTTGCGTAAAGCCAATCTCTCGTTTGTGTGTCATGAGATGAGTCAGATAAGTGAGTATGCCAAGATGGATGACGTGGCATTTAAGTTGATGAAAAAGAATCTTCCCGGTCCGTTTACTTTTATTCTGAACGGTAGCAGTAAGCTTCCCAAGCTTTTCAAGAATAAGAAAACTGTAGGTATCCGTATGCCGAACAATGACATAGCTCTCGAAATTGTTCGTGAATTGGGCAATCCGATGATGACCAGTTCCATTTTTACAGACGAAAAAACAACCGAATACATCACCGATCCCGAACTGATTGAAGAAAAATACGGTAACCAGGTGGATTTGGTGGTGGATGGTGGTATGGGTGGATTGATTCATTCTACTATCGTAGATTGTACCGATGATGAACCTGAAATTGTGCGTGCCGGAGCCGGAGAATTGATTTATTAGTCCTCAAATTTTTCGAATTTCTGATTACCGATGTTCTTGAAAAAAAGAATGATCAATAGCTGTTAGAGAATTAGATTTTTTAGAACGAGATCTCGCGAATTCAATTTTTTTTACGAACTTTGCGCGTCCTTAAAAAACGATTTTAGAATCTGTGCGATTTATTGATTCGGTTGCTTATACTGAATAAAATGTTCGTATTCTATTATTCGTTTTTTTTCTTCTTAATACCCGAAAATCCCTGACAACTATCATTTATTCATTTATGAGAAATTTAAATAAGATTATTCTATTGATGGCCTGTCTAACGATGGGCCATATTGTTTTAGGGCAAAAGGTAGCGGTTCCATTCGAGGTGGGAACCTGGAAATCATTCAAACCGGCTGCAGTAAGTTATACTTTTGACGATAATTGTACAAATCAATTGGCTGTTGGAGTACCCATGTTTGATAAGCTTGGGTTTAAATTAACGTTGTTTACTACAACAGCGTGGGCTCCTAATTGGGCCGGATTGCAGGCAGCTGCTAATAACGGGCACGAAATAGCGAGTCATACCATTACGCATCCTTCTTTGGATAGTATCGACGATGCAAAGCAAGCTGCAGAGTATGAGGGCGCAAAAAAAATAATAAACAGTAAGATCGTTGGGCACAGTTGTTATACTATTGCATACCCGTTTTGTATTCCGGGAAATCGTAAGCTCTGTAGCAACTACTATGTTGCTGCACGTGGTTGTAATGGATATGTGGAAGCGTCTACTCCGGCCGATTTTATGAACGTGCAGGCTGTTATTTGTGGCACCGAAGGTGAAGTAACTACGTTGCCTCAGTTTAATTCTAAAGTTGATTGGGCGACAAAAATAAAAGGTTGGTGTGTGTTTATGATGCATTCCATTGATAACGATGGAGGCTATTCGCCGGTAAAAGCAACTGAGCTTAATGCCCATCTGGAATATGTATATGCTAACAGGGATAAATTCTGGGTTGAAACGTTTGGCAATGTGGCGCGCTATATTAAAGAACGCGATGCAGTGTCACTCGCTGTAATAAGTACAGATTCGAAAAAAATAGTCATCCAACTTACCGATTCGCTGGATAATAGTATTTACAATTATCCGGTTTCCATTCGTCGTCCATTGCCGGAAGGTTGGGCGAATGCCTCGGTAAAACAAGGAAAAGTAAAATTAAACTCGCAACTTGTTATGCAGAATTCAATTCAATATATTCAGTTTGATGCCGTACCCAATGCCGGAACGGTTGTTATTGCGAAAGCGAAAAAAGTCAAATCCTTGGATAGCGTGATAAAGTAGTGAGCTTTTGAGGATTTAAAAAGAGTAATCTGATCAGTAGATTACTCTTTTTCCATATAAATAGTTTGTGTAGGGAAGGCGAACTGTAATCCGGCTGCATTGAAAGAGCGAAGGATCTCAGAATTGACTCTGGAAGGTATTTCCATAACATCGGCAGGTTTGAGTATGAAATAGACGAAAGTAATAACCAGCGAATAATCGGTAAAGTCGGTAAAGGCAACTGTAATGTCTTTTGGATCAACTTCAGCAATTATGTTGGGTATATTTCTTAGAATACTCATAGCCTGATCCATCTTTTCAGGGGTGGTATTGTAAGTCAGACCCAGTTTCATCAGTATTCTGCGCTTAGGTTCTTCCGAAATATTTTCCACGGAGGCTTCCACCAGTTTGAAATTCGGAATAGTTACCATGCGTTTTTCCAATGTGCGGAGGCGGGTGCTGCGAATGCCTATATTTTCGACAAAACCATCGAATCCGTCTACTTTAATACGGTCGCCAATGCGAAATGGCCGGTCGGTAAGAATCGTAAAACCTCCATATACATTTTTAATGGTATCTTGTGCGGCCAACGCAAATGCCAAACCACCAATACTCAGTCCTGCAATAAGAGTACCAACGTTTACACCAACATTGTTTAATGCCATTACAATGCCGAGTGACCAAATAACAGTCAAAACCGCACGCCGGAGAATGGATAGCAGATGAATATCCAAATGTTTGTGTGAATTCTGATCGGCAGCTTTTGGTGCCAGGTATTCTTCGAGTAAAGCATTTACAAAGCGTACAATAAACCAGGTTATATTGATAACGGTAAGTACGCGGTAAGCTTTTAAAATCACAGTTTCTACCGGAGTACCCAGCTCTAAACGTCGCGCAGCAAACCAAATGGCAGCAAGCGCAATTCCCAATAAAACAGGTGCTTCAAGCATCTTGAAGAGAATGTCATCAAGACGGTTTTTTGTTTTAGCTGTAAATTTCCGAATAATATGTTTGTTCAACAAATCAATAGCTTTGTTGAGCAGCATGGCTCCCACGATAATAAGAATTGATATTAACCAATTGCGTAAGGTATTTCCGTAAAATAGTTGTTCAAGCATGTGTTGATGTGATGATGTGATGATGTGTTGATATGTTGATGTGATGATATGTTGATACGTTGATGAGATGATGAATTATTGATTACTAATCGTTAATCTCTTTTTTTTACTTTTTTTTACTTCTTTTTTACACTGTAGAGCATATGCTTTGAAAAAGCCAATTTCCTAAGTAAGCTTCTGTGCTTCAAAAGTCATCTTTCCTGTTAGTCAAGTGAGTTTTCCCTGCTTCTAGAATAAGCTTCCGCATTAGTCAAGTAAGCTTCCGTGTTTCTAGAATAAGTTTCCGCGTTTATAAAGTAG
>JAATGT010000361.1 GCA_015654525.1 Bacteroidales bacterium
AGTGCCCCGAACCAGACTTATCCAAGGAATGCGGCTTCCAAGAAATAACAGGTTTCTTATGCGCTATTTCTCTTTGCAAAGTTATCTGTTATCATGTTGGAGTGTTCAACGCTCCCCAAAACTTATCCCGAACTCAGGTTAATAATACCAATAATCGGTATTCCGGCATTGAACACATGTGGAAGCCGCTTTAGACGGAATACGGTATTCGAGCATAACCTCATGGCTGGTATTTTTTCCATAACCGGTCAGGAAACTCTGATCATAAGCGTAGCCTACTCTTAAATTAGACGATATATTCACTCCAAAAAGAAAAGTCATCTGATTGGACGTTCGATACGTCAAACCTAAATCAAAAATTTCACGAGGACCAGTATTCAGACCTGTTTCATGTTTAAAACGAACGGATGCATTTCCCTCTAAAACAGTAACGCTCGAGCGATTGACAACCTGTAATCCGATATTATAATTAAACAAATCGAGATCCGTATTTTTATAGATAACATAGCCGTAGCGATGGTTGGAGTTCAAAAACAAGGTGCTGTCTTTGGAAACTGAAAACAAATGTGTACTGGACAACCCGAAAACAAAATGTGTAGTCTGAAGTTCTACTCCCACATTAGCATCCGGACGAACAATACGCTCCATGTCCGAATAAACAGACGGGTCGTTCACATTTTCAGCTTCAAAAAGAGAACCATCAATATAGCGGGCGAAAACTCCTGCTGACAGCCCCATTGACAGAGACCAATCACGTTCATTAGAAATACGATAAGCATATGTGAGCATCGGATTAATGGCTCGTGTTGCACCAATCTGATCACTAACCAACGAAATGCCAAATGCCGAGTGCAAGTCGTGGATATATTCAGAAGCCTGTACATTAAAGACAGTTGGCGCTCCACTCACTCCAATCCATTGCCGGCGTATGTCAGTAAAAAGATAAATATAATCTGTTCTGGCGATAGAAGCCGGATTATAATTGGCACGGTTATACCAATGCGTAGCCATACTGATATCGGTTTGTGCCATTACCTTAGTTCCAAAAACAGCACAAGAAGCTGTTATGCAAAAGAATATCGTTAATCTTTTCATAATCATTTATCGTTGCAATGTAATATAGCCCTTACGGGTCTGGAGCTTTTGATTTTTATCTGTGTAATGGAGTACGTAAAAATAGGTATCGTTATCCATCTTTTTATTTTCATACATTCCATTCCAACCTAAAGTTCCTTTATACATCATAGTACCATTCCGATCGAACACCTGCAAATCAAATCCAGACATAAAAGTATCGTTTACCCCATCACCATTTGGAGTGAAAATATTGGGGATAAAAGGAACTACTTCAATATCCTTCGAAGAAGTATTCACGCAACCATTCTGATTAGTAGCCGTAAGCACAATAGTATATCCCAGTATGCCACTTAAAATAGTGTAAGCATGTTCGATCGATGATCCTGTTTCGGTCAATCCGTCACCCATATTCCAACTATATTGCACCCCACTTTCATCCGAAGCAGTACAAGTTAACTTATTATGCCGAATACTTATTGCATTAGTCGACACCGTAAAATTTGAATTTGGTAACGGATCTTCTACTACACTAAAAGTTCCGGATTTTTCGCATCCCCTGGCATTTGAGCCGATAACAGTATACACTCCGGGAGTTTTCACTATAATTGAACTGGTTGTCGCACCAGTACTCCACTTATAATTTGCCGCTCCTGAAGCCGAAAGAACGGTACTATCACCCTGACAATACAACACTTTTCCATCAGTATTAAAAGTCCAGTCTGGTTCTTCTTTTACCTTGAATCTGATAGTATCGGTATAACACCCCACACTTGAATAACCAATCATCCAAACTGTTGTATCTTTTCCTACCTGAATGGAATCAGCTGTGGATCCATTGCTCCATAGATACCTGTAAGCACCATGTGCCTTGAGCGTAGTAGTACTACCGGGACAGTAAGTGGAATCACCCGAAATACCAATCAGAGGTGGGTAAAAAGTTTCTACACTTTTACTAACAGAATCAGTACATAACGAAGGTGGATTACTCACCACCAAACTAACCTGATGCATACCAGAGGTGGAATAAACATGCGATGGATTCTGTTCAGTGGAAGTTGTGCCATCACCAAAATCCCATTTATACTCCAGCGTACCATGCGTAGCGAGGTGCGAATCAGTAAATTTAATCGTATTAGTTAAACTATTACAATCTACGAGCTGATAACTGAAATCAGCATTCGGTTCATATTTGGCTATAACCGAAGTCAGAGAAACCTTACAGCCTGTTGCCGAAGTCAGACTGCAGGTATAGGTTGCCCCCTCAACAGGAGAAGTCAGCGTAAGCACCTGAGAAGTGCCTACCACTGTTCCGTTACTATCCGTCCAACTGTAAGTTTCAAAACCGGCAGGAGCTGTAAGCGTTGCATTTGTATCGCCGGTACAATATTTCACAGTAATGTACATAGGATGCGACTCTGCAACAAAGTAGGCATAACCGTAGTGATACCGACCAGTACAATCAGCTGACATAAACTCAATCGTGATAGTCTGTCCAATATATTTCAATAAGTTTGCTCCTACTGATGTCCAGTCTCTCCATTTATTGGGATTTTGCGAACCCGATGGAGTGTAAGTCTGAAAACCAGTCACATTACCACTTGATGAATATACATCATAGTTAGCACAATCGTTTATTGTATTGCCACTTTGATCGTACAAGGTGAGGCGGAAGCGAGGCTCCATCAAAGCCGTATGATCACTGGCATATTGCAGTACACAAGCAAATTTCATAAGCAGGAGTGCATTCGTCGAATCAACTTTCATGCTGTATCGCAGACTTTGTTCCCAACCCCGCGGGTTTGTATCACCTGTTTTGATAACATCGCCCAGACGAGCGGAATAGCGGTATCCTTTAGGAATTATTTTCAGTGCATTTCCGGTATTCGCATCGTAAGCTGTAGTATCTGTCATAATAACCTGTCTGCGGGCAGTAGGAAGAGTAACTTGTACTGCTGAAGTATTTATGGATGGAACTTCGGTGCTATATGTCCAAGTATATCCAGTCCAGCCCGTAAAGGTTCCGGTTTCAAAACCCAGATTTTTAGAGTAGGGATCAGTAGCAAAAACAGATGTGGACGTAAATAAGAAACCTAGACTACAAATAAGGAAAGTTATTAGTTTTTTCATAAGATCCACAAGTTTACAACCCAACAAAAATACTTTTATTTTCAACCATATAGCACATTGAAAGAGTACTGTTTTTACATCTTTAAGAGTATTTAATTTGATAATCATCTTTTTAAATAAAACTGACGATTAATGAGTTCCCGATTCTCTAAAATAAGTAAAATATCTTCTCGCTTAGTAATTTAATCTGTACAGTAAAAGAATCAGATCACAGAGGACAGTATCAGACGAAAATATGTTTCATAAGAACAAAATATGCTTTTATTGAGAAGTAGCATAGTCTATCTTTTCAACGTAACATAGCCCTTTTGGGTTTGAGTCTTATGGTTTTTATCGGTATAATAAAGCAAATAAAAATAGGTATCATTATCCATCCTTTTATTTCCATACATTCCATTCCACCCCGAAGCTCCCTTATACAATATAGTTCCATTCCGGTCGAATATCTGCAAGTCGTATCCTGTCATAAAAACATCGTTCACTCCATCTCCATTGGGAGTAAAAATAGTAGGAATAAATGGAGTTACCTCAACGGTTCGTGAAGACGTACTGCTACAACCAATCGAATCGGTGGCTGTTAGTTGGGTAACAAACCCGGAAGTAGTACCGGTTATAGTATAGTAATGTGTTAAGGCGGATTGGGTATCGGTTGTGCCATCTCCAAAATCCCAGAGATAGGTCACTCCTTTTTCGGGTGGTATACTGTAAACTATCGAATTATGGCGATTATCGATATTAGAGGATGAAAGAACAAAATCAACATTTGGAGCTGGGTTTACAATAACAGTAGTACTTATTGTTGCCGTTTGCCCCAGCGCATCGGTAACCGTCACTGTATAGATTCCTGTCATAGCCAGAGAAGCATTCGAAAGAACAGGATTTTGATCGGTGGATATGAAACCGTTTGGACCGCTCCACGCATACGTAAAGGGAGAAGCTCCCCCGGTAGAACTTAGACCGAGGGCTATACCGGATTCCTGGCAAACCGGACTATTGTTTGATGCTGTGACTACAAGAGGATCGGTATGAAGCGTGCTTAATAATATATCATCAATATAATAATCATTTCCATCAATCAACTTATAATTGTTCTGCAGTCCGGCAATCACATCATTATAAGTATTTGTTGCCGACAGAGGGACAGGGAAATCGAGGTTATACTGTGTCCAGACACCTTCGTTAGTGAGTACCGATCCCAGAAAAGTGTTAGTAGTGCTATTTGTTGAATTTACCACTTCCATAGAAAATTGGGAGCTACGGGCCACAACATAAATCCAGCATGAGAAACGATAGCGAAATCCGGCTTTCAGAACCAACGGGCGTTTATAGATATAATTCACCGTAGTACCGGCATTTACTACCATCACAGCACCGTTTGTATCGCCGGTATGATCGGCAGTATAGTAATGTCTGGAACCGGTTGGTATAAAAGAAGTCGGACTGGTTGAAGTCCAGAAATACGACGAAGGATTAGCATCTGCAATGTGTCGCGGATCTACCACAGCGTAATAGTTATCCTGAATTTCTTTTTCATCGCTGGATCCACTCGCACTGGCAAAAGTATAGCTTCCGGCAGGCATGTAAATCGAGCTGACACGTGTTGTATGTTGCCCAAAATTTTCAAAAAAAATTGTATCCCCATAGGTCGTTTGTGCGTGTAGTGGAACAAGCAACAATCCGAAGGCAAATAGAAGGACAAACTTTATTCTTCTGTTTAGCATGACTGTGATTTGTATTTTCAATAGATCTGGTTAACAAAGTATATTCATCTGTATAAATGAAACATGTGCGATAAATTATCACTTACAGAATATAACTTAAGCCAGACAAAGGTAATACTTTATTAGTGATAGCAGGTCTATTAAGGAAATGGAATAATGTCCTTTTATAATTATTTGATCAACTCTGACACACTCTTTCGAAAAGAAAGAAGTCATTTGCTATCAAGTATAGCTTTGCATCGTCTATTCTATATTCATTTACCGTTCATCTACCGCTGATCAACCGCTCATGAACCGCTCATAAACCGCTTATTTACCACTTATCTACCGTTGATCTACCTTCTATTAATCGTCTATTCTCTATTGATTATATAGTCTTATCATAGTATCGTTTATCTAATGATCTATATTCATTTGATATTACATACTAATTCGCATTGATATGAACACAAAAAGAATGTACCGAAAATCAGGTAATAGCACCCGATTAAGGAGTTATAGCAAACAGTTACAAGACTGCTTATCTGTATTTTGTTTTCGAGGGATAGATCATTAAATATTATTTATTACTTAGCTACTCCAGAAGAAAAAAAAGAGGAACAATTCCATGGTGGAACTGCTCCTCTTTAAGATTATTCAGAAAAACTCTTATTTAGTTGGTTTCATAACCACTTCCAGGACGTTACCTTTATCAACCAGTTTTTTGAGGGTCGATTGGATTAACTCTGGAGTTAATGATTCTACGGCCGATTTATAATCGTCTATGTAGTTGATCTTATTGTGATAATAGCTTTCGACACTATTTAACCACCAGCTATTTTCTCTTATATCTTCAGCATAGGTTTTCAACAGGTTTTCTTTAACCTTTTGAACATCTTCTGCTTTAGGACCATTTTTCACAATCTCGTTCACCTCATCGTAAATCATACCGATAAGCTTTGGTTGTTTAACCGGGTCGGTATCAAATTGCATCAACAAAGAAGCATTATCAATTGGCTCGTGACTTATTCTGCCCCGCACACCTACACCGTAGGTACCTCCTTCTTTTTCACGGATAGAGGCAGTATATCGAATACTGAGAATATCGCCAATAACACCTAATACAAGATTATTCTCGATATTATAAGGCATATCCGCATTGTAGAGAATGAAATTAGAAGCCTTGGCAGTTTTCATTTCTTTTTCAAAAGTATTAGAAACCTTACCTTGCGGTTTACGGACATTGTTATCGGTAAATTTCTCAATTGCTTTGGTTGTTTTTAAACCTCCCAGGTAGGTACAAATTGTACTCTTAATCTTTTCATTTGCAGGATCAACATTACCTGTAAAAATGAAGGTAAAGTCGGCCGGATTGGCAAAACGCTCTTTGAAGAATGCTAATGCCTTATTCTGATCAATCTTATCGAGTGTATTCAGATTAAGAATCACTGCACGTGGACTATGATTGTTAACCATCGTATTTATTGTATCCGAAAAAGCTTTACGGGGATCGGTAGCACTATTGGCCAAATTGGTACGATACATATTTACCAGAGCGCTATAAGCATTATCATCCTTACGTGGGGCTGTATAATACAGGTAAACAAGTTGCAACATTGTTTCAAAATCATTTACCGACGAGCTTCCGCTGAAGCCTTCTTCATATGCATTTATTTGCGGTTGAACAGAAGCAACTTTACCGGTAAGCACTTTACTCAACTCAACTTGCGAAAAATTACCCAAACCGTTATTACTTACAATGGAAGTAGCTAATGTAGCTGACGGAAGAAGAGAAAGATCTGACACCTTCGAAAGTCCGCCTTCGCTATAAGCACTTAATAATATTTCATCTTGCTTAAATATAGTTGGTTTGAAAATTACTTTTATACCGTTACTCAACGTCCATTCAGTGGTTCCCAGTTTTGTGTTTTTAGCAGTAGCTTTTACGGTTCCTGCTTTGGGAGCTTTTTCTATCAGCGGCTTATTGTTTACTTCTTCGGCTTTTGCAGTCAGCTGTGCTTTTCCTACTTCGGCAATTGTAGCCAAAACCTCATCTTTGGTAGGAATCTTCACAGATGGCTTGTTTGGTGAAGTAATAGTAACAAGCAGATTCTTATCTGTAACATAAGATTTGGCAACCTGATTAACCATGTCGGCATTTAGTTTGGGTAAAATCATTTGCAGAGTTTGATATTCCCACTCTATGCCCGGAATAGGTTCGTTGTCTAAATAATTACGAACGTATTGCGTCACCAGATCATTGTTCTTTTGGTGTTCACGATCTTTATACATTGTTTCCATACTTTTCAGCAAGTTGGTTTTAGCTCTTTCGAGTTCGGCATTGGTAACCCCGAAACGTTTAAGTTTTTCGGCTTCGAGTAGTAATGCTTTCAGGCCTTCGGTTTCTTTACCTTCTTTCGGAATATCCAGCATGATGAAAGCATCTTTTGACTTTACAATACTACCATAACCACTGAAAGCGCGCACAAAAGGAGCATCGGCTTGTTGCGAAATTTCATCAAAGCGTTCGCCGAGAACTCCTGAAATAAGATTATCGATAACCCCTTTTACGTAGCCCTGAATAGAAGCCTGTACTTCTGCCGGCAATTTGTCGTGTTTATAGTCCAGTCTTATGCGGGTTTGGGTAGCCTCCGGATCGGAAACGATAGCAACAATAGGTTCGTCATTGTCGGTAATGGTATAAATAGGGCGCTCTCCGGCATTAGCCTTTTTAGGAATAGACGAAAATAAGGTTTTTATCTTAGCCTCAACTTTATCTACATCAATATCACCTACCACCAGAATGGCTTGCAAGTCGGGGCGATACCATTTTTTATAATAATCGCGAATAACGTCATATTTAAAGTGCTTGATTACAGCCGTATCGCCAATTCCATCGCGAATGCCGTATTGCGAACCCGGATATTTCAGTTTGTTTGCTTCTTTCATCATTCGACGATCGGCACCAAAACGCGTGCGCCATTCTTCCATAATCACACCACGCTCATCGTCTATCTCTTTTCCATCCAGAGAAAGGTAACCCGACCAGTCATGCAATACCAGCAAGGCACTATCCACAACTCCTGTCTCAACCGTAGGTACATTCGACAGATTATACACCGTTTCGTCTATAGCTGTGTAAGCATTAATGTTTTCGCCAAACTTAACTCCATGTTTTTCAAGGAAATTAATGATTCCCTTGCCCGGAAAGTTTTTGGTTCCGTTAAATGCCATGTGTTCCAGAAAGTGAGCCAGCCCGTTCTGATTATCATTTTCAAGGATAGAGCCAACATTCTGAGCAATATAAAACTCAGCACGTTGCTTGGGCTCTGCATTGGCCCGAATGTAATAAGTCAGACCGTTGTCCAACTTTCCATAACGCACTTTCGGATCCATCGGAAGCGGCTGTGCTTGTTGAGCTCCTGCACTTATAGCCAGCACCAGCAATAAACACAAGAAACCCATTTGAAAAAGGTTTTTCTTCATAATTTAATTTTTAAATAATATATTTTTTGTTCTGATAAAATTCGGCTCTATTAATTACAGACACAAAGGAAAGGATATTTTCTGAATAAATAAAACATATTATTGTTTTTCGATAATTATTTATCCATAATAGACTCATATACGTTTTTAAACATGAAAATAGTGAAGAATAATACAGAACTTTATCTGGAAACTTCGAACTCGAAAAACATTAGCATTTACAATAAAATAAAATTTTATGTTTTTCAGACCATTAATATGTATGGACACATGCTATTCTGTATAAATAAGAAATAATTCAAACTTCCAATGTTCAGCCTAATCTTTTGGCGGGTTGGGTGTGGTGTGTCACGCTGAAATGTAAAAAGCGATTAGATGCTAGTGGAATAATTGGTCCTGTTTTTTCACCTTAAAAGTTCGTTTACTGAAATTCTATTCCGTAAACCTACGGTTAAAAAGCAAAATGCCTATATTTACGCCCACGCTCCAGTTCTTTGTGTTATAGTTCGCAAACAAAGCTGCCGAAGCCAGTTTAAAATTGTATACCACGGCACCTTCGGCCATAAACTCAGACGATGAAAAAGGTTCGGAGTAGTAAGCCGAATTATTACTGGCTTTTTTAATTGTTTTATAGGGAACAAACCAATATACCTCAGCTCGTAAATGTAGCTGATCGGTCAGACTGTAAATCGGCTTCAGCCCAATGGCTCCAAACTGACTGGCACTAAACGCTTCATTGAACACCGTACGGCTAAATGGAGTTGGTTGAAAAGTGGGAACCTGTATAATCGTAGCCGTATAGTTCGACAGTAGTTGTCGCGATGAATAAGCCAGTTCGGCATAGGTACCCAATGTAAATGATGATCCTAATGCAAAATAGCGATCGGACTTTAAACGATACAGGAACCAATTATCTTTTTTCTTGTCTACGTTTAAAGTTGCATTGGTTGCAGACTTAAAGTTATCCTCTCCATCCAGAAACTGCAATGAGGTGGAAAACGCAAATCCCCGGGTAGGATACATTATATTATTCAGCGTTTGGCTTTCAATGCGTCCAAATACACTCCCGAGCGAAAATGTACTCTTATCATTGGCTGCTGTTGGGTTAAGTAAAGTTTTATTTTGCGTATAATTGTCGGTCATCGCAGCATATCCCACTCCGAACTCTAACCGGGCCTTCATGGTTAGTGGAAATCCCACACAAAGTTTACTGTAGACTTCATACTGATTAAAACTGGCTGTCTGGTTATCCTGATAAAACAACTTGTTTCCATCAAAGTAATCGAACTTATGAAGTACAAAAGCCAGTTTCATATACCAGTTATTATTTGCCGGCATTTCTATCCGGGTCCCCAGTCCCAATCCATTATACATTTTGCCGAACTGAGCGTCCATATAAGCCGTTTGAGCGTGATTACTCAGATTCTGGTACGTTAGCCCAAGATAAGCCTGATTAGACGTAGAGGAGGAGATATTGCCCCCGATCAATACCCTCAACTGATCTTCCGTTTTTACTTTCAGATTCAGATCAAACATCCCGTTTACAGAGTCAAAATCAGCATGAGGAAGAACTTCCGAAATAGCTTCGTCCGAAATCAGCTTGTAATAGGATCTTTTAAACTCATCCAGATCGAATACATCATCGTTATTGTGAAACGTACGTTTTACATACTTTGCCTGCAGGCTATCCACCCCTTCTACATCGATGTTCTGAAATTCTAGTTTTGGAAATTTGTCTTTAAAGGCCTTTCGCCGGAAAGCATAGTCCTCGGTACTCATGCGACGTGCCACCCGTGCTTTAATCTCATCCATGTGTTTCATGGTTGAATCATAGCCTGTTTTCACCAATTCATCCACCTTGCTGAAATCAAACATATTGGTTTTGCTTACATCAAACTTAAGTGTAATGCCCTCGGCAGTAGGAACGGAATAATCTGTTTTGGTAATAATCATATTCTGCAGCTGCATCATGATGTCGTCGTCATTGGGTTTCGACGGATTAATGGCAACCACACTTCCCAGAATAAAGTCGGGCTTGAAATCATTCTGCATTACGTCCACCGGAAAGTTGTTGTAAATCCCGCCATCGAACATCAGCTGATTGTCTATGCTGATCGGTTTAAACATAAAGGGAAAAGTCATGGAAGCGCGGATAGCATCGCCTAATACACCCCGGCGGAATACGATTGCCTTTTTATTGTATACATCCGAGCCTATACAACGAAAAGGTACTACCAGTTTGTCAAAGTTACCCCCTGCGGCGGCATTTGCCTGAGCAAACAAAGGAATAAATGCATAATTCATTTGACCGGGAGGTACCACGTTTGCCGGTAATATTTTGGTTTTAATATTTGTTTTTTTCTTATTATTGATCTGTATGCGCAAGTCAACAATATTCGGTTTCGGATCGGGGCTCCGGTAAAAATAAATATTCTCAGGCTCTACTTCTCCACTCAGCCAGTGTTTAAAGTCTTCCGACTTCAACACTTCAATCATCTCGTCGGGTGTTAACCCCATGGCATACATACCACCAATGATAGCTCCGATGGAGGTGCCGGTCACATAATCAATCGGGATGTGGTTTTCTTCCAGTGCCTTGATAATACCAATATGCGATATGCCGGGAGCACCACCGCCACTTAATACAAGACCTACTTTTTGAGCGTTCAACGCTGAGTAAGCAGTGATTGCCATCATGCAGCTGAGTAAAAATTTCTTCATTAAAAATGAGGGATTTATTTATTCCTCGAAACAATATCCAAGTCCGAGTTTTGTTACAATGTTTTTTCCGTATGTACCTATTTTAGCTCTTATGCGGGTGATGTTTACGTCAATTGTCCGGCTAAGAACAAAAGCCTCTTCCGACCATATTCGTTTAAGCAGTTCCTCCCGCGAAAATAGCCGGTTTCTGTTTTCCATCAGGAGTTTTAGTATCTCAAATTCTTTTTTTGTGAACTGGATTTCTTTTTCATCCAGCAATACCTGTTTTCGGGCCAAGTCAATAATAAGCTTATTATATGACAACTGCTGAAAAGTAACAAGCTTCTTATTTTCTGTTCGGCTTATAATCACCTTTATGCGAGCAGCCATTTCCCGAAGCGAGAAAGGCTTAATCATATAATCATCTGCGCCGACACTAAATGCCGTCAAACGATCATTTTCGTTGTCGTTCGTAGCAATAAAAATGATCGGAGTGATAGCCGTTTTCGGATTATTTCGGATTATCCGTGCCATTCTAAAACCTGAAATTTCACTCAGTGTCACTCCTATTAACAACAAGTTATATTCCGAAATGTTTTTCAATAATGCATCTTCAGCTGAATAAACAACATCTACGATATAACCCTCAGTTTCTAATGTAAAGCGGATTATTCCACATAAATCCTCTTCATTATCTATAACTAAAATACGATACCTGCTCATAACTTGTTGATCTAAAATTAATCTACAAAGCTATCAGGCAAGTGTTACGATCTTATGTATTTGTGATTACAAAATTATGTTTTGTTTCTTCGGGTGAAAAATATTCTAACAAAAAACCGCTGCAAAATCTTGCAGCGGTTTTTTGTTAGAATATTTTTCAGTTATTTTCCTTGCTCTTTTGCCCAACTGTCTTTCAACGAAGCAGTGCGGTTGAAAACAAGTTTATCGGCACTAGAATCCAAATCAACATTGAAGTAACCTATTCGTTGAAATTGGAAATGATCCAATGCTTTAGCATCTTTCAGTGAGGCTTCTACCTGACAATTATTCAAAATTTTTAATGAATTTGGGTTTAATAATTCACGGAAATCACGTTCGTCAGCCGATGGGTTCTCAATGCTGAACAAGCGATCGTACAAGCGTATTTCAGCTGTCAAACTATGACCTATCGAAACCCAGTGAAGTGTCCCTTTTACCTTACGGTTGCTTTCCGGCATACCGCTTTTGGTTTGCGAGTCATATTCACAGTATATTTCTTCAATGTTGCCGTCAGCATCTTTTTTGCAACCTGTACATTTTACGATATAAGCACTTTTGAGTCTCACTTCTTGCCCCGGGGTCATGCGGAAGAATTTCTTTGGAGCATCTTCCATAAAGTCATCCCGTTCAATGTAAAGTTCTTTTGAGAACGCAATTTCGCGCGTTCCGGCCGATTCATCTTCTGGATTATTCACTGTTTCCAGCATTTCCACCTGTCCTTCCGGATAGTTGGTAATAATTAGTTTTACCGGATCAAGTACGGCGTTTACACGCGTTGCTGTCTTGTTCAGGCTTTCGCGTGCGCTGTGTTCCAGCAATCCGATATCATTCTGTGCTTCGAACTTGGTGTAACCTATTTTATCAATAAAGCTATGAATAGATTCGGGAGAATAACCTCTGCGACGCAACCCACAAATTGTCGGCATGCGCGGATCGTC
>JAATGT010000293.1 GCA_015654525.1 Bacteroidales bacterium
GGCTTTTTCCTCATCGGTCATCAACGAAACGATATTCCTGACACGTGTTTCAAGCGGTAAACGTGTATCTTCATAAATATCAAGCTTTCCGTTCCGGTTAAGATCGATAAAGGTTTTTCCATTGACCTTAATGGTTGCTGGTTTCGGAGCGGCCTGAACCTGATATACTAACTGAGAAGCAAGGAAAATCAGGCTACTCATTAATAAGATTCTATTTGTCTTTTTCATGATAAATGTTATTTATATTATTATAGAAACCATCATAAGTTATAAAGCTGTTATAAACGTATGTGCTTTCATTATTCTCATTGTGCTTATTTATTATTGAATAACTCCAACTTAGCAATCAAATCATCGAACAACAACCGGGTGTCAATTTTAGTATAAACCCGGATACTCCTACCTGAAGAATTGGTTTCGTACAATCCTTTATCGTTAATCAGGGGCGATTGTTTCACTACATAATCGCTTGATGAAGGATCGGCTTCGAAAGACGATTGAAGCGCTGTAAGCAAAACCAGCGGACTATCGCCCAAAATATAAGTTTCACCGATATAATATTTCATCTGCACCGTCATTTTCATAATATTTTCCAGGGAGTTGGCCAGATATTTACCTGTTTCGCCCAACGGTTTTATTTTGGTAAGCAATTCGGCATACGAAAACAAAGCCTGACGATATGTACTACGTGGAACCTGCCAGATCATTATTTTTGATTTATTGAAAATTACCTGCCCGGCCATCAGGTCGATACCCAGGTTATATTCCATCTCCGAATGATCAGGCGGAACAATTGCTCCCGGATATTCAGATCCTCCAATCCAAACCAGTATAATCTTGTCTGCTATTTTAGGTTCAATCAGGTAAGCACTGGCCAAATCGGTTAAACCGGCACCACAAACTATATAGAGTGGCATTTTTACATCTGTACGCATGGCTTCTTTTACTATAGTCTGCGCAGCTGCGCTTACCTGTGGTTTATCTATAATTTCAAGTCCTTTGTTTGAACCTTCAAGTACAGGGAATACAGGCTGCACATTCATCACTTTCAGTACTTCTTCCACTTTCTTTTTGGCATTGGTAGCTGTAACTTTCGATGCGTCGAAAGGATCACCTGGTTTCAGGTGCGAACCAATAATGGCTCTGATATCAACAGAAGGTGACAAAATCTCATGTACTAATTGGAAAAGCCCGTCGGGATCACCACTGAAGTCATTATCAACAATGACACGAATGCGCGGTTGCACAGTTTCTTTCGGAAACATCGTATGGTTTTGTGCCATCAGACTTTCGCTAAAGAAGATGCATATAGAAAGGCATAACGCTATCTTTTTCATTTCAATATTCATGTTAGTTCCACTTTTTGAAAATGATTATTCTGAATAAAGATTCCAGCAGCCACGTTGCCGGGACGAGTTTCCCGACAACTATGACAACTGCACCTAAAAAAACTAATTAAAAGCTGATCGAAGTTTTGAATTCGACGGTAAAAGGTCTGATATAGCTACCTGTCATCAGGTAATTTTTGTATTTTGAAGCATCAGTCATTAAATCCGATCCGGAAATACTACCAGTTACACCTGTTTGATTCAGGAAGTTTACCACTGAAACTCCTAGATTCACATTCTTATTCAACGTATAGCTCACCCCTCCGAATGTTTCCCAATGTCCATTGAAGTACAAACTATTACTCAGATTGGCATATTGCTTACCAAAGTAACGGAAGCTTGCCCATAAACGAAGTTTCTCGGTGAGGCTATAACTTGGGTCAAGCTCAATCAATGTTTTTGATAGCCCTGTCACACTTTTCCCACTGAAATCATAGTTATTGTTGAAAGCTGTAAATTTGAAATTGTTATATTCCGGATTTTGCAAAGTCAACAAGAAATGCATATTGAAATTTTTGAACGGATTGGTAACAATGTCGGTAGTCCAACCCACAGTTTTCACATTGTAACGACATGCAATGGTTTGATTATCGGTATAGTCATCCGGATTTACCATATACCTGCGTTCGTAAAAGTTGTTTTTACCAATATATGTAAGAGCAGAAACGATGCTGAACAGCTTGTGATTGTAGTACAATCCTACACGACCGATTGTAATCGGAATTACTTTGGAAGGTGGAATTTCGGCACCACCATAAGCTTCCAGGTGCGAGTGTTGTTGATTATAGTCCACTTCACCAAGTAGTCCGTATGAGTTTGCCAATTTATAGACAGCAGAAACAGACCCTACCATATTAAGAAAATTACGATCTGTATTGACCCAATTAGCTACTTCACCGGTTGTAGGGTTTATACTACCTGCATGGAAGCCGCTATATCGCGCGTATGGCAGAGCATCAACGTTTACTTTTTGATATTCGGCACGCACACCATAATTCAGATTCAATCGTTTATTGACATCCCAATCGTCGGTAAAATAAGCAGCCAGTTTATTTTCATAACCTTTGTAAGCTTCCGAGCTGCTGTTTAGTCCAAAAAATGTTCCGTTTGTAGCACTGGTTAATAGTTCTGGTGTTGACGATGATGATTGAGTATAAAAAGTACCATTGGCAGTCCAGTCACATTTGCTGTACCATTCATTCAAACCCAGTCGCCAGTTATGGTTACCCGACTGCTTGGTCAATTCGGCGGTATAGAAAAAATCATTCAGCTTTCCCTGATCCAACAGTGAGAGCGTGGTTTGAACATTGCCGGTATACGCAGCTCCGGTCGAATAAGATGTATATCCATCACTTGCAGTTACATTTTCAGTAATACTCATCGGGATCTGAAGATTGAGTCTCGAAACGGACCGTTGGAATTTAGCACTCATTTTCAGGTTATAGCCATTATCCAGTTTATAGTCAAACAAACCTGTAAACTCGTGAGCATAACTACCTGTAATATTATTATCATTAAATGAAGCTGTAGTTAGCTTTCCGGTTTTGATATCCATATATTGTATCAATCCGTTCTGTTGAACATTATTAGTCGTACCTAACGAAATGCCTGGTATTTCTTTGATGCTTCCGTCGCCTTTATAGATAAAGGGTGCGTAACCATATCCATACATACTTCCTAAATCTTTCGATTTGTCATACTTGTACAGAAAAGAAATGCTTCCGCGCTTGTTATCAAATACTTTTGTCAGCCCTACTTTATACATTTGAGTACGTTCAAGCTCATCGGCATAACCCAGTTTGAAGTTACCCGGATTGGTATACTGATACATACTCATGGTATACGACCATCCTTTGCCAATCGGACCATTCATGTTCATATCCAATTGTTGCGCCCCGAAGTGATTAATGCTATAATTCACTTTTCCTTTAAAGATGTCGCCACCCAGTTGCGAATTAGAGTTTACGGCATAACCCACTGCCCCGCTCACAATACCGGTTTCGGATAATTTGTACAAACCGATACCGGATAAACTTGAGTCGGCACGCCAGTGTAGTGTGGGAAGGTTTGGCCAAAAGAAAAATGAGACAGGCAAGTTGTCTTCATAAATAGTCACGTCGATACTTAATCCGGGAATACCGATAGGCACCTGACGTGGACCTGTTGCGCTTGATGCATTAAGCATCACATTTCGATTAGCTTCTTCTTTTTTAGAAGGAGCTTTTACTTTCACTGAATCTTGGTCCTCCGCCAGTAAACTGGTAGCCGAACAAAGAAACAAAAAACAAAAAAACAAAGCTAATTTTCTCTGGAGATTTTCTTTTCTGGATTTCATGGTGATATTGATATTTAGTTAACGATTCATACACAACAAATACTGTTTTGTCATAAATCTTTGCAAATATCAACCTTTATTATGCCGGAAAGATTGACATATATCAAGAACTCGAAAAACCCAAAATTTCTTGATTATTGTCAAATAGGAATATGCTGCACAACATAAAATACGGGCATTAATGACCCTTTACGCGGCTCAGCGTCTCGGGCGTGATACCCAGATAAGAGGCAATATACATGGAAGGAACACGATTGATTAAAAAGGGAGATGCTTTCAGAAAATTGTTATAACGCTCTTTTGCGGTTTCAAAGAGCATGCTATACATGCGCTTTTGCGACATTACCAACCCTTGCTCCATCAAACCCCGGTGCATGAGTTCTATTTCATGATGCTTTTCTGCCAATGCATTCAGTTCATTCTTTTCGATACCGTAAATCACAGAGTCTTCTAACGCTTCCACTATCAGATTCGACGGTGTACGCTCAATGAAACTTTCTATACAAACAAATCCCTGCCCCTCCCAGGCAAAATACTCTGTCACGTCAATATTATCTTTATAAAAATACTGCCTTACCAGTCCCGACTCTACAATATAAATGTGATTACAAATGGCACCTTCCTGTAAGAAAGTAGCTCCCTTTCTTGCTTTAAATTCATGAAGTAAAGGAATAAAAAGCTCCTTGGTCTTTTCGGATACAAATTGATTATTAAAAAATAAATTGACTATCGGAGTGAGATCCTTCATGGGTAATATACATTTTCTGATTACAAAAATAATGAGGCAAAGATAGATAAATTGCAGAACAGTACAACAATATAGAGATATAATAAAAAAAAACTACCCAAAATGGGAGCTTCAGGCTGTAGTCGGGAGCTTTTAGTTTGTTCTTGGTTCGCTGATGACTGATGGTAACATTGAGATGTGGAATGGAGAGAAAATCAAATACTAAATACAAAGACCATGAAAATACAATTACTCTTGCTACTCTTTCTGCTTCAAAACATAAATATACAAGCTCAAAGCAAAGAGATACCAAAAAATTCCGATATTACAATTTACAAACTATTCAAATCGATCAATGAAAAGCCGGAATATAATTATACCTCCATACCTTATGCTCCCAACCACAATTTCTTCACTTTTAATCTTAGTGAAAATAAAAGAAATGCACTATTAGATTCATTTAAAGCAAATACTACACTAAAATTTATTAAAATAGAAAAAGACAAACGACTCAGGTTACGTATAGCATATGTTTTAGAACATAAAAAGATCCCATCAATGCCCTTTGACGCGGCTCAGCGTCTCGGGCGTGATACCCAGATAGGAGGCAATATACATGGAAGGAACACGATTAATAAGAAAAGGAGATGCTTTCAGTAAATTGTTATAACGTTCCTTTGCGGTTTCAAAGAGCATGCTATACATACGCTTTTGCGAAATCAGCAACGACAATTCCAGCAGGCCACGGTACATAAGTTCTATTTCGTGATGTTTTTCCGCCAGTGCATTCAGCTCCTCCTTTTCGATGCCGTAAATCACGGAATCTTCCAACGCTTCCACTATCAGATGCGATGGTTTATGCTCAATGAAACTTTCCAGACAAATAAATCCCAGACCCTCCCAGGCAAAATATTCTGTCACGTCAATATTATCTTTATAAAAATACTGCCTTACCAATCCCGACTCTACAATATAAATGTGATTACAAATGGCGCCTTCCTGTAAAAAAGTAGCTCCCTTTCTTGCTTTAAATTCATGAAGTAAAGGGATAAAAAGCTCTTTGGTTTTTTCGGAAACAAATTGATTATTAAAAAACAAATTGACTATCGGAGTGAGATCCTTCATGGGCAGTATATATTTTCTGGTTACAAAAACAATGAGGCAAAGATAGATAATTTGCAGAACGGTACAACAATATAAAGATATAATAAAAATAAAACTACCCAAAATGGGAGCTTCAGGCTGTAGTCGGGAGCTTTTAGTTTGTTCTTTGTTCGCTGATAACTGATTACTGATAACTGATAACTGATGGTAACTGATATCTTTTACCATTCTTGTCCGATTAACTAATTTTTGTAACTTTGGTGTGTGAAATGGAGAGAAAATCAAATACTAAAATACAAGGGTTATGAAAATACAATTATTTGTGCTACTGTTTCTGCTTATAAACCTAAACATACAAGCTCAAAACAAAGGGACAATTAAAAATTCTGATATTACTATTTACAAACTATTCAAGTCGATCAATGAAAAGCCCGAATATGATTATATCTCCATACCTTATACTCCTAACCACTATTTCTTAACCTTTAATCTTAGTGAAAATAAAAGAAATGCACTATTAGATTCATTTAAAGCAAATACTACACTAAAATTTATCAAAACAGAAAAAGACAAACGACTCAGATTACGTATATCATTTCCCATACTAAATGAAAATTCTATTATTACCATGGAGGAAACAAAACTTTCATTTCTTGAAACAAATCTGTTCAGCCCAAATAATAAAAAGGTAGAATTAACTGATGCTTTTGATTATTCACCCACTCACATAGGTCGAGATAAACAAAACATTATAATTCAGTATTTAAATAAAGAAATGATTTTTGCCGACTCCACAATAAATATCAAAAACTGTCATGGAAGCGTACGTTACGAAATCAGTTTTGTTGTTGGATACGATAGCCTGCGTCTTGATCACTCATCAATTTCAAAAACCGTTCAATTTGGTGACACTGAATTAAAAGTGATAGATATAATTGAAAACAAAGTTATACTACAAGTTATAAAGTCAAAAACTCCACTATATAGTCAACAACTGAAATTATTTAATTTAGATTCAGTAGGCACTGTGTTTAGTATTGATTTCAAAGACCACAATAAATTTCCAAGGAATCAATCACAACAGATTCATCCGACAGCACAAATACCAACAATCAAGTCTATATTTCCAATACCAAAAGTTGCTTATGATATTTTCAAGGAAAATCCCGACATAAGCTATGAAGAGTATAAAAAAGCATTTACTCTACAGCGAGAAAGCAAACACGACAACACGAGTTACCTGGTATACTGCAGTTTTGCTCCGCTTAAAAATAGCTTTATGCTTTACAAGCCAGTTTATGGCAGAGGACAGATTGTTCAGTCTGAACTAAACAACTAAAATATTTTTTTAGTAACTCAAAAAGCAAAAAACATCTATTTATATATTTGATATTACCATTTATGGACGATCTCGACAAATATTTAGAAGAAGCCGGCAAATTGCTAGAGGTAATAGAAGAACAACAGGCACGAAGAGATAAGTTTATTGATCCGCTTGTGCTGGAGTTGGAGCATGTGGCTATACAGTATTTCCCTGAAATAAGTAATCTGAGCACCGACAAGCGGGATGTGATCAGAGGAAAAGCCATACGCCGTACCAATGACATCTGCGAGTTTATGTTCAGGCGGATATACGACGGTGTGGATGACATGGAAGAAGACACTACCAAATTCAGGGTTCCACCCCGTCACGATGAAGAAGGCGATAAGCGCTATCTGGAGGAACGATTGGAAAAAATCCCTCCAATACCACGATAGCTATATTGAAACATTCAACCTGATGTTAGAACTCAAGGAAACGGAAAACGAATTAACTTACGACTGCTTTGAGAAAACAAAAAAAAGCACTATGGCTATCGTTCCCGGAAATAAGTGAATTCTCGGGCAATTCTATCTTGCACATGAATTATTATGCATATGACCGAATTTGGTACTTTGTGGATGATTTATACAACATTGTTGGTCAAGCTCCCACACCCCATACGTTTTAAGCCGCTTATGTAAGTATTTCTACTCATCATTGCGTAAATTTCCAGACAGTCTTTCAGCAATAGGATGATGCAGAATTTCGAAGTGTTGATGCAGGATATTCTTCTGCACATGCAGGATTTCCAAGTGTTGATGCAGAATATTCTTCTGCACATGCATAATTTCCAAGTGTTGATGCAGGATATTCTTCTGCACATGCAGGATTTCCAAGTGTTGATGCAGGATATTCTTCTGCATGTGCAGAGTTTCCTTATGCATGTGCAGAATATTTTTAGTTTGCAACCTTTTCCCAATAGTTAGCTAACTTTTCTCAATAAGTTGCAACCTTTTTTCTTTAGGTTGCAAACTATTCCCAATAGTTCACTAACTTTTCTCAATAGTTTGCAACCTTTTTTTCTTAGGTTGCTAACTTTTCTCAATAGTTCACTAACCTTTTCCAATAGGTTGCAAACTTTTTTCCTTAGGTTTCAAACTATTTCCAATAGTTTGAAACCTATTTTCATCAGTTTGCATCAGAACATTTTTAGTTCACTAACCTTTTCCAATAGGTTGCAAACTTTTTTCTTTAGTTTGCATCAGAATATTATTACACCCAATGAAGTAGCAGTTATAGAAGCATCACTCCTACCCTGCCGTAATCAATTCCGACTATGTTACAACCAATAATTACACAAACACAGCAAGATAGATATAAGTAAGGAAATTCCTTAAATTGATACTCAATTCAGAAACTGAGCCAAAAAGAGGGAGAAGCAGAAAAATGAATCCGTGCTCAATCGATAGCAGACAACAAATAGAAAGAAGCAACAGACACCTAATCGAGAAAACAGGCATTCAACAATATGATTGCCAGACACTACAGAATAATAGATTATTATCTCAAGCAACGAACAGAGTAACCATAAGCTTTAGTAACACCAGTCAATGCATTTAGTGTGCTGTAAAACTCGTAAGCAGAAGCATTAATATTACTCGTCGCCGTACAACTCCAATAATTTCCTTCCGAACCTCGGGAGGCTACAGAGCCGGCAGTAGACAAATAACCATTAGACAAATAACCGGCACCATGAATTTTCAATACAGAATTATATGAATCGGCATAAGACGCCCAATTCTGGGGTGATCCATGTGCGTTGCTCCATTCTGTACTCGTGGGTAAACGCCAGCCCACACCCAGCATAATATTACAAGGATCATTGATAAGTGTCCAGTCACTGGCCTCACTAATAGAAGTAGACCAGGCTACAGGGGTGCGGGTAATACCATCGTGCTTATAACCCAGCGAACGATTAAACTGGAAATACCAACCTGCAGACGCCTCGGTAGCATCAGCAGCAGAAGTAGCAGGATGATCGGCACCCAGATTTTGGGTAATCCAGCACTGAGCAGTGCCTGACAGACTGGTTTGAACAGCATGATAGGTAACCGCCTTGGTCACCGGAATACCTCTGAATCCAACGGTATGCTGAATATTAAATGTATCCGGGCAAATACTGGTCAACACAGCATTAAATCCGGTGCCTTCGCTGTAGGCCGTACCGGCACTGTTGGTGGCATAAGCCCGTATATAATATTTCGGGCCTACGGTTAAACCGGTAATGGTACCTGCAAAGTTGCCCGTTCCTGTAGCAGCATCCGTAATGTGATTATCACTCAGCGTTGGATTACCTGTCAGATTCCAACAGAACCCTCTGTCACTTACCGAAGCTCCCCCATCGGAACCCACCGCTGCAGAAACACCTGCCGAAGTACCCGTCATAGAAGAAGCATCAACCACTACCTGTCCTACTGATGGTAAAGCAATAACAATTGCATCGCGCAAGCAACGAAGTGTAAAAGCAGACCCTTTAGAGTTGGCAATATTGCTATAAATAGCGCTCACCCCGCTACTAAACTGAAGATAGGTTGCAATTGTACTCGTGTTTGCCGAACTGCTCCAGAAAATACCATACGTATTCCGTCCCAGTAATGAACCTGCATTGCTCAGGTATCCGCCATAATGAAGTTTCAACGGAGCTGTAAATGGGATACCTCCATTAGTTATCACGTTGGTATACTCTGTTGAAGTAGGAATACGCCAACCGGATCCAAGAAGCCTAGTACATGGATCATTAGCCGACACCCAGTCACTGGTTTCATCAATAGCAATCCAGGACAAAGCCGGAGTGCGAGTTGTTCCATCATTTTTAAAGCCCTGAATCCGATTAAACTGCCAATACCAGCCAGCAGATGCATCAGTAGCATCAGTCACTACTGTTGCCTGTTGATCGGCACCCAAATTTTGAGTAATCCAACAAACCGCCTTACCCGAAAGCGTACTGCTCACCGAATTATAGGTTACAACTTTAGATACCGGAGCACCATCAATACCGGCAATATGCTGAACGCTAAATGCAGCCGGACAAATCTTAAAGCTATTGACTGTGCTGTAGCTTATGCCAATTTTATTGATAGCATAAGCACGAACATAATAGGTAGAACCTTGTACCAAACCACCCGCAATGGTGCTTGTAAAAGCTCCCACTCCCAGTCCACCGCTTACGATATTATCGGCCGTTGTTGGAGTTCCCGTTGTATTCCAACAGAAACCCCGTTCTGTTACCGGAGATCCACCATCGGGAGTAACAGCTGCCGAAACATCAGCGGAAACGGAAGTCATATTGGAAAAAGCAACATCGCTCACTGAGGGAGCAGAAAGAACAAGTGCATCACGTAAACAGCGTAACGAAAAACTATTAGCTTTATTATCAGCGACCATACTACTTCCGACATTATAAAGATCAAAAGCTGTCGTAGCGCTAACACTCGTAGTACTCCAATAATTTCCCTGCGTTGTTCCACGCCCATTCACCATTCCTCCTGCATTCCAAGCCAAATAACCACTATTGTGAAGTTTCAATGGACTGCTAAATGGAACACCTCCATTAGTTATTACATTGCTATACTCTAGCGATGTAGGAATACGCCAACCGGTACCCAATAATCGATTACAGGGATCATTAACTGGTAACCAATCACTAGTTTCACTAATAGCCGTAATCCACGA
>JAATGT010000112.1 GCA_015654525.1 Bacteroidales bacterium
AACAAAACATCTACTTCTACAGTGGGGTTTCCGCGCGAGTCAAGTATTTCGCGGGCAACGATTTTTTCAATTTTACTCATCTTTGTTTTAATTATAAAATTTGTTTTATAATGATTGATTTTATACCCTTATTAACGCCTCAAATTCAAAAATGTTCGAAATAAAGAGACATAATTAGCGTTGAATTATATCCGGCAAAAAAGTAGTATTTTTGTCAAAAGTAAATGCAAAAGTAAACACAAAAAATCAAATGAAGAAACTAATCTTACTTGCCTCACTTGGCCTGAGTATCTCAGTGTGTAGTCAATTTAAACAAATCGTCTCTAAACTCCCAACATCGCTGTCCGGCACCTCTACTAAATCAGTATCAAACAGCGAAAACGTAGCTGGTCTGAAAAATTCGCTCACAGTAGGCATAGAAAAAGCAGTAGCAAATCTCGGAGCTGAAAATGGGTTTTATAAAAATGAAGCGCTGAAATTACTTTTACCTCCTGAAGCGCAACCAATCATGAAGAACATCAAAATGGTTCCGGGCGGACAGAGTCTGATTGACAAAACGGTACTTGCGATGAATCGTACAGCCGAAGACGCTGTAAAAGAGGCTACACCTATATTCAAAACGGCCATTATCAATATGAGTGTTACCGATGCTGTCGGTATTTTATTTGGAAACAATAATGCTGCCACCGAATACCTACGCAAAACCACTTACTCACAATTGAAAGCTGCTTTTGCTCCCAAAGTAAAGGCATCGCTCGACAAACCATTGGTAGCCAATGCATCCACCACTGAGACATGGAATACCTTAAGTTCAGGTTACAACAAAGTTGCCAAAACCACAGCCGGCTCAATCTACGGTATGAAAACAGTGAATGTTGACATGGAAAACTATGTTACCGAAAAAGCACTGGATGCACTTTTTATTAAAGTAGCCGACGAAGAAAAATCAATCCGCACCAATCCGTCAGCGCGTGTAAACGACTTATTGAAAAAGGTATTCGGACAGTTGGATAAGAAATAAACTGCATTACGCTAACTGTAAGATAAAAAACTAAGAGAGAATCCATTTAAAATTACTAAATGGATTCTCTCTGTTTTTACACCTACCATTAGTGTAACAGATTACACTTTTATTCTAATTTCATGGATTTGTACATCGTTTAGCTCCAATTAGTGCAATATATTACACCAATATTGAATTATTTCAAAAACATCTACTATATTTGCACTCAAAAGGCAATATATTGCACAAATATCAATAAAAAGATAACACAAAGATGAATCTGGCCCAAACGATTAAACAAAGGCGTGAAGAACTCGGGATTTCGATGGACTATCTGGCAGAAGTTGCAACTGTGAGTCTAAGAACCCTGAAAGCCATCGAAAGCGGAAAAGGAAATCCGACATTGAATTCTATCAGCAAATTAGCAGATGTTTTAGGACTTGAGATGAAACTTGAAGTAAAAAATAAATGAGAAAAGCGGCAGTTTACCGAAATGAGTTTTTGACGGGTATCTTATCAGAAGAAAACCCCAGAAGCTATGTATTTCGTTATGATGATGATTATTATAACGATCCCGATATGCCATCTATTAGCTTGACGCTACCCAAAACGCAAAAAGAATACAGATCAGAGTACTTATTTCCTGTCTTTTTCAACATGTTGAGTGAAGGAGTAAACCGAAAATTACAAAGCCTCCAATGGAAAATAGATGAAGAGGATCATTTCGGATTATTAATGCAAACAGCTCAATTCGATACAATTGGAGCTATAACCATAAAAGCATTATTATAAAATGGACTTAGAAAAAATAAATTGTTGCCCGGGAACATTGGCTGAAGGTTTCAAGACCTACAGTCCCGGTTGCCTGCGGAATGTATTCAATAACAGAAAAGTGAGTCATGTTTTACCTTACGAGCAGCCAAGACTGAATGAATCTGTTGAAGAAATGTTTATGGAAAATCGCAAACGTATTTCCATCTCCGGAGTTCAGGAAAAAATCAGTCTTATACTAGAAAAAAATGTTCTCAGACTTACTAAAAAAGGTGAACATGGAACGTATATCTTAAAGCCTATACCGCGCGACTTAAAGAAAGTGGATCAGGTTCCGGCAAACGAGCACCTGACCATGCAAATTGCCTCTCAGGTTTATGGACTAAAAACAGCTGCAAATGCCCTGATATTTTTCAAAGACGGAACGCCAGCTTATATAACAAAACGATTTGATGTAAAACCTGACGGAAATAAATGGGGCAAAGAAGATTTTGCAACGCTGGCTGGCAAAACAAAAGACAATGCAGGTGGAAATTTTAAATACAATTATAGTTACGAAGAATTGGGTTATCTGATACAAAAAGATGTCCCGGCATGGCGTATTGAAATCGAGAGATATTTTTCATTGGTACTTTTTAATTATCTGTTTAGCAACGGAGACGCGCACCTCAAAAACTTTTCACTATTAGAAACTCCCGCAGGTGATTATATACTCAGTCCGGCGTACGATTTAATCAACACCAGATTGCACGTGGACGACACTGATTTTGCTTTAGACAAAGGATTATTTGCCGATTCGTATAAGTCCGGAAAGTCAAGAATAACCGGTCATGCACATAAAACTGATTTTATAGAATTTGGAAGAAGAATAGGAATTGCTGAAAATCGTATAGAGAAATTGATAGCTCCTTTTTTAGAAAAGCAGCCCAAAGTTGAATACTTATTGTCCAACTCTTTTCTGAACGAACCCTGCAAAAGAGCCTACTTATTGAACTACAATACAAAACGAAACTACCTGACTAAATTAGAACAAAAAGCATAACCTTCTTCCAAATTCGAAAATAGGGGTTTTCACTCAAACTCCACCACCGTAACCCCAGCACCACCAAACTGGATATGTTCGTCGCGATAGGTACGAATGCCGTGAGTGGTTCCAAGATACTGACGAATCATCTGGCGCAACGCACCGGTACCCGTTCCGTGCAGAATACGAACCGATGCCACACCTACCATCACGGCATCGTCGATAAAATACATTACAGCCTGCAAGGCCTCGTCGCCACGCATGCCCCGCACGTCTATTTCCGACTGAAACGTCAGCTTGCGCTGACGAACTTCGTCGGTAGCCGTATTGCCCAACGATTCGTATTTGCGCGCTTCCTTCTTTAACTGATTATTGCTGATAGGTTCCAGCCGGTTCAGCTTCACTGTCGACTTCAGATTACCAAAAGCCACCAACGCCTGCTTGTCCTGCATTTCAATAATGGTTCCGGTAGCCGTTTGTCCTTTCATACGAACGTTAGAACCTATTTTCAGGGTTTCGTGCTCAACATTTGACGTAGCTCGTTCTGCCTTTTTTGTATCTGGTTTTCTGGTTAGCTGAAGCTTCGGATTTGCATTCCTCAAGTCCCCTTTAGGGGATTTAGGGTTCTCTTCTTTACTTATCTTTACCTTGAAATCATCCAGCTCCTTTCGCACTGCTTGTGTACGAACCTTTTCGGCATCGGCCTCTTTTATCTGCCGTATGGTGTTTTCAATCTTAGCATTGGCCTCGTTCAACAGGTTTTTGGCTTCATTTTTCGCTTTGTTCGTAATTTCCTTACGCTGCTTATCCATGTCGGCCATCTCCTCCTCGTACTTAGCCTGCGTTTCTTCCAACCGCTTCTCTTTCTGACGAATTTGTTGGCGTTTGTTTTCCCAGTAGCGTTTGTCGCGCACAATGTCCTGCAGGTGCTTGTCGTAATCCAGGTGCTCCGCTCCCACTTTCTCGGCAGCTTCGGCAATCAGGTCTTCGGGCAAGCCAATCTTGCGAGCTATTTCAATGGCAAATGAGCTCCCGGGATTACCTATACTCAGTTGGAAAAGCGGTTGCAGGTGCTGACGGTCGTAGAGCATGGCTCCGTTTACAATACCTTCGGCATCTTCAGCATAATGCTTCAGGTTGGTATAGTGCGTGGTTATCACCCCAAAAGCCAAATTTTGGTTGAATCGTTCCAGCGTGGCTTCGGCAATGGCTCCACCAATCATAGGCTCTGTCCCCGTTCCAAACTCATCAATCAGCAACAGTGTTTTAGGATTGCTGTTTTTTATAAAAAACTTCATGTTCAGCAAATGCGAACTGTAGGTAGAAAGATCATTTTCGATGGATTGTTCATCGCCAATATCAATAAACAGTCGTTCGTAAATACCGGCACGACTACTATCGTGCAACGGCACCAGCAGTCCGCACTGAAGCATGTATTGTAGGAGCACCACCGTTTTCAGACACACCGATTTACCACCGGCGTTCGGACCCGAGATAAGCAGAATGCGTTGTTTCTCGTTCAACGTAATATCGAGCGGTACAATTTCTTTTCCTTGTTTCTTGAGCGAAAGGAACAGCAAAGGATGAATGGCTTTAGCCCACTCCAACTGGCAGCAATCGTCGACCCGTGGCTTAATAGCCTTGATATCTATGCCAAAAAGAGCCTTGGCGCGCAGAAAATCAATCTGACCCAGGAAATATTGCGAAGAAAAAATTGATTCGGTATACGGACGCACAAAGTTGGTAAAGTCCACCAGAATACGCATTACCTCCCGACGCTCCTCCCCTTCCAGTTCACGGACACGGTTGTTGGCTTCCACCACTTGCTGAGGTTCAATGAAAACCGTTTTTCCGGTGGCCGACTCGTCGTGCACAATACCGTTTACCTTGCGCTTAAAAGCCGGCGAAACGGGAATAACCAACCGACCCTCGCGCATGGTAGGTGCCACATCTTTTTCCACATAACCATCCGCCTGCGCCTGACGCAGAATGGAATTAAGTGTGCGTGAAATACCGCTTTGCACCTGAAAAATATCTTTTCGTATACGGGCAAGCTCGGGCGAAGCATTGTCCTTTATCTTCCCGAATTTATTCAGAATAGCATCAATCCGGTTGACAATCAGAGGAAAAGTTTCAACATCACTCACCAACTCATGCAAATGCGGATACACTTCCGCTTCGTGCTTAGTCAGAAAAGCAACCAGCAAACGGACAGCTTCCAACGCCCGCCGAAGATCAAAGACCTCCAGCTCATCAAGAAACAGACCTTCCACCCGCACGCGCGACAAAGCCGGACGCACATCGTAAAAGTCGCCGATAGGCAGTTCGTCGGCATCGGTGGTGAGCACACGCAGCATCTCGTCGGTCTGACTAAGCAAACGCATCACATCGGCATAGTCCGACGAAAATTGTATTTCATCTACTTTTTCTTCACCCAACGTACTCACACATTTGTCTTTCAACAATTGGCGAATGGTGGTAAAAGCTATTTTTTGTTCGAAATGGTCTGGATAAAGCATTTTTTTAGTTGACAGTTGAAAATGGATAGTTGACAGTTAAGGTTTGCATATAGTTAATGGTTCTGATTCGTTGAATAGTCCGTAGGACTTATATATCCATAGAATAAAGAAATGTACATATTTATTGTCCGTAGGACATTTACATTTCTGTGTATTTATCCCCTACGGGGAATTGGTTGTATCCGTTTTCATTTTCTATTGATATATATTCCCTACGGGAAATAACTCATTATAAATAGAATGGCATTCGTGCAACTCATGCCATTCGCATCACTAATTTATTCATAATCCCAGATAATAACTAAGGTTTTATTCGTTTTTTGCTAACAATTTAAATTTTTTAGCCATAAAAATTCGTCATTCTTTGACATTTCAAAAGTTTTAGGCCTAAAAAATCGTTTTTTGTTGACAATTCAAATTTTTTAGTCTCAAAAATTCGTTTTCCTTTGACAATTTAAATTTTTTAGTCCCAAAATTTCGTTTTTTGTTGACAATTCAAAAGTTTTAGCCTCAAAAATTTGTTTTTTGCTAACATTCCAAAAGTTTTAGACCTATTTTTTCGTTTTTTGAGGCATTTCCAAAAGTTTAGGGCTCAATTAAGACTCATTCGCCTTTAAATGATTTTCGGGTGCTGATTCGTCACGATACTTTTCGCTTTGCTTCAATAAAAAATGATCATAATCCAAACCGGGATATTCCTGCATATTTTTTTTAATCAGATAGTAATTTAATTCTTTACAATCATCAAAATAATCCTCCCAACTCATCCCCGCTAAGATATCGTAATGCAACCATTGATCAGGAGTAAATGTCTCGGTCTGTTCACCAAAATATCGAAGCACTTGTAGATGTACAACATTCAGAAATTCATTTCTCTCCAGGTTCAGTTGTTTGAATCCTATCAAATCCTCTTGATATGACTCTTCAACAATCTGTTCGTATATCCTCAACTTTTCGGCGTCGAGTTTCAACTTGTCGTATTTAATCACCCTTTTACGTGCCTCGTAAGGTTTGGCGTATAACCCCACATATTCATCATAATCATCAAATCCTTCCTTAAAATTTTCTCCTTTCTCCAGCTTCTCGAAAAAACTCACTAAGCGTATGGACAAAGTATTGGCAACTCCTTCCATAGCTTCGAATACCCAGTTTACATGCCACATTTGAGTATAAGGCTTTATTCCTGGATATTGCTTTTCGAACAATTCTTTCAGTTTTTCCTTCAGGTCAGCCGTCAATGGAAATTGCAACAAAACAAACTTGCGATATAATTCCATATATTTCCCTATTGAGTCCAATAGTTTATCCGGATCAACACCCAATTGTTCCCGTAATCTTTCTTTCGATTCGTTTTTTTCGTCTTCTTCAGGAGTATGTTCTTCCATTGTTGTTCTTTTTTTATTAAACAGAATAGAATTAAGTAGTTTCCAATATTTAATGATATATTTCTATCACAATAGCACACATAGAAATAGTGGGAGAAAAAGACTTAGGTCACATAGTAAAAGTATCTGACGATACTTTTGCTCAGTCTGAAATTATCCCGGTATTCGGGATAATACTATGTGTTCTTAGTCTTATATCTTCTATTTAAAACTAGTGTGAACTATTGCGGCAAAAAACATATCAATAATAATTATCATTCACCTAAATACACTATGAATTTTAAACAGAACCCAATATTTAAAGTTGCTCTTTAGGGGTTCTTTCTCTCTTCCTTCTTCGCTTCGTCCCAAATCACATCCATCTCGGCCAAAGTCATATCTTTCAAATTCTTTCCTATGGTAAGCGTTTTGGATTCCAGGTAATTAAAACGGCTGATAAACTTCCGATTGGTCCGTTCCAAGGCATTTTCGGGGTTTATATCGTACAGTCGGGCAGCATTTATCAGACTGAACAGCATATCGCCAAACTCGGCTTCCATTTTGTCTTTGTCCATTGCCGCAACTTCCACTTTGAACTCATCAATCTCCTCCTGTACTTTGCCCCAAACCTGCTCACGCTCTTCCCAATCGAAACCTACACTGCGGGCTTTGTCCTGAATGCGGTGCGCTTTGATAAGAGCCGGGAGTGCATCGGGCACCCCGGAAAGGACGGTTTTATTTCCACCTTTCTCTTTCAATTTCAATTGCTCCCAGTTTTGCTCTACCGTCTTAGCATTGTTGGCCTCCACTTCGCCAAACACGTGCGGATGACGGTAAATCAGCTTTTCGTTTAGTGATCTACAAACATCATAAATATCGAAATCGTTGGTTTCGCTCCCCATCTGCGCGTAGAACACGACATGTAGCAACAAATCACCCAACTCTTTACGAATAGAAGGCATTTCTTTTTTTATGATAGCATCCACCAGTTCGTAGGTTTCTTCTATTGTCTGAATACGAAGACTATCAAATGTTTGTTCTTTGTCCCACGGGCACTTAGCACGTAGTTCGGTCATAATTCCAAGAAGTCGTTCGAATTCCTGAAGTTTTTCAGCTGTTGTATGCATATTATATAGTTACGAGTCTTTAGTTACGAGTTACAAGCCAGTCGTATCTGGTAAGACATTCGTTATTTTAGTAATTACCGGATTATCTGAATTATTAATTTAGGTACAAAGATAAGCATTTTTAGCCTTGAAATCATGCTGACTTAGCGTCCAAATCGATACCCGATCGGCTGTAAAGCGCTGTCAAAACAGTAAATCAAAAGTTTTTTCATCCGATTAAGATTATTTAACCTCAGCAATATTGTCAGAATAAAAAATTGCCATACTTTTGCAGTGTACTATTTAACTAATACACTAAAACAATAATTCAATATGAATAAAAGTATGATACAGCTCCAGAATCTGGAATTTAGTTATAGCAAAAAAGCGTCATTACTTTCAAACTTAACTTTGCAACTTGAAGCAGGACGCATCCACGGATTGCTGGGTAAAAATGGCGAAGGCAAAAGTACACTGCTGAAATTAATCTCGGGATTGGTTTTCCCCACTCAGGGACAAATTGAGGTCATGGGATTCGAACCTCAAAAACGTCAACCTGAAATGCTGCAGGAAATTTTCTTTTTACCGGAAGAATTACCTCAACTGACATTAAGCGTTGAAAACTACGAAAAGGTATATGCACCTTTTTATCCAAACTTTAGCTCCGCTCAATTTAATGAATATCTGAAAGAGTTTGATGTAGACTTAAAAAGCTCCATGCTTAATAAACTCTCGCACGGACAAAAAAAGAAAGTGATGATTGCATTCGGTCTTGCTGCAAACACCAAACTGTTGCTGATGGAGGAACCGACTAACGGACTTGACATTCCATCGAAAGGACAATTCCGCCGCATGGTGGCATCGGCCGTCAACGACGATCGCTGCCTGATTATTTCTACCCATCAGGTACGCGATTTAGACAGCCTGATTGACAGTATCATTATTATGGATGGTCATGAAATAGTGTTTAACGAACCGGTTGAAAACATTACAAAGAAATTGCTTTTCAGAGTTGCCGACCGCAATGAAACCGACGAAGCGGTAATTTACTCCGAAGACTCCTTACGCGGTTTGTATCAGGTAAAAGAGAATACTACCGGTGAAGAAAGTAAGCTAGACATAGAACTTCTGTTTAATGCCGTATTTACCGACAAGAAGCGAATCATGAATCTTTTTAAATAACGACTAAAACTCTAAAAACAATGAATACAACATTTAGCTTTAACCGTTTAGTTTTATTACTAAAGCGTTATTTTATAGAAAACAAGAATAAGGAATTGATGTATTGGGGCATTCTGACTCTGGTTTTTGCTATCACACATCAAGCTGATACAGCAAAAATGATCATATACATTATGGGATTTATCTTTGCAGCCAAGCAATTCAAAATATTTGCATACACACCTGGCGGAATGCATTACTTACTTATTCCGGCCACACATCTGGAAAAACTTATTACCACTATTCTGCTGAGCACTGTTTACTTCTTTATCATGTCCCTATTATCCTATTCAATAGGTAACATTATCGGGACCAACGTAGGTAACATCTTGTTTGGCTTGTCAAGTCCGGTATCATGGGATTTGTTCAGCTTCTCTAACGTCCATACAATGGGGAATAATATCCATTTTATGCAGGGAAGTCCATTTGTTGAAATGATCATTACCTTCCTCACCATCCAATCCATCTTTTTACTTGGGTCGGTGTACTTCAAACGGAGTTCGGCAGGAAGAACTATGCTCGGTGTCTTTGCCATCTTCATGGTGTTAGGAATAATTGAACTGATTTTACTCAAGGTGCTGTTTGGAACAACATCACTGAACAGTAATATGATTTCATTGAGCACCATTTCTGAAAATTCACCAACATTAATCGCCCTGAAGTATTTATACGAAGTTCTAAGTTATTTGTTTATCCCATTTCTTTGGATAGTAACATTCTTCCGGCTAAAAGAAAAACAAGTATAACAAAATGGAATTCAATCAATCACAAGCTATTTACCTGCAAATTGGCGATTATGTATGCGAACAGATCCTGATAGGTCGCTGGAACGAAGGCGACCGTATTCTGTCGGTCAGAGAGTTGGGTGTAGCGCTGCAGGTCAATCCCAACACCGTAATACGAACTTTCGAATTTTTACAAAACAATGACGTCATATTTAATAAGCGTGGAGTTGGTTACTTTGTAGCCGACAATGCAAAAGAAAAAATAACAGCGTACCGACGTAAGCAATTTCTGGAATTCGACTTACCGGTTATCTTCAAAAGCATGGACCTTCTTGGCATGAATTTTGAGGAAATAAAAGCTCATTATGAAGAATATAACAAGTCAAATCATACAAATGAAGAATCAATATGAAAGCATCCCAACGTATCCCAAAAGCGATTGCTGTAGTTATCATAATAGGTAGCGGTTTAGCGTACAATATGGAAAAGGAACATATTATCACTAACGAACTTCAACAAATTAGTGCCAAACTGGGCAAAGAATCAGCTGAATCCGATTCAATTGAAACAAGTACCACCAACACTGAAAACAGACTATTTATCTATACTAAATCAATTATAGAAACAAGTATTCATCATCTAATTCCGAATATATGAAAACAAGTAATAAATTACTACTAGGCTTCTTTGGCGTAATTCTAATAAGTTTAGTTATTGCCAACGTTGCAGTTAAGGCTGAAATAAAAAACGGAAACTACAAAAAAAACATAGAAGTAAAATCTGATTCAGTCACTGTACATAAAGACAGCACACACGTCGAGATAAACTTCTGAAATTATTAATTTTCTCAATAACGTTTTGAATCTTTAGTATACCATTTTGCCGTTGTGATAACGACAAAATGGTTTTTCGCAAAATAGATTCAGGAATCAAACCTATCTTGGTTTATGTTGAAGGTAAACTAGTTCATGTTTTAGGTAAACCTGTTTCGGTTAAAGGCAAATTAAATACATAATAACCTGAGTTCGGGATAAGTTTTGGGGAGCGTTGAACACTCCAACATGATAACAGATAACTTTGCAAAGAGAAATAGCGCATAAGAAACCTGTTATTTCTTGGAAGCCGCATTCCTTGGATAAGTCTGGTTCGGGGCACT
>JAATGT010000234.1 GCA_015654525.1 Bacteroidales bacterium
GGATGGCAATGACCCTGGTTGACGGCCGAGTAAGCCGACAAAAAATCGAAATACTTTTTACCATTTACATCCCAAACATATACACCTTGTCCTTGTTCGAGTACAACGGGAAGCGGATGATAGTTGTGAGCACCATAATTATTCTCAAGATCCATCAATTGTGGAGCAGTAAGTTTTGTGTTGTTCATATAGTTATTATTTGCCCCCTAAATTTCCCTTGGAAAATTTAGAGGTTCGTTAGTATTTAAAAAATTTCGGCCATCATGCAGCGAACACTTCCACCTCCTGTTTTTTCGATGGTTGGAATAGAAATAACAATCAGTTCGTTGTACGATTCCAGTCGTTTGATTTGCGATTCGGTCAGAGAATCGAAAGCGGCTTGCGACATGACGAGGCATTTTTCACCCTCTTTGTTCTGAAGCTGAAGCATATTGCCCGCAAAGGCATGCATCTGCTCTTCGGAGATAGAAATTATTTTTTTTCCACTTTTTTCCAAGGATTCAATCAGCATTTGTCGCTCATCGATATTATCGATACTGTCGGCACAAACTACAGCATACCCATCGGCTACGCTAAGCATTACGTTGGTATGGTAAATGGGTAAACGCTTACCGCCAACAGTTTGACGAGCCGAAAAGTAAACTGGTGTGAAACCAAATGTTTCGCAAAATTGCAGAAAAACAGACTTATCGGTGCGACAGGACAAAGCGGCGTAAGCAATCTGATGCACACGATCGAAAATCATGCTGCCCGTACCTTCGAGAAATAAATTCTGCTTTTCCCAAAAACTAAAATCGCTCAGATTGTTGATAACCAACCCATGCCCTTCGAGAATCTGGAGAATATCATCCCGACGTTCGCTCCGGCGATTGGGCGCAAACATAGGATACAAAATCACCTGACCACCTTCGTGAAAAGAAATCCAGTTGTTCGGAAAAATAGAATCGGGCGTATGCGGTTCGGGTGTATCTTTCACTACCAGTACTTCAATATCTTTGGATCTAAGTTGATTAACCATCTGGTTAAACTCAGCCAGAGCCAGGTATTGAAGATCCGCTTCCGGTAAATTGTTTTTTTGCTGAAAATAATTATTTGCAGCCGTTTGATCGTTGAACCCAAATGCAATGGGTTCAATCATCAAGATAGTGTGAGCCGTTTGTTTTTGCATAAAATTCAGTCTAAATTATTAATCATCAATTCTAACCAATGGCAAGGTGGAGCAACGCAACAGTCCACCCATTTTTGAAATTTCGTAATACGGCACACGCTCCACAGTGAGGCCCCAATTATTTTCCAGATGATCGTTCAACCGAATGAAACGTTCTTCGGACACCACCACCGAGGGTGAAATAGAAAAAATATTGCTATTCATGCAATACATTTCTTCCTGCGTGATTTCAAATATATTGTGCCGACCAAACATGTCGACCAACATGTTAAAATCATATTGGTTCGAAAAACCGTCTTTATAAATAATCAGTTTGTCGGGCCCAACAGGCATAAATGCACAATCGAGGTGCAACACGCCGAGACGCGGATTGGTATCGTGCTTTTTCAATTCGATGGGAACAAAGTTTTTTTCAGGAATAATTTCTTTCAGAAAATTAAAAGCATACAAATTGGTCCGTGCAGTTTTAAATTGCGGGTAATCGGGTTGCGTGTAAAGTCCAACAAAAACCGTATCGTTCATCAACACGACATCACCGCCCTCGACATGTGCTTTTTCGGGCAAATTGTAAATTTTATTATACGCTATCTGGTCGTAGATCACTTCATAAGCTTCCTTTTCATCTTCGCGATCGGGGATAATGTTTGAATTAATTATCTTATCATCAATCACAAAACCCACATCGCGGGCAAAAACCTGATTACAATTTTCGAGTGTCCAAGGGCGAAATACCTGAACTTTATATTTCAGTAGCACTTTTTCAAATGCGCTCATTTCTTTGTAGATAGCTTCTTCGGTGGGATAAACGCCCAACGAAATAGTTTCGTACGATTTAGCATCGAAGCTTTGGTCGAGAGTTGGTACCCGACCGATAGAGCCGGGTTGACCCAGCACAACAGCCTGTAAGGTGGACGTTTCGTTTTTTATGTTCAGATTCATTGTTGAAAATTTTAGGCAAAGATACGATTCCAAAGCAGAAAAAAAATAATTTTTGTTGTTAAAGTGCATAAATATCAATTACACCACCTAAAGAGACTGAACTGCAAGCATAACTAACAAAATAGTATAAACAGAATCTTGCTATATTCAGATAGCATTTCATTGAATCTGATATATAATTTTAAATATAGTATTGAAAATATTTTTTTCTAAAAACTAGTATTTTTTGGAGAATATCAAACCTAAATTCGAGTTGAAATTAACTAGTTAATATGCTATAAAACATAAAATAGCAATTCAAAAAGGCAAGCTAATTAAAATGAATAATATTCTTGATAATTTCGATTTTCAAACAAAAATAATTTCATATCTTTGGGCTTTATTATATCAATTATTGTCATAAAAAGAATTTAATATACAAATAAAATAGGCTGAACGAACAAACGGAAACAACGGTGACCGGAGAAAATGGATCGAAACAAGTATTACAAAATTCGATATCCCAGGCCGAAGTCTTGAACATAGAATCTTAAAATCCTAATTAATCGGTAGCCTATCGGATGAATAATTTCTGAATAGGAATAGTTAAGCGGATGCCTCGGACGATCGATTTCTTAATGTGGGTAGTTAAGAAGACCCCTCAGACGATCGATTTCTTAATGTCGGTAGTTAAGAAGACCCCTCGGATGATCGATTTCTTAATGTGGGTAGTTAAGAAGATCCCTCGGATGATCGATTTCTTAATGTGGGTAGTTAAGCGGACCCCTCAGACGATCGATTTCTTAATCAATATCGATGATCCGACCCCTCAGACGATTGATGTGGAGCAACAAAAAACCGGAAAATCTTTCAGGAAATAACTTCAGTCTTGTAACTCGTAACTTGTAACTAAATATCTATAAATAAAAAAATAACCTTCTAAAAAAAAATATTATGAACAAAATTATTGAATTTGGGATGTCACGCCCAAACAATGTAGAGCACTACAAAATTATGAACGACGTTGTAGGTGTACTTGATCGTCATGCTGCTGACGATCTTGGTGTAGACAATGAAGTAAAAGAACTGAAAAAATGTGTGGCCGACGAAGGCGAGGCACTGAATATACCCAGAGAAAATGATTTCACAGATGATAAAAATCTGGCAACTGCGAAGCTAAACCTGACTATTAGCGGTATGAACAATCAGATTAATAGCGGACAAAATCATTATGAACCTCAGGCTAAAGCGGCTTTCATACGGCTGAAAACTCTGTGGGATGCCAACTCTGAAATAAAATCGAAGGCAACCAACCTCAAGGAAGGTGCTTTGAAAAAGGTATTGGTAGAATTTAAGGGAAATTATAAAGCCGATGTTACCGCTGCCGGCATTCAGGGCTGGGTGGATACACTGGAAGTGGATTATACCGCTTGTCTGGATTTGGAGCTGAAATTTGATGCAGCGAGTCAGAGTAAGACAAAACTACGTTCGAAGAGTGCACGAAAAGTAACTGATGCATTGTACTATAAAATTATTGAAATTATAAATGCTCAGATCGTTGTGAATGGTGACACAAAATACCTCGGTTTTGTGAATGACCTGAATGAACGGCTGAAATGGCACAACAACAGCCTTGCCATTCGGAAAGCCGACCGCAAAGATGATGATGACGAAACAAAAAGTAGTGAAACAAAATAAGTAATGAAGCGCTTGTATCAAAAGCACGCAAATGATGCAAATAACACAAATTTTTGCAAATGAGATTTATGAAATAGAATATTTTTACAGGATTTCAATTTTATAAAATTGAGTTAATTCGTTCATTTTATATTATTTACGAACTAAAAAGCTTTTGCTACAGCTTTCCATTGTGTATGATAATCGGAAAATTTCCCACCTATTTCAATCCACTAAAAATATAGCTGTAGACCGGATTGTTGAGATCAATTTGCGGTTTCAGAAAACTTTTAGTTTGCAAAACTGGAGCGGTTATCATTTCGCGTCCAATCATTTCTTCAATGGTGTGGTAAAACGGCAAGGATGTTTTGCCAACCAGTAGAGGCGAAAGATCATTGTGCTCTTCCCAAAACCGGAGGACGGTAACGAACCCACTCAGATAGAGATGGTCTTTGGTGAATCCACCTCCCCGAAAGATGCGCGCAACAATGCTAAAAGCCGAATCGGGATCGACATTATAATCGTTCCGTAGCATGTTGAAACATTCAATAAAGCCGGCTCCACTACACATCTGATCAACCAACACAGTACGCAGGGCGAATGTTTTAAGTCGCGACAAAGTAATATTTCCACTCAGGTATTCCGACAGAATGGCTAATCCTTCCTGCGTCATGGTATTAACAGGCAAACCAACGTTGAATATCTTGAGTTGCTGACGACTCGAATTGATGGTAGTGAGCATGTGAACCCCAATTTCGTGCTCAATCAAAGCCTGCAACTCTTTTCGTTTAAACTGAGCCTGCGGCTGAATGAGGATACTTTTTTTTGAGTTCAGCACCATCACTTTCGAAATAACACGGTTGCTCAGTTCTATTTTGGCATTGATTCCATAGTCGTTCAACCCTTCCTGAAAAACCGTCGTTGCCGCTTGTGCATCGTATACCGGTTCCTTTTTGGCCTCGGTAGGTATGTCGGGCAACGAAAGTATGTAGGTGGCATTCTGCAAATCCTTTTTAGACGGACGGCCGAAATAACGCAGCGAATTGTACAAAAACTTGTTGGTGTTCAGCGTATTTATCATGTCTATTTTATCAAAATAGCTATTGATAACCGAACGGTACAACTCGCGTATAGACACATCCTGAATATCCTGAATAGGGATGCTCATCAGTTGCCGCTTCAGACTAAACGAATTGATTTTAATCGGGTTGTACTTCAGTTTAGGAGTTTCGGTAAACTTACTTTTGAAAAAACGGGTCTTCTCGCTGGCCGTATTTATCGGATTCACTTCGGCTATCAACTCAATGTTTTTCAGCAAAGAGTAAATATCCTTATCAATTTTCAGCAAGCTTTTATTATTGCTTTTGTCCAACAAACTGACCGACGATTTGTGATGCCATTTTTCCAGTTTGCGACAATAAAAGTTTGTATTGTCGAGAATGGCTTGCTTAAAACACTTTTGAAGCTGACTCACAATTTTGGGATAAACATCGCCTGTAAGTTCGTCGCAATAAACCTTTTTTATTTCGGTAGGCAGTACCAAGGTTTGACGGAAATGACTGTTGATATACGTTGCATTATACCCTCTGCCTTTAAAAACATCGTTTTCGGCAGTTGTATTCTGAATATCCGACAAACTGATTTCGGCCAACACCTGCATCCAGTGCCGCACCGTGTCCTCATGCTGCACTGCGTCAATCTGCTCGGTACCAACATTAAACAGAGGTACTTCCCTATCCCACCTTTTATGATTATAGGAATGAATATCATAGAGCAAACACCCTCCGAAAAGAGTTTCGAGCTTGCTAACGAGTGCATGCAGAATTTTGTAATACACGGCATGTTTCTGTTTACTGACTTTGATTTCCTGCGCCGTCAGCTTTTTCGCCCACACCTTTTTACCCCAGGCTTCTTCGTATATACATTCCTCCGGCGTACGGTTTAAATCATATTCAAAACGGGAATCGTTGGCAATGATGGTGATGGGCATTGATTTAATGAAATCTTCGGTAAACGGATCTTCCTCATACCAACGCTGATACTCATTCAGTGCTATTTTAGGTTGTAATTCAGGTCTTAGCTGACTGCCGTTGTGAATGGCTGTGCAGCAAAAAGGTACATATTTCGTTATTTTTATTTTAATGCTGCCATCAGCCGTTTCCAACTCAAAAAGTTTTTCCGCTTCAATGCTCTTTATAATCTCACTTACATCAATTTTATTAATCTTCATAGACTCTTATCAGGTAGATAATTCTTTTACTTTTTCAACTCGCGTTCGGCTACCACTTCTTCCAGATAATCAACGATATCTTCCTGTATCCTCACATTATTCAACTTGTTTATATCAACAATAGTACCGGGGCTAAGCACATTTATTTCAATCAGTTTTCCACTAATAATATCCAGTCCGGCAAAGTAAATACCGTCTTTTACGAGCTTTTTTCCAATAGTTTCACACATAGCACGATCTTGTTTTGTCAGTTTATACCGCTCCACACTGCCACCGGCCGATATATTGGAACGCATATCGCCCACTGCCGGCACCCTACGCAAAGCACCGATTGGTTTGCCGTTAAGCATCAGTACGCGGACATCCCCTTTTTCGGCTCCATCCACATATTCCTGCAAAATGACATAGTTCGATTCGGTTTTCGATTTGTTGATGTAAAATTCCAGCAACGATTTGATATTATCTCCGCTCGACTTTTCAACTACAATCACTCCCCGACCACCATACCCATCAAGCGGTTTCATAATCATTTTATCTTTTTCCGAATTCTTGATTACACTCAACAAGTAATCCACATTTTTTGAAACAAAAGTAGCGGGTATAATCTCCTTATTAGGATCATAATATGCAGCCGTGTATATTTTATTATTCGCCTCCCGAAGCCCATTCACCGAATTGAGAATAAACGTATCATCTTTAATCGAATCCAAAAAATTCAGCACAAACGGATCCAACGGGGGATTATCGCGCATAAAAATCACGTCAAAATCTTTCAGCACTCGCATGCTTTTTTCAAATTGAACGGATTGATGAAAACTAGTCATGCTATTCGACACTTTTCCACCTCCGATAATGGTCTGACAATTACTTAACGTAACACTATCTCTGATGGTCAGATTTTGTGGTGAAGTGATAGCCACTTCGTGTCCCCTTTGTACACATTCATGTACAATCCGAATCGTGGAGTCCTGTTTTGGTTTTATGGTTTCCCACGGATACATAATGAAACACACCTTCATATTTATAGCTTTATTAAATTGTATTGTTGAGAACTAAAAACTTGCAAACATATCACTATTCCGGTCAGAAAAATTGTAATATAACACAATACTACTTAATTTAATAGTATTGTCATCTCAATGCATTCTTTTCGGGTTAATTTCCTTGCGTATTCAACCCTATCAGCTTATTTTTTATTCGAACCAGTTTTATTTAGGATCAATATTCATGCGTAAAGACAACGCATGCGTTGTCTCTACATGCATTGTCTCTACACACATGAATTATAATAAACCATAATTAAATTACCCGCACACTTGATATATAAAAATTGGTTGTATTTTTGTAAGGTAAACTTACAAGTTTAAGAAACAAGTTAAACAAACTATCTATGGATTCAACAGACTTATCATCATCTTTGCGGGCAGCAATTTCGGGCCTGCACAAAGGACTGCGGAAACAGATCTCTTCTATCAAAACTTACTCTATGACGGAATTTGAAACAGTCAAATTCTTAGCACGCCACGAATCATTATCACCTTCGGAGCTCGCAACCCTGACAAGAGTTAAGACACAGTCTATGTCACAAATATTAAAGAAAATGGAACTGCAGGGTGTCATTGAAAGAACCCGTTCAGAAAATGATGGACGCAAGGTACATATTTCACTAACCCCTGCGGGTAAAGAAATTGTGACAAAAACCCGGTACGAACGGGATGAATGGTTGAAAAATGCCATTGAAACCTCACTGACTAAAGAAGAAAAAGAATTATTAGCAAAGGCTTTGCCTGTATTGCAAAAACTTATAAGAAACAACTAGAAAAAAGTATGGAATGGTATCATTATCTCAATGGATTTTTAGCCGGAGCTTTTTTGTCAAACTCTGTACCTCATTTTGTGAAGGGTATTTGTGGTGATAAATTTCCTACTCCGTTTGCAAAACCGCACGGCAAAAGACTTTCATCACCTACATTAAACGTGGCGTGGGCATTACTCAACATGGTAATAGCTTATTTATTTTTCAGATTTTCAAGATTATCGCTTCAGCATAATCTTTCATTAATTACGTTTTTTGCCGGATTTGCCACTTTGAGCTTAATTTCAAGCAAAGGATTTGCAAGCAAACACAAAGAATAGAGATAAAAATTTAGTTTTCATGACAACAAAAATAAGCACATTCAGAGCCTTTCGGAGCCGCAACTATTGTTTGTATTTTGGTGGACAGTCGGTTTCACTTATTGGCACATGGATGCAACGCACCGGGGTAAGTTGGATAATTTACACTATGACACATTCGGCTTTTATGCTCGGTATTACCATATTTGCCACTCAGTTTCCATCCTTTCTGCTCTCGTTGTACGGAGGTATTATTTCGGACAGATACGATCGCTACAAAATTATGCTCGTGACCCAGATAGCCGCTATGATACAGGCTGTATTGTTGGCTGTATTAATGCTTACAAACCATTATGCGGTATGGAGCATACTTACACTAAGCATTATTCTGGGTATCATTAATGCCTTTGATATGCCGGCACGGCAACCATTGGTACACGAAATTATACACGATAAAGACGACCTGCCAAATGCGCTTGCCCTCAACTCCTCGATGGTAAATCTGGCACGGGTAATCGGTCCTGCCATGTCGGGTATTATTCTGGAAAAACTGGGTGCAGGCATTTGTTTTTCATTAAATGCTCTGAGTTTTGTGGCAGTAATCACGTCATTATTACTGATGAAACTACCACCAGCTGCTCAACATCCGGCACAAAAGAAAATTGCTACCGAGCTGAAAGATGGTTTTGTGTATATTAAAAACACGCCTATCATTGGCATGACTTTACTTATGCTTAGCTGCATGAGCCTGTTAGTATTACCTTTCAATACTCTTTTACCCGTATTTGCCAAGGTTATTTTTAAAGGCGATGCCACCACCTTTGGGTACATCAACAGTTTTATTGGTATAGGTGCATTAGGAAGCGCTTTCTTTCTGGCATCATTAAAGCCCGAAACGGACCTTAAAATTGTATTGCTGATTAATACTGTCATTTCGGGCTTCTGTCTAATGCTATTCTCACATATCAGTTATTTTCCGCTGGCTATGCTGTTTGCCACCGTGTGCGGTTTTGGTATGATGTCACAAACAACCATTGGCAATACCATTGTGCAAATTCATGCCGCACCACACATGCGAGGGCGGGTAATGAGCTTTTTTGCGCTGGCATTTTTTGGCATGTTGCCGCTGGGTAGTCTGCTTGTAGGTAGCGTATCCCAAAAAATAGGAGCTCCAAACACTCTACTTTGTCAGGGAGCAATAGCCATCATTATTTGTATCCTATTTTCTAACTTTCTGCGGGGAGACAAGATCAGCAAAAAGAAAATGGAGAAAGTTAACGATCAAGAAGAACTGATATTAAAGAATATTTAAACTCATAAGAAGATGAATTCAAACAACTCAAATACAGCCTTACTGGTCATGGATATGCAGACTGCTATACTTAAAAGACTACCTGATGCAGGGGCATTTACCGATAAGGTGGCCAAAGCCATAAGTCATGCCCGAAAGTTAAACATACCTGTACTCTACGTGGTGGTAGGTTTCAGGGCCGGAATGCCTGAAATAAGCTCAAACAACAAAAGTTTCTCAGCTTCCAAGGAACAGCTGACCAATGTCAGTATGGAAGAATGGAAAAGGATTGACTCTGCGGTATTACCTCTGGAACATGAAATTGTGATTACAAAACGTCGTTTTAGTGCATTCACCGGCAGTGACTTGGAAGTAGTACTGCGTGGTCTCGGCATTGAACACCTGGTACTCACCGGTATTTCTACCGGTGGTGTGGTATTATCTACTGTGCGCGAAGCAGCCGACAAAGATTATCGGTTAACTGTATTGTCCGATGGATGTGCCGACATAGATCCTGAAGTGCATCGGGTTTTGACCACTAAAATTTTTCCACGTCAGGCGGAAGTCATGACAATAGAAGAATGGATCTAATTGTAGGGAAAACGCATTTTGTAGAGACAACGCATGCGTTGTCTCTACAGGGGTCCCTGTATGGACGTCATTTTCCGTTTCAGATTTTGTTTCAAAAACAGAACTAATGCCAACCCAACGAACACAACAAACATACAGAAAGGAAAAATCCACCTCATGCCGGCCCATTCGGCAACTACCCCGACCAAAGGACCGGTAATTCCGAGCGAAATATCAATAAACAATCCGTAAGCTGCCAGAGCAGAACCTTTATTGGAAGAAGAAACCAATTTCACAGCCTCTACGCCTAAAGCAGGAAAGACCAACGAAAAGCCAAAACCTGTTATTGCTGCACCAGCAACAGCAAACCACACATTGGCAGGTATAGAGATAAGCGCCAATCCGATAATCTCAGTTATAAAACAGGCTATACATACAATAATCCCACCGCGCATTTTTATTGAATTGCTAAAAATAAGCCGTGCAAAAATAAAGGTTATTCCAAACACCGTAAGACTGAATTCACCATTAGTCCAGTGCATATAATCGTAATACAAAGTAATAAATGATGATATTGAACCAAAACCAATACCGCCCAAAGCCAAACAAATACCATACGGAAGTACTTTTTTCAACACTTTGAAGAATGGCTGTGAAGCTTCGGTTGTCTGAGATTTCAAGGCTTTTTTTCGTTTAGCCAGAAAAAAGCCTATTAGGGAAATACAAATAATGAGTCCGGCTACGCCTTCAATACCCACGTACCGTTGCAAGAGGACCCCCAGCGGAGCACCGATAGCCATACCACCATAACTTGCAATGCCATTAAACGAAATGGCTGTTCCGGTATGCTGATCACCAACTTCGAGCATGGCCCAGTTGATAGGACTTGCCCCAATCATACCTTCACCACAACCAGCAATCAACCGGGTAAGCACCAATACCGAAAGACACAATACCGGACTCGCCTTACACTCGATAGCTATAAATAATAATACTCCACTCAATGCAAAGCAAATCATGCTTGTAAGAGTTGCAGGCTTAGGACCTTTTTTGTCAACTATTTTACCGCCATACCCCCGCATAGAAAAAGTAGTAAGATACTGAATACTAATAACGATTCCGGCAATAATAGCATTAAACCCTAATGTTTTGGTGATAAATATAGGCAATACAGCTAATGGCAGACCGATATTGGCATAACCCAGAAATGTCAGCAGTACATGTCCTACAATCTTGCGGTTAATTTTATTTGGAACAGGTTTGCGAATTGTTTCTTCCATTCAGAATTATTTTAAATAAGGACAAAAGTACTTGTTTTCTTCCGAAATATGTTTTATAGCATGTTTTAAAAGAACATAAAGCTATTGCTGTTGGAACAGATACTCCTGTTTGTTTTCAACTTATCAAATTCGGGGGACAGGTATTTTAGCAATATAACAAACCCCATAAAGCACTAAGCTAAATGGAGTTTGTAGAAATAAATGAGAAGAAAGATTATGCAACTTCGATTTCAGGCAAGAACAACTTCATGTCTTCGTCCACACTTCCGATGGGTGCGATCCCAAAGTTTTCAACAAGCACTTTAGCGACATTAGGCGACAAAAAGGCAGGCAATGTTGGGCCGAGATGGATGTTTTTTACACCAAGTGATAAGAGTGCGAGCAATACGATAACTGCTTTTTGTTCGTACCAGGCAATATTATAAGCTATAGGTAGCTCGTTGATATCATTGAGTTCAAATACTTCTTTGAGCTTCAAAGCAATCATTACCAACGAATAACTATCGTTGCATTGTCCGGCATCAAGCACACGTGGAATGCCACCTATATCACCCAAGGGCAATTTGTTATAACGATACTTGGCACAACCCGCAGTCAGAATCACCGTGTCTTTCGGCAATTGTTCGGCAAATTCGGTATAATAACTACGACCTTTCATCCGGCCATCGCATCCGGCCATAACAAAAAACTTACGGATAGCTCCCGACTTTACAGCATCAACCACTTTATCGGCCAATGCAAATACCTGCGCATGGGCAAACCCACCTATAATTTCACCGGTTTCAATTTCGGTTGGAGCCACACACTCTTTAGCATGGGCAATCAGTGCCGAAAAATCTTTTGGTCGACCGCCCTGCCCTTCTTCTATATGTTTGAAACCAGGAAAACCCGACGAACCTGTTGTATACACCCTGTCGGTATACGTAGCTGTACTTCTTGGTGGAACGATACAGTTGGTGGTAAAGAGAATCACACCATTGAAAGTTTCAAAATCAGTCACCTGACTCCACCATGCACCACCGTAATTACCCACAAAATGGCTGTACTTTTTAAATGCCGGATAATAATTAGCCGGAAGCATTTCGCTGTGAGTGTATACGTCTACGCCGGTTCCTTCGGTTTGTTTCAGCAATTCTTCCATATCTTTCAGGTCGTGACCGCTGATCAGAATACCCGGATTACTGCGCACACCAAGATTTACCTTAGTGATTTCCGGATTACCAAACGAAGTTGTATTAGCTTTATCAAGTAATGCCATTACGCTCACACCATATTTACCTGTTTCGAGTACTAAAGCAGTAAGCTCATCAGCCGAAAGAGCATCATGAGTGGTCGCCATGAGTGCGCGCTGAATAAACGGATGCACTTCGGCATCATTGTATCCAAGGTTGTTAGCATGCTCTACATAAGCAGCCATTCCTTTCAAGCCGTAAATAACCAGTTCGCGAAGTGAGCGAACATCTTCATTTTCGGTAGCCAACACACCTACTTCTTTGGCTATAAGCTCCATTTCAGCAGCAGTAACAGCTGTCCAGGTAAGTAAATCGGTTTTTTCGAGCTCTACCTTATTCTCCAACAGAATAGCCTTGAGTTGAGCACGGAGTTTAAATCCATCGCGAATGCGATTCACAAAACGTTCGTAATCGAAATTAGCATTGGTGATAGTCATAAACAGACTGTCGGTGATAAAGAGATTGGCTTCTTCGTTCTCTATGCCCAACGTACGTAGAGCATGAGTGTAATAAGCTAATCCTTTTAGCTGATAAATCAATAGATCCTGCAAAGCAGCTACTTCGGGTGTTTTTCCACAAACTCCCTTAATCTCGCATCCGGTTCCTTTGGATGCTTCCTGACATTGAAAGCAAAACATGTTCATAATATATAATGATTAATTGTGAATGATAAATGATAAATGATAAATTAATTGTGAATGATGAATGATGATTTTTTAGCGGTAAGTAACTAACGGTAAATAATAAAAAGTCATTTATAATTTAGCATTAATCATTCACCATTATTTCACACCCACTCTTCTTTCACAATGTCGCCCTTTACTCCCACTACGACAAGCTTTAGAGGAATCTTACGACCCGCTTCGGCAGCAGCTTTTTGTGCCAGTCGGAACAGCCCTCCACAACAAGGGACTTCCATAATTACGACTGTCAATGTATTGATTGATGAATAAACAATCATGTTTTTCAGTTTCTCAACGTACATTTCCTGATTTGAATCGAGTTTAGGACAAGCTATAGCCAGTATTTTTCCGGACAAAAAGCGATTATGAAAATCGGCAAAACTATATGCCACACAATCTGCCGCCAGCACCACATCTGCTCCCTGAAAATACCCTGCTTCCGGATTCAGTAAATGAAGTTGTACCGGCCACTGACGTAGTTGAGACGACGTCTGTAAATCAGCCGAAGCCATTTTAAAAGCCTGCGGAGCAGCCGGAGCAAATGACATCTCATGACTTCCGGGGCAGCCGCCCCCATGATTGTGTTCAACTGCCAATGCAGGTTTCGAAGCACATCCGCTTCCTCCATGATTATGCACCTGTGCAAAATCAATTTGAATATCGTTAGAGCGTAAATATCCTACACCCTGTTTTAAATACTCTATTTCTCCATGATCTTTCAGATGTTTCAGGTGAGCAATAATGGTTTTCTCGCCCTTCGGAATCATGCGCTCAATAGTGGAAATTTCATCGTAAGGCTCAGTCTCACGTTCTTCCAATGTGATGGCTCCTACCGGACAATCGCCAATACAAGCCCCCAAACCGTCGCAAAACAATTCGCTAACCATACGGGCTTTACCATCTATCATCTGGAGTGCACCTTCATGGCAA
>JAATGT010000047.1 GCA_015654525.1 Bacteroidales bacterium
CCTAAACATAAAACAGTGATTGTCATTTCGAACGAAGTGAGAAATCTCTCACAAAGTTTCATCTATAAAGTTTACCGGACAACAATGATTTGAAATTACAAACAAGTATCTGCGATGAATTACCAACAACTACAAATAACCATGAATAACTATGAATAACCATGAATAACCCATTCACAGCAACGAATAACGCTGCCCGATAATAAATAATGTACAGCTATAACACCGAATATCTATTCTTGTTCGAGTGGCATGATAACCCACAGAACAATATAGACCAATAAACCGGTACCCGCCGAAAAAATGGTAAGCAGGGCATAAAGAGCCCGCACCAGGGTGAAATCCCAACCGAAGAAATTAGCGAGTCCGGCACATACACCTCCCACAATCTGATCTTTTGAACGTCTAAGCTTTTTGTCCATAATTTTATTTGTTTATGATTCAATTGCAAAGTAACAAAAAAAGACGCAAATGCAAGAGTGTATACGCAAAAAAGTAATTACTTGGATAAATATAATGTCGTATCTGTAAATCAAAAAGGAAAAAAGATTAGAACGCGGATAAACGCTGATATAACGGATTTTTATACGGATTTTAATTCCGACTAGTCGGAATCGAAGATCAACGTAGTTAATGATTTTCAATAGTTCAGGCTCTTATCTGTCATGCTTGCATACTAAAATCAGTTTTAGATCCGTTTTATCCGCTCAATCCGTAAAATTAGCATTCCATTCTTTTTAAAAATACGACATTATATTCTTTCGCTTACATAAAACCAAATAAACAAGATTAGCTCGTAAATTTTGCGACTCTATCAGACTGAATTCCTACAAAATGGGTGCAAATTCCCAACAATAAAAAAAAGAATGTCTAAAAGACACTTATTGCATTGCCAATAAAACAGAATGATGTAGCTTTGTATTCGTTTTTAAATGTACTACTATTAGATGCTTGCACTCAGACTTCTGTTTCAAAATAAAAAATACTTTGCCTCTGCATTTCTTTATGCGTGTACAAGTCTTATTTTCAGCACCTGGGTGACCTATATACCGCAGATTGCCGAAAAAATAGGCATCACCGAAGGGCGCATTGGGCAAGCTATCTTCTTTTCGGCCATGGGTGGCTTCGTCATGATCCGGATATGCCGGCATTTTGTCGACAAAGTTGGTGTGGGACGTTATATGTACTTCGCACTGATTGCCTACTGCGTCAGTTTTTACGGTCCGTTTCTGGCATACGATTACACAACGCTTTGCATAAGTCTTTTCGTGTTCGGTATGGCCAATTCGTCGTATTCCATTGCCTTAAATTCACTCACTGCCACCATCGAAAAGCAGGACAAAGTGTATGTAATGTCCGGCAGTCATGGTTTTTGGAGCCTAGGAGGCATGGTAGGAGCCGCCACCGGAAGTTTCATTGCCGCGCTGATCAACAGTCCGATTGTGCATATCTCTATCGTGGTGCTGATTATCCTCATCATTCAAACCCGCTTACGAAAACAGTACTACGACCGCCGCGGCGAGCTGCAACAACTGGGAAAACCCAAGTCGGCAAGCATGAAACCGCTGTACGTAATAGCCCTGATAGGACTTATACTCATGGTATCCGAAGGAGCCATTGCCGACTGGGGCGCTTTGTACCTGAAAAAGATCATTTTTCTGAACATAAAGTATATCGGATTCGGATACGCAGCCTTTTCGCTGGCCATGATGATCGGGCGTTTCACCGGCGATGCGCTCAGTAGGCGACTTGGGTCGTGGCAACTCATCACCTACTCCTGCTTGCTGGGTTTGGTAGGCTTTTTATTAGTCTTAGTATTAAATCCTATCGTTTCCATATTCGGATTTTTCGTCGTCGGGCTGGGGTTTTCGGTAGTAGTGCCCGAAGTTTTCCGCTTAGCTTCCCGCATCGAAGGAATCAAAACTGCCGATGGCGTTTCGTTTATTTCCGCCACCTCCAATATCGGCTTTTTAATCGGCCCCGTGCTGCTCGGTTTCATTGCCGAACTAAAATCGCTCCACCTGAGCTTTATGGTACTCACCATCTTTGTTAGTTTAGCCTTCTTTATTGCCCTTTGGCAATACAAAAAGCTAAAAGTGAATCAGAAATAAGGTATTTTTCTAATATAAGTAGTTTCCAATATTTAATGAACTGTTTTTATCACAATAGTACACATAGGAATAATGTAAAAAAGACTTAGGTCACATAGTAAAAGTATCTGACGATACTTTTGC
>JAATGT010000136.1 GCA_015654525.1 Bacteroidales bacterium
CAGACTCCTGCCGAAGCTGCTAAACAAGCTGTAGAAAACGACGTTAATGTATTAGGTGTTTCATCATTGGCTGCCGGTCATAAAACATTGATTCCACAAGTAATGGAAGAATTGAAGAAACTGGGTCGTGAAGACATTATCGTTATTGCCGGTGGAGTTATCCCTGCGCAAGACTATGATTTCCTTTACAAAGCCGGTGTGGCTGCCATCTTTGGCCCGGGTAGTCCGGTAGCTAAAGCTGCCTGCACAATTTTGGAAATCTTGTTGGCCGACTAAGAACTTCAAACCTCGTAAAGAGGCTTAAAAAAGATAAAACGGACTTACCTGAATGAGGTGAGTCCGTTTTTTTTATTTCAATCTGGAATAAAAATCAACGCCTTCTTTGTCAATAAATTTAAATAATCAAAGCGAGATGATTTGTTTATAAAATAATCTTCTAAATTTGCAATCTGTTAGCAGAGGGAAGAAACCTAAAAATTACAGGAATGAGAAAGATAGTTATAATTGCAGTGATTAGTTTTAATATAGTATCCGTTTGTGCTCAATTGAAATACATTCCGACCTCAGAAATCAATATCGGAAAAAACTTCAAAACAAATACGGATATTATTGCAAACGAATATGTTTTCAGCGATAATATTTTTTCCTGGAATATTGATGATTCCGCAAAACTACTCACGCTTCAGCTACGGGGAACCAGTAAAAATGGAAATGACCTGAACGATACGGGAAACATACAGCTTTTCGATTTTGGAACTAACTATATTAAATGGAATAAGAAGCTGGATTATACCACTTCCAATGTAGACCAGTATGACAATATGCTTATAAAAACGACAGACGGTAAAAGCAGTCGTTTGAATAGTGAAAATGGTGAAAACCTGTGGCAAGCTAAAAATACGATTTATTATGTAAATACGATTCAAAAGATCGGGGTCGGATATAAATATAGCGATTCCAATTCTTCGAATATACTTGAAGGAATAGACCTGAATACGGGCAAGTCGATGTGGAAACGCGAGGTTAGGCGCGACTATGGTCTGAATGATATTTCGTTGTTAAACGATTCGGTAATTTTAGTTGCCGCCAACGGCTTGCATGCAGTTAATCTGAAAAACGGAACCGGATGGGACTACGATGCCACCACAGGCAAAAAAGATCACGCGGGTACAGTAGGTACAAATATTGTAAGTTTTGCGTTTAGCGCCCTTATGGGAACCGATTTTGAAGTTTACAGTTGTCATGATTTATATACCGACGTTGTTTCGAACGTATTGGTAGATAGCACAAGTATTTATATGGCCGACCAGAAATCAATCATACGGATTGATCATAATGGGGATGTACGTTGGAAAGAAAATCTACCAAAAGGTTTGCCCAGTAAATCTACTCTTTTTATGAAAGATAGTTTACTTTATATGGTCAACCTAGGATTTGCATTTTGGAATGGTCAATCGGCAAATTATGGAAAACCTTTTGTAGCCGGATTTAATACACATACTGGCAAACGGGTTTTCCTGACTACAATTGACTATAAAAAAGAGCAAATCAATGCTTTTAATACTCGTCAGGACACCTTGTTCTTACTTACAAAAAGCCGGGTTTATAAATATTCTATGACCAATGGCTCCGAACTCTGGGAACAGAGTATAAAAAGAGATTCGCTGGGTGAATTAACTGATTTTGCTGACGCGGATGTGTATATTAAGTCCGACTCCGGTTTTATCAACTTGAATTTATCCGATTCTACAAAAGTTCAGGTATTTACCAGGAAGGATAAATTATTAATTCTGAACGATCTGCTAAAACCCGATAAAATCATGCCTTTAAATGATCTTTATTTCTGCTATTTGGAAACAGAGGGTTACAAATTTATGGAGAATGGAGGTATCACAGTCGTTATTGACAAAAATAATAAGCAGGTTGCAGAGCTAAACATTTCGAAGAATGCGATACTCAAAGGGCAAACACTTTATGAAGTCCAGGGCAATAGTGTAGTTACAATTGATATTGATCAGGTGATAAAAAATCGTATTCAAACACCCGCACCGCACCAACCGACCTCCTTAAGTAAGCAAACAAGTCCCGAGAGCTAGTTTAGGAATACGAATAGTTCGCGAAGCCTAAAGTTTCATAGTGAAAATGGGAAAGCAGATACCTGCGGAGCATTTTCACATGCCGACCATCCATTTTCTCCTGCTTCCCGACTATTTTCTCACAGTCCGCACACACTTTCTCCTACTTCTCAGCTATTTTCTCACAGGTCTCACACATTTTCTCGTATTCCCCACACACTTTCTCCTATCGACCTAGCATTTTATACGTAGAGACGTCTAAAATTGGGCGTCTCCACGTGTTTTTATCATACAATCTCTACAAATTAAGTAGTTACGAGTAAATAGTCGCGAGTTACAAGACTGTTTATCTGAATTTTTACTTTCAGAAAACAGATCATTAAATATTATTACTTATTTATTCCCAATTCAGTATTACCTTACCACATTCGCCGCTTTCCATTACATCAAAGCCCTGTTGGAAATCATCAATTCCAAACCTGTGGGTAATAACCGGCGAAAGGTCAATGCCCGTTATCAGCATCTGTTCCATCTGATACCAGGTTTCCCACATCTCCCGTCCGTAAATACCCTTCAGGGTTAATGCTTTGAAAATAACTTTATCCCATTCAATGGTGGTCGTGTTAGGTAAAATACCCAGCAAGGCAATCTTCGAACCATTATACATATTTTCAATCATATCCTTGATAGCAATCGATGAACCAGACATTTCCAGCCCGATATCAAATCCATGCATATTCAAATCCTTGATTGCTTTTTCAATTGTCTCACCCTTACGCGGATTAATAGTCATGGTTGCACCCATCTTTTTGGCTATTTCCAACCGGTAGTCGCTCAGATCAGTTACTACAATATTACGCGCACCGGCAAACCGACAAATAGCTGTAGCCATGGTTCCAATCAGTCCCGCTCCGGTAATGAGCACATCTTCACCAATCAGAGGGAAAGACAAAGCAGTGTGCGTAGCATTTCCAAACGGATCCATGATTGAGGCCATTTCGTCGGAAATCCGCGCATCCAGGTGCACTACATTTTCGGCGGGCAGCGACAGGTATTCGGCAAAAGCACCATCGCGGTTCACCCCTACTCCCACACTGTTTTCGCATACATGCAGCTTTCCACGTCGGCAATTGCGACAATGCCCGCAAGCAATGTGACCTTCGCCCGTAACACGGTCACCGATCTCAATATTCTTCACACCACGGCCCTTATCTACCACAACACCTACATATTCATGTCCGATAGTCATGGGTGTTTTAATGGTTCGCTGCGACCAGTCGTCCCATTTATAAATATGAAGATCGGTTCCACAAATAGCCGTTTTTTTTATCTGAATCAATACATCATTAATGCCCACCTGCGGCATTGGTATATCTTCCATCCATATCCCTTTTTCGGGACGAAGTTTTACTAGAGCTTTCATATATGCTTTTTTATCGATTAACCGTTTTAATAGTTTTCAGTTACGAGTTACAAGTTACAAGATGTTAGTTACCAGATGTTAGTTACGAGTTACGAGATTAGTTAAAAGTTAAAAGACCTATTATCTTTATTTCGCCTACATCAACCATATCCATCCCGTAAAACTAATAACGCGAAGCAAATATCGCCGAAGGCAAATAACGCGAACGAAGTGAGCAAATATCACGAAGTTAATATCGCCAAAGGCTAATAACGCGAACGAAGTGAGCTTAAATAACTTTCATTTCTTTGGCAACCTTTGTAAACGCCGCTATACATTTATCCAAATGTTCGGGTTCATGAGCTGCCGAAATCTGAACACGAATACGTGCCTGACCTTTGGGTACAACCGGGAAATAGAAACCAGTCACATAAATGCCCTCGTCGAGTAAACGAGTGGCCATGTCCTGCGACAGTTTGGCGTCGTACAGCATCACCGCACAAATAGCCGATTCCGTTGGTTTAATGTCAAAGCCCGCTGCTTTCATTCGTTCCACAAAATAAGCGGTGTTTTTATGTAACTTATCTTGCAACTCATTCGTTTCATCCATCATTTCAAACATTTTAATGCCTGCAGCCGCTACCATAGGCGGAATGGAATTGGAAAACAAATACGGACGCGAACGCTGACGAAGCAAGTCGATAATCTCTTTTTTACCTGTCGTGAATCCACCTATAGCACCACCAAAAGCTTTACCAAGCGTTCCGGTAATGATTTCTATTTTTCCACGCAGATTGTAACGCTCGGTAACTCCCCTACCTGTTTCACCAACCACGCCAGCCGAGTGCGACTCGTCCACCATCACCAACGCATTGTATTTTTCGGCCAATGCATAAATTTTATCAAGCGGTGCCACATTGCCGTCCATCGAAAAAACACCGTCCGTTACAATCAAGCGGAAACGTTGTGCCTGAGCTTTTTTCAACTGACTTTCCAGATCATCCATATCTGCATTAGCATAACGGTAACGCTGAGCCTTGCAAAGTCGCACACCATCAATAATGGAAGCATGATTCAAAGCATCCGAAATAATGGCATCCTCTTCGTTAAGCAAGGGTTCGAAAACTCCACCATTGGCATCAAAACAGGCAGCATACAAAATGGTATCTTCCGTTCCGAAAAACCGGGCTATCGAAGCTTCCAGTTGTTTATGAATGTCCTGCGTTCCACAGATAAATCGCACCGACGAAACACCGTAACCATGCGAATCAATGCCTTGCTTGGCTGCATCCTTCAGCGCCTTATGATTTGACAGCCCTAAATAATTATTGGCACAAAAGTTCAACACTTCTTTTCCATCAGCTACGCGAATCACCGCCCCCTGAGGTGAAACAATAATTCGTTCGTTTTTAAACAAACCGGCTTGCTCAATATTGGTCAATTCGCTTTGTAAATGCGATTTAAAATTCTGGTACATAATAATCAATTCAAAATTAATAATACTCTATTTATAGTTGCCTGTCGACGAACCAAAAGCGGAATCGTTTTTTGCTCGCTAAGACAAGCAAAAGTAATAAAATAACCAACTAATTATTCCGAAACCCACAAATTTATATCGGCACTGCCAACCATTAATTCAAAAAGCTAGAAACGAAAAAGACTATCTTCATTTTTCAACGAAAACAGCCGCTAAAAATGAATAAATGATAGTTCGGCTTTCAATTTACAAATTTCAAAATGGACATTCCCCATTTTGTTTGGAAATATTTTTGATTCGGTAAATAGCACGAAATGGTTTCGTGATTTTTTTTTTGGTTATCGAAGTAAAAAGTGTACTTTTGTGCTTCTAATCATTGCATATGACAAACGATAATATGGTGTTACGCACCGAACACTTATTCAAAAAATACGGCAAACGAACGGTAGTTAATGATGTTTCCATCGATGTAAAACAAGGTGAAATTGTTGGTTTGCTTGGTCCTAATGGAGCAGGAAAAACAACTACGTTTTACATGACTACCGGCTTAGTAACACCCAACTCAGGAAAAATCTTTCTGAACGATAAGAATATCACTAAATATCCGGTTTACAAGCGTGCTCAAAGCGGTATTGGTTATCTGGCTCAAGAGGCCTCTATTTTCAGAAAAATGACGGTTGAGGACAATATCAAGGCTGTATTGGAAATGACTAAGTTCAGCAAAGCCTATCAAAAAGAAAAGCTGGAGACCTTGATTTCGGAGTTTAACCTAGAGCATGTTCGTACTAATATTGGAGATCGGCTTTCGGGTGGCGAGCGTCGTCGTACTGAAATTGCGCGTTGTCTGGCTATTGAGCCAAGCTTTATCATGCTCGACGAACCTTTTGCCGGTGTCGACCCTATTGCCGTTCAGGATATTCAGGACATTGTTTGGAAATTAAAAGAGAAAAACATCGGAATTCTTATAACCGACCATAATGTGGACGAAACCTTGACTATTACCGACCGTGCCTATTTGCTTTTCGAAGGACGTATTCTTTTCCAGGGGACATCAAAAGAATTAGCAGACAACCCGGTGGTACGTGAAAAATATTTGGGTCGTGACTTTGAACTAAAGAAAAAAACAAGAGTTTAATTAACCAACATCTAAATTTAGATAACGCTATTCCAATCCGGGCTTCAGTTTATGAACGAATCAAGAATTTTCGTAGTAGATACTAACATTCATCTGAAAGAAATTGGAATGGAAGATGCAGAAGTTATTTTCAATACGATTAACAACGAACGTGAATACCTTGGAGAATGGCTTCCTTTCGTAGAGCATACGCAAGAAATTGCATTCACGCGAGGTTATATTGAGAGCTATCTGGATTCTAATCAAATTGACCTCACATGTGCTATCTATTATCAAAACCGGTTTGCCGGATTAATCGGATTAAAAGATACCGACAGAGATAATAGAAGAGTGGAAATCGGTTATTGGCTATCAGAAGAGTTCCAACACAAAGGGATTATAACTTTAGCTTGCAAAACACTGATTAATTACGCCTTCGACGAAATGTATATGCACAGAGTTCAAATAAAAGCAGCTACAGGAAACATTAAGAGTCAACGCATTCCGGAACGATTGGGGTTCACCCGTGAAGGAATTGAACGCGACGGTGAACTTCATGCCCGTGGTTTTGTTGATTTAGTCATATTCAGCTTGCTGAAGACCGACAGATAAAACATACATGCAAAAAGCAACTCTCACTATATTAGGTTGTGGCTCGGCCATGCCAACCCGAAAGAACTTTCCGAGTTCTCAACTACTAGAAATTCGCGATAAACAATTTTTAATTGATTGCGGTGAAGGAGCTCAGATACGAATGAGTCAGATGGGCGTAAAAATCAATCGGCTAGGACACATTTTCATTTCCCATCTTCATGGCGATCATTGTTTCGGATTAATCGGACTTATTTCCACCTTTGGCATGCTAAATCGCACAGCCGAGCTCCATATTCACGCCCAACCCGATCTGGAAAAGATTTTGTCGCCACTGCTCCAATATTTTTGCAGCGATTTGCCCTTCAGTGTAATTTTCCACAGCGTCAATCCCCGTAAACACGAACTAATCTACGAAGACCGGTCCGTCTCGGTTTATTCAATTCCATTAAAACATCGTGTTCCATGTTGTGGATTTCTGTTCGAAGAAAAACCGCGTGATAGACACATAATTCGCGAAATGATTGACTTTTACAATATCCCCACCTGGCGTATACCCAAAATCAAACAAGGTGAAGATTTTATAACCGAAGAAGGCGAAGTCATCCCCAACAATCAACTCACCAAAGCCAGCGATGTTCCGAAACGATTTGCCTACTGTTCGGACACTGCTTATTCCGAAAAAATTATTCCAATCATTCAGGGGGTCGATTGTCTTTATCACGAAGCCACATTTATGGACGATGAACAAGTCAGGGCAAAGCAAACCGAACATTCCACGGCACTCCAGGCTGCAACCATCGCTTTAAAAGCCAATGTAAAAAAACTCATCATCGGACATTACTCGGCACGCTACATCAACCAAACTGCATTACTCAATGAAGCACAGTCTATTTTTAAAAATACTGTATTAGGCGAAGATATGACAATATACGATATTTAATTTCTTTAGTTGCATTAATCAACACATATCAGCTCCGGGTTTCCCTATTTTGGCCAATCCACCTTCCGATGTTTCCTTGTAAAGGCTTGGCAAGTCTCTTCCTGTCAATCGCATTGTTTCCACCACCTTGTCAAAGCTAATAATGTGTTTTCCATCCGAAAGCATCGAAGCCATATTGGCGTCCAGTGCTCGTAATGCTGCAAACGAATTTCGCTCAATACAGGGAATCTGCACCAAGCCACAAACCGGATCGCAAGTTAATCCGAGGTGATGCTCCAGACCCATTTCCGCGGCATACTCAATTTGTTGCGGACTACCACCAAACACCTGACTGGAAGCGGCTGCAGCCATGGCACAAGCCGAACCGATTTCACCCTGGCAACCGACCTCAGCACCCGAAATCGAAGCATTCATTTTAATAACATTTCCAAACAAACCGGCAGTAGCCAACGCCTGTAGGATATTTTTATCCGAAAATTCATGATAGTTTTTCAAATGATACAGAATAGCTGGTAGTACCCCTGCCGAACCGCAAGTAGGGGCAGTAACAACCTTTGCACCACTGGCATTTTGTTCCGAAACAGCCAAAGCATAGGACATTATAAGGCAACGATTCTGCAAACTCACCTTATAACTTTTAGCTTTTACCCAATACGAAGCCGCTTTACGTCGCAAATTCAATTCGCCCGGCAATACTCCGTCATTATCCAAACCTTCCCGAACAGATTCCTGCATCGTTTTCCAGACCTCGTTCAGATAGTCCCATAAATCTGACTCTTCATGATCCTGCACAAATTCCCAGTAGGTTTTTCCCTGACGTTCTACCAACGACAGTATTTCTGACATAGTCCGCTCTTCATAAACGTGCTGTTCGTTCAAATGCGAATTTTCGTCGGCTATTTTACCTCCACCCACACTGTAAACCACCCAATCCTTTATCAGTTCTTTCTCTGAATTAAATGCTGCGAATTTCATTCCATTAGTATGAAAAGGCAAAATAATTTCGGGACACCAGTCAAAATCAACTAAAACAGGAGAAAATGCATCAGCTATAGCTTTATCTGTGAAATGCCCCTTACCTGTTGCAGCTAAACTACCATACAAAGTCACTTTATAATAGACTGCACCGAGAGTTTGCTGTTTAAATTGTTCGGCTGCCAGTTTGGGCCCCATAGTATGACTACTTGAAGGACCATGACCGATTCGAAATATTGATTTAATACTTTCCATTTAATTCTATCACATTTAATACCTTATTTCGCAAATCATTATTTTCAATATTGCAAACAAATGTACTATTATTTTTCTTGGAATTCGTAGAAAAACAAAGAAGACGGAAAAAATAGTCCGTCTTCTTTGTAATAAAATATAATTAAATTAGTTATCTAAATCTGCGTATCAACCGCCTGATTGAGCGAACAAATTTATATCCAATAACAACGCCATCTACTAAATTCAGACTCTTTTGAAATCTACCAAAAACAGAAGAAAATATAGAGATCGGAGAAAATACAGTCTGACATGAAGAACTTATGAGTTGCTTCTGATCCTGAATTTGTTGCTTTAATTCTGCTTTACGCAATATTAATTCTTCAAGACCTGTTTCCTTTTTCTTTGGAACTGAAGTAGGAACTATTTCCATATCGGACAAAGTTATTGATTTTTAGTCAAAAATAAATTCGAAAGAAACTTAACCAATGGGTTGATTATTATTTGTTTTCGAAGCAAAACTAAAATACCTGTCAAAACAAAATAAACACCTGAGATGATCCCAAAACTAAGACTGAGACTCCCCACAAGTGGTTCAACAGCATAAGCAATCGAAAAGAACAAATAGAATAATGCTATTATGACCAAGACAATCACCAATGAAATTATCAACAAAGCTGACAATAAAATAGTAAGCTTCTCAACAAACTCTACTTTGACATACTCTGTTTGCAAAGTAATGTACTTCTTTACTTATTCATAAAGTTGTTGGAAATCCTGTGTGGTCTCTTGATTGTTAATCATTCTATCAAATATTTGCAAATTATTTGCCAGCAGCGTTTACTTCCGATTTAATCTCGTCAACCAAGTCATCAATTTCACTTTTGCTCAATTTAATCCCTCTTTTTTCGAGAGCATCTACAATTTTTTTACGTGTTTCTTCACCACTTTCAGGAGCAAACAATAAACCTAATGCTCCACCAACAATTGCACCGCCTATAAATGCAGCAATTATACCTACCGAGTTTTTCATAAACATTTTATTTTAAAATTAGTACAAATATCTTACACGGAAAGAAAAATTTCATTCATCTCTGACTTATCAAGTTCCGAATAAATAGAGATAATTAGTTTCAGTTAAATAAAAAACAAACTCATATAACTTTTGTTCATCCTCAATCCAGATTATACCCAAAATTTTTCAATTTTATATCTTTATTTCTCCAGTCTTTTTCAACCTTTACAAACAGTTCCAAAAAAACCTTTTTGTCAAAAAACACTTCCATATCTTTTCGGGCTTCTGTTCCTACCTTTTTCAAAGATTTACCACCATGTCCAATTAGAATTCCTTTCTGCGAATCGCGTTCAGCATAAATTACAGCATTGATGCGAATCAATCGATCATCTTCCTGAAATTGCTCCACCTCTACCTCCACCGAATATGGAATCTCTTTTTCATAATTCGTCAGTATTTTCTCACGAATAATTTCAGTCACAAAAAAACGAGCAGGCTTATCCGTTAACTGATCTTTATCAAAAAATGGTGGTGACTCAGGTAATAAGTCTTTAATCCGACTAAACAAGGTATCAACATTGAACTTTTCTAAAGCCGAAATAGGATAGATTTCTGCACGAGGCAATAATTCTTTCCATTTTTCAACCAACAAAACCAATTTTTCTTCGTTAATTAAATCTATTTTATTGATAATAAGCAAAAGTGGAGCTGGATTCAATTTTACTTTTTCTACGAAATCTTCATTTTTTTCATACGTATCAAAAACATCCGTTACATAAAGCAACACATCTGCATCCGACAGAGCCGAGCGCGAGAAATTAAGCATGGATTCCTGAAGTCGATAATTTGGTTTCAACACTCCGGGAGTATCCGAATAAACAATTTGAAAATCATCGCCATTCACAATTCCCAAAATACGATGACG
>JAATGT010000332.1 GCA_015654525.1 Bacteroidales bacterium
ATTTGGTGGTCGACCGGATTAAAAGAACAAGAAGATTATTTTCGTGCAGATGCAAGTAATCCTTTGGGACAAAATCTTGATTCATATTATCCTCGTCCTATTTTTGGCGATGGCAAAAATCAACAAACCCAAACCCGTTATTTACAAAATGCAGCCTATATACGTTTAAAAAACCTCCAACTAGGTTATACACTTCCACCTAATATCACTTCGAAGATAGGAATTCAGAAACTAAGGCTATATCTATCGGGCGAAAATCTATTGACATATACTAAGTTGTCAAAAATATTTGATCCAGAAACGATTGATGGAGGCAGCTCATCAAATGGCAATGCATATCCACTCTCAAAAGTTATTTCTGGAGGCATAAGTGTTAACTTTTAAAAAATAGAATTATGAGAAACAAAAATATTTTAGCGCTATGCATAAGCGCGCTTAGTTTACTATCGTCATGTAATAATTTTCTTGATCAGGCACCATTATCAAGTATTACGCCAGAAAATTACCTGAACGACGAATCACAATTGGGAGCCTATAGCATTGCTAGATATAGCGTATTTCCAACCCATGGAAATTGGTCATTTGGTACCTTTGGTATAGATGTAGCTACAGATAATATGGCAGCAATGGGCTATGATAATAAGTATGTTCCCGGACAATGGAAAGTTGGCCAAAATGGTGGTGACTGGGACTTTGGGGATATTCGTCAATGTAACTATTTTCTTAACACAGTTGAGCCTAAAAGAAAAGCTGGAATAATCACAGGAAGTTTAACTAATATTAAGCACTATGTTGGTGAAATATATATGGTTCGGGCTTTTGCTTATTTTGATAAACTTCAGAAATTAGGTGATTTTCCAATTGTTACGAGTATTTTACCGGACGATTGGCAAACTCTAACAGATGCAAGTAAACGTAAACCCTGTAATGAAGTTGCACGTTTTATCATTCAAGATTTGGATTCGGCAATAAACCTAATGCAAACAACTGCTCCTGATGGAAAGAAGAACAGACTTTCTAAGTATTGTGCACTTCAATTTAAATCAAGGGTTGCACTATATGAAGCTACATGGCTAAAAAATTTTAAAGGAACTGCCTTTGTCCCAAATGGAACAAACTGGCCGGGAAAAACACAAAATCCAAGTTACCAATATCCTTCCGGTAGTATTGATAATGAGATAAATTATTTCTTGGATGAAGCTATTGCATCTTCTCAACAAGTTGCTGATAATATTTCATTGGTAAACAACACAATGACAGCTAAAAATGAAACAGGTAAAGCTTTTAGTGTTGCCAGTGATGCTAACCCTTATTGCTCCATGTTTAGCGCCACAGATATGTCGGGATTCAGCGAAGTTCTCCTTTGGAGACAATATAGTAAAGGCCTTGGAATTACTCATAACGTACCTGTTTATGAGCAAATAGGAAACGATGGAGCAGGTACTACACGTGGGATGGTAGATGGATTTTTAATGGCCAATGGATTGCCTATCTACGCTCAGAACTCCGGTTATATGGGCGATGATAGTGCCGCTGTAGCTAGAAAAAACAGAGATGGGCGGTTATGGTTGTTTTTGAAAACACCCGGACAAGTGAATGTACTTTATCCCAGCACTTCGGGCGATCATGCCACACCAATAGAACTTACCCCATTAATTCTTTCAACTACTGCAGAGCAAAAATACACTACAGGATATGCTATTCGTAAAGGATTAAACTACGATCAGGCACAATGTGCAAATGGGGGTGGTTTTACAGGGTCCATTGTATTCAGAGCGGTAGAATCTTATCTGAATTATATAGAAGCTTATTATGAACGGCATGGAAGTCTCGATGGCAAAGCAACCACTTATTGGCAACAAATAAGAAATCGTGCTGGCGTTGATCCTGACTTTAACAAAACAATTGCTGCGACTGACATGTCTCAAGAGGCTAAAAATGATTGGGGTGCATATTCTGCCGGTAATTTAATAGATGCTACCTTGTATAACATTCGAAGAGAGCGTCGTTGCGAACTTATGGCCGAAGGTCTTCGCTGGATGGATTTGAAACGATGGAGAGCACTGGATCAAATGATTACAACTCCATATCACATAGAAGGATTCAAACTTTGGGGACCAATGCAGTCTTGGTATAAAGCAACGGACCTCAAATATGGGATTGGAGATGCAAGTAATGTTTCGGATCCCGCTCTTGGCCAATATTTGCGTCCTTACGAAACTACGACAACTTCTCTTGTTTACAATGGTTACAAATGGGCTATGGCTCATTACTTAAGCCCTATTGCATCGCAGCATTTTTTAATTACAGCTACAGATGGAGCGACTGCGTCAACTTCCCCAATTTATCAAAATCCGGGTTGGTTGACTACACCTAACACAGGTGCTCAATATTAGGTATCATCACAGTTCTGCTGTAAATAATTAAAGTCACCATGGTTGACCCATGGTGACTCTTAAATAGAAAAATCAGATTTATAAACTAGAAATTGTATTCGGTCAAAGGGTTAGTTAAAGTCAGATTGTGGATCGAAAATTAGTTAATTGAATGGTTGGTTGAAAAGAAGGGAATGCTCTGATGAGCATTCCCTTTTATTTTTAAACTGTTACAAACCTACTTTATCGGAGTTCTATTTGGTCTCTTTTTTAGATTTCTGATATTCTCTCGGAGTAAGTCCAAATTCAGCTTTGAAGCATTTACTAAAGTGTTTAGGATCATTAAAACCCACAGCAAACGCAATATCTGAAATATTTCCCATATTATTCGCGAGCATTTTAGCAGCATGTTTTAACCGGATATTTCGTATGAATTCTACAGGAGAAAGATCAGTTAGCGATTTAAGTTTCCGATATAGAGTAGACTTAGAGGTAATCATGTCTATAGCAAACTGGTCAAAATCAAAAGTGTCGTCCGATAGTTTTTCTTCTACTTTTACCACTGCCTGACTGAGAAATACTTCATCAATGGAACCATACTCCATTGATGATATATTAATCTCTTTATTGCTTTTAAAATCATTTGTTTTCTGCACCCGCTTTTGTATTAGATTTCTGGTCCGCGCATCAAGTACAGCCATTTCAAAAGGCTTAGCAATGTATGAATCAGCACCGGCATTATAACAGTCAATCCGATCCTCTGTAGAGTTTTTAGCTGTCAGCATCAATACATTGATATGGCTGGTTGCGACATCGTTTTTTAGTATTTTGCAAAGCGTTAGTCCATCCATTTCAGGCATCATTACATCACTGATAACCAAATCGATCTCATTTTCGGCTACAATTTCCAAAGCCTGAACTCCATTTTCGGCACTTAAAACTGTGTATTGATTGGAAAAATAATCAACGATCAGATTCTTCAACTCCTGACTATCTTCAACGACCAAAATCGTAAAATTCTGCGTATTCTCCGGTTCTTTCTTAACTTCGGCAGTTGCTTCTACCGAAGTAAGATCAGAAATCTGGAGAGTACCCTTCGCTTCAGCCTCTTCAGTCCACAACTCCTCTTCGGTATAACATCCCAAGGTAACCGGTATTTCGATAGTAAATACAGCTCCCTCACCCAATCGACTTTTCACCTCGATACTTCCTTTATGAATTTGCAAGAGATCGGACGTAAGCGCCAATCCGATTCCGTGACTCTGGCTTTGATCGGATGTACTACTTATATAAAAACGTTTGAAAATATGTGGAATATCCTGTTCGGCAATTCCATCTCCCGTATCCGATACCGACAGACGCATGAATACATCATCCTGCCTTGGAACGAAACTCATTTTCACCGCTATCGATCCTTTTTTAGGCGTATGTTTAAAGGCATTAGAAAGCAAGTTATAAATCACTTTATCTAACTTATCCGGATCAAAATAAGCCATATAACTTTCGGTTACAACGTCAATAGAAAAATTTATCTCTTTTTCGTTGATCAAAGGTCGGAAATTAGACTGACAAATATTCCTAACAAATGCAATAATATCATTCTGACGGATTTTCAATTTCATATTGCCACTTTCTGTTTTACGAAACACCAAAATTTGTTGAATCAATCTTTTTAATCGAATAATATTATCTCTCATTATTTCAAACTGAGGTGAGTCAGCACTATTTTTCTTTTGCAAGTTCTCAATCAACAACATAATAATAGTTAGTGGTGTAAGCAACTCGTGAGAGATATTGGTAAAGTAACGCAACTTTATTTGAGCCAGCTCTTCTGATTTTTCTTTCTCGATGTGAGAAATTTTCAATTCATTTCTTAACCGAATACGATTGGCTATATTTTTTAATACAAAGTAGACAGTAGCTCCAATAACAACCAAATAAAATAAATAAGCCCACCATGTTTGATAAAAAGGAGATTTTTTGATAATGGTGAGTGAAGATATCTGATCACCCCATTGACCGTTTTCGTCTGTAGCTTTTACCTCAAAAATGTATCGTCCTGCAGGAAGATTGGTGTAGTTCACATATCGGCGATCATTGCCAAGATATACCCAATCTTTGTCAATGCCTATTAATCTATAGGCGTATTGTATTTTTTCTGCAGAAGAATAATTCAGAGATGAAAATTCGAGACTAATATTGTCATCTTTAGGTTGAAGAATTAATTTATTGCGTTGTGAATCTAAATGAGAGTCATTGCTATGATCAAAAATAGATTGGTTATTTACATCAATGTTTGTAATAGTTACTTTTGAAACGGATGCGGGATGTTCGTTTGTGCCAACAGGTGAAAACAAACAGAACCCTTTATTTCCACCAAAAAGTATCTGACCATTCTGAAGTTTAATGCCTGCATTTTTGGAGAAAGAACTGACTAATATTCCATCAGATGGAGTATAATAAGTAGACACATGATTAATTGGATTATAACGAATTATCTTTTTCACCGTTGATATCCATAATAATCCATAATTATCTTCCACAATGTCTTGAATTGCATCTTCTGTAATTCCGTACTTGTTGCTAATATCGATCATCCTATTAGCATTTTCATTATACAAATATATGCTTCCTTCTCGGGTTCCAATGTAAACATTTCCAGATCTTCCACAACAAACAGACTGAATGGAATTGCTTTGCAGATTACCAGACTTTTCACTGAAATTTATAATACGAGCAACAGATTGTGTACTGCTATTCAATTGAATTTTAAACACTCCTTGTTTCTCTGTTCCAACCCAAATATTTCCTTCTTTATCATTCGAAATACTGTTTATATTTGCTATTTTGCTATTGATTAAAAAGATTCTTCCATCCGAAGATCGTTTATATAATCCCTGATCGAATCCTATCCAGATACTACCATAAGAATCTTCCAAAATATAATTGATGGAAGAATGATTTGCCTTGTCAATAAAAATAGACTTTACATTATCAAAACTTCCATTTGGTTGCTCTTGAACAATATAGATTTCATTTCCCTCCTCTTTGACAATCCAGATTTCATGCTTATTTTTAACATGATATATTACTTGAATGTTTTGCGTCCCCTGAAACAATGGATTGGAAGATTGAGTCAAAACTCCTGTTTGAAGATTTAACGTATATAATCCTAAGCGATCTATTACTAAGTAAATGAGGTTACCAGCAGCTTCACAAACATGATAAACATTAGGAGAAAATCCTATTTTTTTTGTCAGAGTAGCTAAAGAGTTGTATTGAAAAGACGATCGACTAAAATCAAGTTTGTAAATTCCTTCTCCAACGGACCCTAACCACAAACTGCCTCTTTTATCATCAATGACTTCATGAAATAATTTGTTGCAAGGTTCATTAAACATAGATTCACTATCTATTATATTCAGAGTGTGGTTATTTATTTTTTCAAGCACATCCAATCCGGAAAATGAAATAATCCAAATATATCCCATTTTTGAATCTTGTATGATTCTGTATATAATATCACTCATCTTAATTGGTTTCCCGTTCTTCATAAAAGACACCGGCGTAAATGGGTTGCTTGATATATTTTTTAAATCCACAGAAAACATGCCATCGCCCCAGGTACATATCCAATAATTATGATTTTTATCCTCTAACATCCTGAAAGGATTATTACTTTTCCCGATTGGAGGAAGTGTTTTGAAATTATCTTGGTTTGGCTGGTATAGTGCTATCCCTCCTTTCCAAAACATGACCCATATTTTACCCTCTGTATCCTGATAGATGGACGACACTCTGTTAGAAGGAATAGATCCCTGCTTAGCATTGCATTGATAAATATGATTTTTCCGGTTACGATCTATGCGGATAATTCCTCTACTACTGGTCGCAACCCAGATATCACCTGATTTATCCACACACAAATCATTAATTCTATCGCGCCCAATCATTGTATTGTTATATGGAGTAATGGAGTAATTCGATTTATCTAAAATATTAATTCCTTCAATTGTGCCAATCCATAAACGATTTTGGTTGTCCTCAACTATACATTGTATATTATTATTGGTTAGTTTATTATGATTGATTGAACTGGAACGGAAAATTTTCATTCTGTATCCGTCAAACCGACAAAGTCCATCCTTTGTTCCAAACCACATATATCCTTCTTTGTCATTATAAATTCGTTGCACTGAATTTGATGGTAGTTTATCATTATATGGAAATTTATCAAAACTAAACGACGTGATAGGAAATGCATCAAGGGCAGCACTGAATATGATGAGTATCAAAATGAAAAGATATCGATTTTGCTTAAGCATGTTTTTCTGGATTAAATTTTAGATCGATTTTCAAATAGCGAATTCACTAATTTAAAACAAGTAGGATTATTTTAAGCAGTTCTTTTTATGAACAACTCAAATACCGTTCACTTAATGAAACATCTACTATCGTGAAAGTAAAACTAGCAAATACATCTTGTATACAAAAATACAAAAATAGTATCAGAGATAAATATTTTTCGCCCCATTTGGAAAATATTATCTAATTGATTTTGTGTCTTTACAGATAGTTGAAACCTCTATTTTTACAATAAATAGCTGAAGTAAAGGTCTCCCCCAAAAAAAATTACACTTTAGGCGGACATAAGCGAATATGTATGCTAAAAAGAGTTGTCCAATTGATGGGCAACTCTCCTAAAAAAAACATTAATACACTTGTATACAAATAATTTCATTTCCGAAAGTAAGTATATCTGGAGATCGATGGTATGACGCACATAAAGCTGACCGAGCGACAGGAATAAAAAAAGTTCTTACTATCCGAGCTTATATTCGAAAGCACATTGTATAAATATCACATAACAATGTATTTACTTTATCAGTCAAGTCCGAATGGACGAAAATTCCAATACAAATTGGCTATTGCAACACAAATATATTAACTCGTAATTTACATCAGATCTCCCGCCACACGAAAATCAGTTTTTATTAATTGCCAGCTTTTACAATATACATGGATATGATTGAGAAAGAAAAAGTACTTTTACAAATCGTATTTTCACTTTGTATACCTGACCATTTCTGATGCAGCCATTAAAAATGCCCCAACCCCAAAATTGGCTGTAGAATTGGCATCAACCACCTGTCCGGGGATTGCTTTTTCTCCAATTGGTTGGACATAACCAATTCTCCCATCAGACTGCAATGCAACGGTTGATAAATATTGCCACCCTTTCAATGCAGCAGGTAAATATGTCTTTTCTTTCAAATATCCGTTATTAATACCCCACAGTAATCCATAAGTGAAAAATGCTGTTCCACTGGTTTCCGGTCCTGGTGCATGTTGAGGATCGAGCATGCTTCGTGTCCAATAACCATTTGGTTGTTGACATTTGACGATTGATTTTGCCATATCCAAATAGTGTACGAGGAAAAGTGTCCTATATTTACTGTCTTTCGGAATATCTTTCAAGACTTTTGCCAATCCGGCAAAAACCCATCCATCACCTCGTGCCCAGAAATCTTTTTCCCCATTAGCACTTTTATGATTAGGATAAATATATTTAGCATCCCGATAAAAGAGTTTTGTTTGCAAGTCGTACATAATGCTTTTGGCATATATAAAGTATTCATTTAGTTTATCAAGATACAATGGATTACCTGTAACTTTATATAATTTTGTCATCACCGGCATAACCATATAGAGTCCATCAGCCCACCACCAGTAATCGTTCTGTTTCGTACTCATTTCATATTCCATCACTTCACGAGCCCGCGTTATTTTGTTACTATCAGGTTTCAAATTGTATAAATCAATATAGGTCTGAAAACAAGCTTGCCAATCGCCAAATAATACATGGTCGGCAGTTTCTCCATAACTGTACTTCCATTTTGATTTGTCAGCCATGTTTGCACCTTTCCAATCGTTATGAATAGCCCATTCTTCTGAATAAGCACGATATTTTTCCTTTCCAGTCACAAAAAAAGCTTCCATATTTCCTATGTGGTATGCCGCATTATCCCAAAACGGATTGCCCGAATCGGGGTGAGTAGATTGCCAATAATCATTTACCTTTTCAATTGTATTAATGAGCTCTTGTTTTGTGGGTCGATTCTGTGAAAATCCGATAGAACAGTTTATAGCTAGGAAAATAATTATTAGCTTTTTAATTTTCATGTTGATAGTTTTAATTTTTAATACCTGACTCCTAAATTGGCTAAAGAAGTATACAAAAATACAAGGTTAAATTACATTGTAAGTATATAATTCATTCAATATGGTGGAGAATTTTAATTTTGTAATTTATTTATACCCGTCTCATTTTGAATCAGGAAATGATATTGTTTGTTTCATCTACCTATTTGACTCTTTTTTTACTTATTTCCGAATTTAAATTGTATATTTTTGTCAGTCATCTAGTAATATTTAAATTAAAGCGCATCAAATTAACCTCATAAATAGAATTTCAAAGAACTTTAAAATACAAAATACAATGAGACCCACAATAAAACTCACAATACTCTTATTTTTGACTGCTACAAATTTAATTTCTATTAAAGCTCAGAGTATTATTGAATCTGAGAATCATAAAGCAAGCGAACAACTGGTATTTCAACTTAATCAACCGGATTACAAATTGAGTCCGTTTACTGGAATGACTCGTCAGCATTGGAAAGATGCAGCATTATATCTACTAAAAGGAGCATTTAGCTATATTCATAATCTGGATGATCCAATGAAGTTTCCTAAACAGATCGGGGTGAGTTATCCGAGAAATGAAGAACAAATACCCACCGAAAAGCTCGAAGGACTGAGTCGTACCCTATTTGTAGCAGCTCCGCTTTTGAAAGAGAATCCAGAGTTAATAGTCAATAATATTAAAGTTGCTGATTATTATCGGCATCAATTGTGCAATCTTATCAACCCTACAAGCCCATCTTTTATTAAACACCGGGCTAAAGATGCTGGACCTCATCAGAATCTGGTGGAATTCGGAGCCATAGCAATTTCGATGTCAGCCATTCCCGAGGTGCTTTGGAAGCCACTTCCTCAAAGTCAGAAAGATTCGTTGGCCTCTTTGATGTTAAGTTACGCCGATGGGCCCACTGTTGACTCTAACTGGAAGTTTTTCAATATTTTCGTTCTAAGCTTCTTTAAAAATCAAGGATATACCATAAACGAGAAGTTGCTGGTGGAATATCTAGACAGAACCCTAAATAATTATCGTGGTGAAGGCTGGTACAATGATAACCCGGCTTACGACTATTATAGCATGTGGGCTTTTCAAATGTACGGAGTACTATGGACCAAATATTACGGTGATAAATATTACCCTGAACAAGCCAAAAAGTTTATGAGCAATTTTAGCGATTTAAAGTATAACTACCCCTACCTGTTCAGTCGAAACGGAAAGATGATTATGTGGGGACGCAGTATTTCATACCGTTATGCATCAGTGACCGCCTTTCCACTTATGGGTTTTGAAAACTCCAGCGAAACAAACTATGGCTGGATGCGACGCATAGCCTCCGGCACTTTACTGCAGTTCTTTCAACATCCTGATTTTCTAAAGGATGGAGTTCCAACACTTGGCTTTTACGGACCATTTGAGCCTGCCGTTCAGATGTATAGTTGCAGAGGCAGTGTTTACTGGGGTGGAAAGATTTTTCTGGGATTGTTAGTTCCTGAAGATAATCCTTTTTGGACATCAACTGAGAATGAAGGAGACTGGGAAAACAAACTTATCAAAGGGAAAGTATATAATAAATTTGAGCCCACATCAAAAATATTAATTACAGATTATCCAAATATTGGCGCATCAGAGGTACGCGCATGGTGCCACGAAACAGTTGCTGGCGACTGGCAAAAGTTTCGTAGTACAGAAAATTATAACCGATTATCGTATAATAGTGCCTTCCCCTGGCAAGCTGACGGAAAAAATGGTGAAGTTGCCATGAATTATGTCATCAAGAACAAAGATAACAAATGGGAAGCACTACGCCTTTTTACCTTCAAAAAGTTCGAAAACGGCATTTATTATCGGGATGCAGAGCTTGAAACGAATAAAAACATTCAATTCAAACTGGCTGACATCCCATTGCCCGATGGAATTTTACGAATAGATAAGATTATGAGTACCGATTCGATAAAACTACGTCTTGGACAATATGCACTGCCTCAATTGAAAGAACCAATAAAAGAGGAAATTCGTAACATAAAAGGACATGAAGTGTGCATAATTAACAATGGGATTTATCAATTAGCCATGGTTTCTTTAGGCGGTTGGAATTCGATGGAATTTGTTTATTCAAAAGGATTACATCCTGAAAGCGAAAAAAGTGAAGTCATTAATGTATCCGATAAGTTTACAGCGGATAAAACAAATCAAAAGATATATGCTACGTTGATGCTTTGGAAAAAGGCCGACGAAAAGTGGACCAATGATGAACTAGTCCCGGTAGAGAAAATACAGTATTCGGCGACTAAAAACAGTGCAACAATATTATTTAGAAATGGAAATAAAAAAGTGCTAAACTTTGATTAGATCTGTATGTATTGCATACACGAATAATGCGGAGGGTGTCCAAAAAGCTTGGTCACCCTCTTTTGTATTTATTCAAATTAGCTATTATTAACTCTAATTTAACAATATTGATTGAATCGATAGCCTACTGTTGAGAGTCTCGACAGCCTAATGTCGGTTCTGTCGATAGCCTAATGTCGAATAGCTCGAATAAGTAATGTCGGGATAGCCGATACATTCAGTACATACTATTGCTTGATCCGAAAGTGAGATGTGATTTTATTTGCAGATGCAGAAAGTAGACTGCTGAATTTTGATTAAGCACGTTGTTTTGCATTTTGCTGTTTAAATTAATCATTAATCAATAAAAAATGAGATAAAATCAAATAGTGAATTCGTTTTGGGCAACAGGTAAATCCAAGATTGACAACCACTAATTCACTAATTTTAAGCAGTACAAATACACTGACTGAATTTTGAACCTATTTGAATGAATAGTTGTCCCCCCTGAATAAGCGATATGATATATTTGCATTCGTTAAACAATGTTCTCCAAACATATTGTAAGCTTATTGTCCAACTAAAATAAATATAAATATATGAAGAAAGAAACCAGTTAATCCTGATGTGGCGAATCAATATGTATAATCGCTGTATCTAAAACAGCATTTGTATAATTCTAATATTAATTAAATCTAAAAATCATGGATGTAAAAAAAATTTTATGTATTCTGACTTTATTTGCATGGTTAACGCCAGCATTTTTAAGTAATGGAAATGAATTGGTCGCCCAAAGTTTAGCGACACAGCAAAAGAAAAAAACTGTTTCCGGTAAAGTAACCGACAAGAATGGAGAAGCTTTAATCGGAGTAAGTGTAAAGGTAAAAGGTAGTAATGCGGGAACAATCACTGATGTCAATGGTGAATTTTCGCTTAGTAATGTAGAACCTTCAACAGTATTGCTATTCACCTATATTGGTATGAATAGTTCAGAGGTTAAAGTCGAAGGTTATACTCCGCTTAATGTAAAACTCGAAGATAATTCTGTAAATATGGATGAAGTTGTTGTTGTAGGTTACGGAACAACTACACGCAAAAATTTTACGGGATCCTATTCTCAGGTTAAGATGGAAAATTCGCCCATAGCCCTGCTACCAACCTCAAATGCATTGGATGCCTTACGTGGGGCAGCCCCCGGACTCAATGTAGGACAAGAACAAGGAGCTGGACAAGATGCTAGTTTACAAATTCGTGGGCAAAGATCTATAAATGGAAATAATGATCCACTTATAGTTTTAGATGGAGTTATCTTTATGGGCAGTATTCGTGATATTGATCCTGCAACAATTGATAATTTGCAAGTTCTCAAAGATGCGACTACCATTGCTGCTTATGGAACACGTGCTGCCAATGGCGTAATAATGATTAATACAAAAAAAGGAAAGCTAGGAAAACCTGTTATCAATTTAAATACTTCTTTGGCTTTTTCGGAAATGGCCAGCAAACCAGAATTGTTAAGTGCAAAAGATTACATAAGAAAAGTCAACCTACTAAGTGGACTAGCAGAAGATGCAACTCCATCATGGATGAAATATTTCGAAAAAAGTAATTATGAACAAGGAAAAACAACTGATTGGCTAGATGAAGTAAGTAGAACAGGACTAATGCAAAATTACAACTTATCTGTTTCGGGAGCTACTGACAAAACAAATTACTTTCTTTCGGCATCTGATACTAAACAACAAGGAGTTCTTATAGGAGATGACTATAATCGTCAAGTATTTCTGGCAAAAGTAGAGACAGACATAAGTAGTTGGTTGAAAATTGGGAGTTCAGCAAATTACAGTTTCAACGATTATTCTGGAGCAACGAATTATGATATATATCAAGCAATTCGTCTAAGTCCATATGGTAGTGCCACCAGAAGTGATGGAAGCGGTTTACCAGAAAAATATCCTGTAGGAGAAGGTATTTATAGAACAAACCCTCTCTGGAATATCAATAGTGGAACTATTGATGATAATGACACCTATCAGACATTTCGTGCAGAAGGACATGCAATTGTAAAATGTCCATGGATCACAGGTTTAAGCTATCGCTTAAATTATTCTCTTTCGAACGAATATATTGAACGAGATTATTTCACGCACGAAGGATATTATGTTGCAGAAGTATCTGATTACGCAAACGAAATTGATCGTTATTCAACGAGCTCTTTAACTGCATATTTATCGCAAGCTAACGGTTATAGTGCCAGAACCAGAAACACAAGTTGGGTAATGGATAATATTTTCAATTATACCAAACAATTTGGCAAGCATTTGGTGGACTTAACCTATGTTTATACCCGTGACTCATACCAAAACAGATATAAAAAGATGTCTGCTAAAGATTATAGTGCACTTGGTAATACAAATTTAGGTTATAATGGCTTAGCTTATGCAACAACAACAAATGTAAATACAATAACCTCATACAAAAAAAATAATATCGGCTTTTTAGGACGTCTCAATTACAACTATGACAGTAAATATTATATAACTGCCTCAATCCGCAGGGATGGTTCTTCCGTATTTGGCGCTGATAAAAAATGGGGAAATTTTCCAGCAGTAGGTCTCGCCTGGACTGCATCAAATGAATCATTTTTGAAAAACAACAAAACAATCAACTATTTAAAACTGAAATTATCTTATGGTGTAAATGGAAACCAAGGTCTTGATCCATATAAAACACTTTCAACAATTTCTCTAGGTCAAACAGGAGGTTATAGCTACACTTTTGGAAATACCTCAGCAGTATCTTGGGGACAACGATTAGCTAGTGTAGGTAATACATCTTTAGGTTGGGAAACAACAAAGTCTATTAATGGTGGATTTGAGTTAGGTCTATTGAAAGACCGTATTAGTATTGATGCAAATGTTTACAAATCTCAAACATCCAATCAAATTTTTTCCCGTACAATTCCAGTAATGGATAATGGAGTAACATCTATGTTAGCTACTATGGGGCGCGTTGATAACTGGGGTATAGAAATAACATTAAACACAGTTAATATAAAAACGAAAGATTTTGAATGGACTTCGTCACTTACTTACTATAGAAATAGGAATAAACTAGTGGAACTTTATGGTGATGGAAAAGATGATATTACGAACAGTCTATTTTTAGGCAAATCATTAGGTGCTATTTACGGCTACAAAGCAATTGGGATAGTCCAAACAACTGATGTGGATTATATTGCAGCAAACAATGCAAAAGCCGGTGATGCGAAATTTGAAAATACCGATGGTAGTACAGATGGAAAGATTACAGCAAGCGATCGTAGTATACTTGGATATAAAACCGAAAATTTCCGCATGAGTTTTGGAAATACATTTAAATATAAAGACTTTGAATTATATGCATTATTTAATGGTGTATTTGGAGGTAACGGTTATTATCAGGCAGTAAACTACTACGCATTCGCAACAGCTAGTGATGTCCCTAGCGATAATAATCTGAATCATATTTGGTGGACAGAAGAAAACATGAGCAATACCTATCCCAGAGTAAACTATTCTGATAGCAGATATACTCCTCTTCAAGGAAGAGGATTTGTAAGATTGCAAGATCTAAGTTTATCTTATACATTTCATCAATCATGGCTAAAAAATATAAAGATCAGTAATCTTAAAGTATATGTTTCAGCCAAAAATTTATTTACCATTAGCAACTGGACAGGTGGAGACCCCGAGATAGCTCAAACATTAGGGACAGGCTATAGTTATGGTTATCCACTCTCAAGAGTTTATTCATTTGGTATCAACCTTACATTCTAACAAAAACAATTATGACAATTATAAAGAAAATATTTATTGCAACCTTGTGTGTTATATCTATTGGATTAACAGGTTGTAACGATAACAATTTTTTAAAAGAAGATCCTGAAACAACATATACCCTCGAAAATGCATTTAATACAAGCGCACAAGTAGACGCTAATGTAACTAATTTATATGTCCACATAAGATACTGGTTTCAAAACAACTATTTTATGAAGGGATTAGGGTCTGACTTACTTGATCAACCACAGTGGAGAGCAGCAGGTAATGGATATTCCAATTTCACTAAATGGTCATCTAGCTATGGTGATACTCAAGGAATTTACAATGCCTTCTATCAGTTAGTAGCATATTCCAATACTACACTTTATGGAGCAAATTTAAAAACAATAAAATGGTCTGATGAATCCCAACGGCTATATGATATTGCTCAGGCTCAATTTTTTAGGGGTTTGGCCTATCTTACATTGGGTGAACTATTCGGTGGAGTACCTTTGGTCGATCAAGTATACACAACACCTAAGTATGATTTTCAACGAGCATCGAGGGAAGATACTTATAAATTTGCGATAGCAGATTTGGAAGCGGCTTTAACAGGCATGCCGGATTATCCATCCGAAGCTGGTCGTGTGGCAAAAGGAGCTACATACCATTACCTAGCAGAAGTATATTTAGCTTTGGCTACTATTATGAACAACGATCAAACCATGTTGAATAAATCTATTGGTTATGCAACTTCTGCTATGCAACTCCATTCATTAATGACCACACGTTTTGGAACAAGAGCCATTGTCAATGGAGGTACAGCCTTGAATGGTATTGCAGCCTATGTCCCTGACGGCGATGTATTTTTCGACTTATTTCAACGAGGCAATTTAGACTACTCAGAAGGAAATAAAGAAGCTCTTTGGACTCTTGAAAATGATTACCAAGTATATAAAATATATGGTGGTAATCAGGTTTTAGCATACCCTAGGGAATTTGCTCCTGTATTGCGTAATGTAACTTGGAAAAGTGAATACAAAACATCCGCAAATAGTTCTCCATGGCCTGGCGATATTTCAGCATACGTTGGAGGTCGTGGTGTATCTAGTGTCGCTCCAACACAATACGCAATAACTGGAGTCTGGAGCGGAGATTATGCCACTGATATTCGTAACTCAGCAGTGAACATTCGTCGGGATCTGAAATGCACAGACAAAACAAGTACTTATTACGGACAAGTCGTAACAAAATCCATGGTAGATGCTACAACATTAGATCGTTTCTACCCTATTTGGACTAAATTCTCGCCATTAGATGATTGGGGATATGAAGATCTTGCTGACGGTGGTAACAGATCTAATATGTACAGAGATGAATATGCCTGTCGTTTGGCTGAAACTTATTTATTGCGTGCCGAAGCTTACATGCGCTTAGGAGACAATGATAAAGCTGCAGCAGATATAAATGTTCTGCGTAATCGGGCACAATGTACTTACTTAGTAAAGAATACAGATGTCAATATTAGCTTGATACTAGATGAACGTGCTCGTGAATTATTTGGAGAAGAAAGACGTTGGTGTACATTACTACGTATGGGAGGTACGGTAGCTGCTGAGCAAATAAATGCACATGCATATTATGTTGTAGACTACCCTTCAAATACAGGTATCTCAGGATGGAATCTTTTCCCTATACCTCAATCGGCAATTGATTCGAATACTGGTGCTGTTCTTGAACAAAATCCAGGCTGGGGAAGTTGATACATCCAAATAGTTTTATTACACACACTATCAAAAGGAATGCTCTTTCGAGCATTCCTTTTTTCATTTATCCATATAAATTTAGAAGGAAAACATCAATGAAAGACACTTAAAGGATCTCAATAGAAATAAAAAGTTATATTAAAGATATATTTAATTATAAATAAAATATACTTTATATCTATATAATATCAAAATATATCTATATAGAATAAAAAAATATCTAATAAGAAATTAATTATTTCTTATTAGATATTTTAAACATATCAAAAGAAGTAAAAAGATTCTAAGTAGATACCTATAATCTCTAATTACAAATAAAAAATTTCTTTAATACAACTTTTTACTTCAAAACTAGAATAAAACAGTTGCTCATCGTTTGTTTTATTCATAAAATATATCTATCTTCACGGCAACAAAAGCAACTATTATGAGCGACAACACAAACAACATCGACAAGACTGAAAAAGCGATGCCTCACAACGGGAAATTGTTTGAGCACTATGTACTAAGTAACAACATTAATCGTGCAGAAGTAGCTCGCCGCATGCACATGACAAATACCAGTGTGTATAAATACGCCGAGAGTCCGTCTTTACAAATGGGCATTTTATGGAAAGCGAGCCTGGCTTTGAATCATAATTTTGTGGCTGAACTGGGAGCTGCATTGCCGGTGGACTATGTTACACCCAAGGAACTGGAGCTCCAAAATCAGATTAAAGCACTACAAGAGCAAATGGCCGGACTTCAAAAAAAAATTGAGCACCAACAAATTGAAATTGGTGTATATAAAAATATTGTAGGCAAATGAACATTCCAGAACCCACTATACAAGTAGGCATACTCTCTGCCAATGAAATTGAATTTGTGCTGAACGGGACTTTCACATCAAGTGGTAAAAACTACTCTGGGAAACATAAAGTTGTGTGTCTCCACGGAGCTATTGCTTTCGATGGTAAAAATTGGGACGAAATTGTCTTTGAACCTAGCAATAACGAAACATCATTTGATTTAATAGATGTAGTGATTGGCATTAATTTTCATTGGGAGCGCAAGGAAAATCAACGGTTCAAAGGTGTATTGAAAATTATTATTGAAACAATGTATGATGTAAAAACAACACATGCTGTAGAGACAAGGCATGCCTTGTCTCTACATGAAAATTGCATTTTAACCGCCATCAATTGTATTTCGGTCGAAGATTACCTTACCAGCGTAATTTCCAGCGAAATGAGCGCCACCGCATCGGAAGAACTATTAAAGGCGCATGCTGTTATTTCGAGAAGTTGGTTGTTGAATCCGATTATGAATCCAGTAGAGACAACGCATGCGTTGTCTCTACGACAAGAACCCGACAAATATATCAAATGGTACGAACGCGATGCGCACACCCATTTTGATGTTTGTGCAGATGATCACTGTCAACGTTATCAAGGTATTACACGAGCTTTGACCACAGCAGTCGAAAAAGCTATTAAGTCCACTCGCGGAGAAGTGTTGATGTACGACGGAAAAATTTGCGATACCCGTTTCAGCAAATCTTGCGGCGGAGCTTCCGAAACCTTTGAAAACTGTTGGGCACCGGAGCATCACCCCTACCTCACCAAGGTCATCGACAACCCAACAGATCCGGTCGGATTCGAGTTAGATTTGGCCCTAGAAGTCAACGCCAAAAAATGGATACGCCAATCGCCCGAAGCATTTTGTAACACTACAGACAAAAAGGTATTGGCACAAGTGCTCAACAATTACGATCAGGAAACCACCGACTTCTATCGCTGGAAAGTAGAATACACGCAAGCCGAATTATCCGAAATTCTCACCTGCCGCTCAGGTATTGACTTTGGACAAATCATTGATTTGATTCCGGTAAAACGCGGAGAATCGGGACGGATTATTGAACTCAAAATTGCAGGGACGAAACTATCCATTATTGTTGGCAAAGAGCTGGAAATCCGCAAATGGCTATCGAACTCACATCTGTATAGTTCCGCTTTTGTGGTGGATAAATCAGAGATAGTAGACGGAATTCCGCAGCATTTCACCCTTACCGGGGCCGGTTGGGGGCATGGCGTGGGACTCTGCCAGATTGGTGCTGCCGTGATGGGCGAAAAAGGATATTCGTATGACAAGATTTTGTTGCATTACTTCAGGGAGGCTGAGTTGAAGAAGATATACCTTTAGCTACTACCCGCCCCCTAAAGGGGAGTAAAATATTTTTTATTAATGCATTATGAAGAAAAAAAAGAATATAAACAATACTAACCTCAACTTCCCTTTAGGGGCTGGGGGTAAATCCCCTTGGTCGTGGATACCGACCCTTTATTTTGCCGAAGGCATCCCCTATGTGGTAGCTATGACCGTTGCGGTAATAATGTACAAACGCCTCGGCATTTCCAATACGGACATAGCCCTTTATACCAGTTGGCTGTATCTACCCTGGGTCATCAAGCCATTCTGGAGTCCGTTTGTAGATATTATCAAAACTAAGCGTTGGTGGATAGTTACGATGCAATTGCTTATCGGAGCCGGATTGGCAGGAGTAGCTTTTCTCATCCCCATGCCGTTTTTCTTTCAAGCCACACTGGCGGTATTGTGGCTGATAGCTTTCAGCTCAGCCACGCACGATATTGCCGCCGATGGATTTTATATGTTGGCATTGGATAACCAGCAGCAATCCTTTTTCGTAGGAATCCGAAGCACGTTCTACCGCTTGGCCATGATTTCTGGACAAGGATTACTAATTATTCTCGCCGGCATGTTGGAGCATTATGCAGGTAATCTTCGCCTAGCGTGGAGCATCACCTTCTTTGTCTTATCGGGACTTTTTGTGTCATTCTTTGTTTATCATCGCTTTGCACTACCCCATCCCGATTCCGATTCCACGAAAGCGGGCAGCACTCCCAAAGAAATCTTCCGAGAGTTCGGGCTTACCTTCGCCTCCTTTTTTCAAAAAAAAGGAATTCTGCTGGCCATCATATTTATGTTGCTTTACCGATTGGGTGAAGCCATGTTGGTAAAAATGGCCTCCCCTTTCCTGCTCGACGCCCGAGCTGTTGGGGGACTCGGTCTCAGCACCGAACAAGTGGGACTAGTTTACGGAACGGTAGGCATCATTGCATTGACGCTTGGCGGAATTACAGGTGGAATTGCAGCTTCGCGCAAAGGATTGAAATACTGGATATGGCCCATGGCACTGAGCATTACGCTACCGCACTTGGCTTACGTGTACCTCTCGTGGGCACTCCCTACGAGTTTTATCCTTATAAATATCGCCGTGGCTATCGAACAATTCGGTTACGGATTCGGATTCACCGCCTACATGCTTTATATGATTTACTTTGCCGATGGCGAACATAAAACAGCTCATTATGCCATCTGCACCGGATTTATGGCTTTGGGCATGATGCTTCCGGGTATGATAGCCGGTTGGTTGCAAAACATCTTTGGCTACCAACATTTTTTTATCTGGATTATGATTTGTGCCATCCCCACATTGGCAATCATTCCATTTCTGAAAATTGATAAAGAATATGGAAAGAAAAAGGATGTGACGATGTGATGATGTGATAATATGATAATGTACCGATGGAAAAGTTGTAGCTTTTTATTTACCTTTGCTGTCTGAAAAGCAAAATATTTACAAGCGATATTTTGTAAGCATAAATAAACTTTCGTTCCCAGTCAACACGTTTACTTATTGATTAGTTTACTTAAAAAAATGAAGATATTAATTCTTGGTGCCGGAAAAATGGGCACATTCCTTACCGATGTTTTGTGCATTCAGCACGAAGTGGCTTTGTTTGATACCGACCCAAAACGGTTGCGCTTTGTGTTCAACACCTATCGCATGACCGACTACGAAGAAGTTCGGGCTTTTGAACCGGAGCTGGTGATTAACTGTGTAACATTGAAGTTTACCATTGAAGCTTTTCAAACTATATTGCTCTATCTGCCTAAAAACTGTATTATTTCAGATATTGCTTCGGTAAAAACAGGTTTGCAGGCATACTACAAAAGTACCGGTATGCGTTATGTTTCCACTCATCCTATGTTCGGTCCGACCTTTGCCACACTCGACAACCTAAGTACTCAAAGTGCCATTATTATTTCGGAATCGGACCACATGGGCAAGGCATTTTTCAAAGACTTATATGGATCATTGCACCTAAAAATATTTGAATACAGCTTCAACGAGCATGACGAAACGATAGCTTATTCATTATCCATTCCGTTTGCTTCAACTTTAGTATTTGCTTCGGTCATGAAACCCCAGGAAGCTCCGGGAACAACATTTAAGCGTCACATGGACATTGCCAAAGGACTGCTGTCGGAAGACGATTATTTGCTAACAGAAATTCTTTTTAATCCGAATACACCTAAACAAGTGGAAAATATCCGGGCAGAGCTGAAA